>NZ_CP149510.1:535000-835000 GCF_040126305.1 Pararhizobium sp. A13 | reverse complement strand
CGAGAGCCCACGTCACGGGCGCATCTTTGCAACCGAATGTGAACCGGCACGGCCGGGATAACAGGAGAAGACTCTTATGTTGAAGAAAGCCCTTTTGAGCGCCGTTGCGCTCTTTGCCCTCGTCGGCCACGTTCAGGCCGAAGACCTCAAGGAATTCCGCGTCGGCATCATCGGCGGCGAAAACGAAGCCGACCGCCTGCGCAACTTCCAGTGCCTCGGCGACCACCTGAAGACCGCGCTCAATGTCGAGAAAGTATCGTTCTTCCCGGCGGCAGATTATGACGGCGTCATCCAGGGTCTGCTGGGTGGCACGCTCGATTTTGCTGAACTCGGTGCTTCCGGCTACGCCAAGATCTACCTCGCCAAGGCTGACGCCGTCGAGCCGATCCTGACCACCGAACAGATCGACGGTTCGACCGGCTATTATTCGATCATGGTCGCTCGCAAGGATTCGGGCTTCACCAAGGTCGAGGACCTCAAGGGCAAGAAGCTCGGCTTCGCTGATCCGGACTCCACCTCGGGCTACCTGATCCCGAACGTCACCTTGCCGGAAACGATCGGCATGCCGGTCAAGGAATTCTTCGCCGAGACCGGCTTCGGCGGCGGCCATGAAAACCTCGTTCTCGAAGTGCTGAAGGGCACCTTCGACGCAGGCACGACCTTTGGTTCGGGCATCGGCGAATTCAAGGAAGGCTACACCTCCGGCAACCTGCGCAAGATGGTCGACAAGGGTATCCTCGACATGAACGACCTGGTCGAACTGTGGCGCTCGCCGCTGATCCCGAACGGCCCGACCGTTGTCCGTTCGTCGCTCAGCGCCGATGTCAAGGCCAAGTTCAAGCAGTTCATGCTCGACCTGCCGACGACCGATGCGGCTTGCTTCGCGGCTGTCGAAGGCGGCGAATACAAGGGCTTCGTCGAAGTCAACTCCGACTTCTACAAGCCGATCATCGACGCCCGCAAGTCGACCATCGGCGGCTGATATCGCTTGAATGCAAAGCGCTGGCCGGTCCTGCCGGCCAGCGTTCCTCGTCTGGACAGGCTTCAGGGGCATGATGTCCGCTGAAGCCGCCACGCTTTTGCCGGAGACTCTATGGCCACGTCAGCGCTTTCCCCGACCTTGAGCGACAACGGCGCTCTGGTCGAACGCCACTGGCAGGAGCTTAATCTCCGCCGCCGGACCTACACTTTCATAGGTCTCGCACTGCTTGCCATGGCTCTTTCCGGGTCTCTCTGGTTTGCCAACGAGACCAATGCCGGCAAGTTCTTCGACCGGTTGCCCTATTTCTTTGATTTCGTCGGCGATCTCGTGCCGCGCGACGGCGCTGAAATCGGCCGCGCCATTTTCGATCTTCCCTCGCCCTATGACGATGGCAGCCTCAAGTACAATTATCCCGAAGGCCGCATGTATTTGACGGACGCGATCTACGTGCCCGAATATTTCTACAAGATGCTGGAAACGCTGAACATCGCGATCTTCTCCACCATCTTCGGCATGTTCTTCGGTTTTGTCCTCTGCTTCTTTGCGGCCCGCAACCTGATGCCGAACCCTTGGGTACGCGGCCTTGTGCGCCGCTTCATGGAAATATTGCGCGCTTTTCCGGAGGTCGTCATCGCCGGCTTCTTTCTCGCCGTCCTGTCGCTCGGGCCGATACCGGCCATGATCGCCGTGTCGATCCATACGATCGGAGCGCTGGGCAAGCTGTTCTTCGAAGTCGTCGAAAATGCCGACATGAAGCCGGATGAGGGTTTAAGAGCCGCCGGCGGCAACTGGATCGAGCGGGTCTGGTTCGGCATCGTGCCGCAGGTCCTGCCGAATTTCGTCAGTTATTTCCTGCTGCGGCTGGAGATCAACGTGCGGGCCTCGACCATCATCGGTGCTGTCGGCGGCGGCGGTATCGGCGAGCCGCTGCGTCTGTCGATCGGGCAGGGGCATGAGGCAAAGACGCTCGCCATCATCATCCTGTTGTTCTCGACGATCATTGCCGTTGATCAATTCTCCGCATGGTTGCGCCGCCGCCTCGTCGGCGACCAGGCCTTCCAGCTTGCACAATAGGAGCGGACCATGACCGTCAACACGATGATGAATGCCGCTGAGATGGAAGCAATCGCCGTCCGCCATCCGCATCTGATCTACGGTTCGTCGCGCAAGCGCATTCGCTCGGCCCTGATCTTTGCCGGCATCGCCTTCTACATGATCTATAGCTGGTGGTTCTTCTCGATCGGCCAGGTTCTCGTGAACGCCAATTGGGGCATCGCCGGCACTTACCTGGCCGACTGGATCTCTTACGAAGTTCGCCCGGATATCAAGATCGCCGCCGATGGAGCAATGCAGATCGTCTACCCACGATTTTCGCCGCTCGGGCCGAATGCCAAGCCGGAGTGGGTCAAGATCGAGACGAGGATTGCGGAGCGCACCATCGATGCTCCGGCTGTCACTCAGCAGGCCGCGCCCAGGAAGGGTTCGAGCTTCATGGCGCCGAATTCGGTGGTCGGCAGCGGCGCGCAGACCGAAGCTAAAATTGGGCGGCGCACCGAAGAGGTCGTTAGCCGCGCAACGATCAGCTACAACCGCACGACCAGCATCGATGTCGCCGATCGCAAGGTGACTGTCACGCATAACAGCGAAACACTGCTGATCGATCTCGATCCAGGCCGCGGCGTGCAGCCGGAAGGCGCCCTGCCAAAGTGGGCAACACAGAAGCGGCCGGGCGAGAAGATCACGCTCGCCTTCGGCATGACTGGCTGGGCCGATGTCGATGTGGAGAAGATCAGCATCCACAATCGCTTCCCCGGCTGGGCCAATTTCATTTTCGATATCAACTCGCCGTTCTTCAACAAGTCCTTTGGCGAAGTGGCGAGCCTGATCTTCAGCGGCGAGCGCCTTGATCCGAGCCGCTCCAACCTGTCGCTCGCCTGGAATAACATCCTTTACAATGCCGAATGGCAGCATCTCGACGTCTGGACCAAGCTGTTGCAAACCATCGTCATGGCCTTTGTCGGCACGCTGTTTGCCTCGATTGTCGCCTTCCCGCTCTGCTTCCTTGCGGCGCGCAACATCACCCGCAACGGTGTGCTGAACCAGGTGACCAAGCGCGTCTTCGACTTCCTGCGGTCCGTGGATATGCTGATCTGGGCGCTGTTCTTCACCCGTGCCTTCGGCCCCGGGCCGCTGGCCGGCATGTCGGCGATCTTCTTCACCGATACCGGCACGCTCGGAAAGCTCTATTCGGAAGCGCTGGAGAATATCGACGACAAGCAGCGCGAGGGCGTGAAATCGGTCGGAGCCGCGCCGCTGACCGTGCAGCGGTTTGGTGTCCTGCCGCAGGTCCTGCCGGTTTTTGCCAGCCAGGCGCTCTATTTCTGGGAATCAAACACCCGGTCGGCAACCATCATCGGTGCGGTCGGTGCGGGCGGTATCGGCCTTAAACTCTGGGAGGCGATGCGGACGAATTCCGACTGGGAAAACGTCTGTTACATGGTTATCCTGATTCTCGTCGTCGTCTTCCTATTCGACAGCGTCTCCAATCTTCTGCGCTCGCGTCTGATGGGCCAGAAAACACATTGAAAAACGTGCCGGCTCATCGCCGGCCATCACGATAATGTCACGAAAAGCGCGTAGCGACGGCGTCTCATCGGCCCGTCCGATCGACGCTCCCGTGACATCCTCGATAGGGAATGGACCGTGCGCTACGCATTCTATACGACGCCGGACGAAGACCACCCGCTGACGATTGCGGCGGCGAAATGGCTGGGCAGCAACCCGTTCACCGGCGAAACCACGCGGCTTGAAGCCGCCGGCGATTTCGATGCGGTTGAACTGACGGCGCTTACCGCCGATCCGCGCCGCTACGGCTTTCATGGCACGCTGAAGGCGCCTTTTCCGCTTGCTCCAGTGAGAAACGAAGCGCAACTGCTCACTGCCTTCGATGGTTTTGCCGAGGAATGTGCCCGCTTCGAGATACCGGAAATGGCGCTGGGGCAGCTCGGACCGTTTTTTGCTCTGGTGCCGGCGGGCGACTGTCCCGAGCTGCAGGCGCTTGCCGATGAGACGGTGCGGCGTTTCGAGCCCTTTCGAGCGCCTCTCACGGCTGACGATTTGTCGCGGCGCAAGCCGGATTCACTGACCGACGTGCATCGCAGCAATCTGCTCTCCTGGGGTTATCCCTATGTGTTCGAGAGCTTCCAGTTCCACATGACGCTGACCGGCCCCGTGCCGGTGGAGCGGCAGGCCTCGATGAGGGCCCTGCTGGAGCAGACATTCGCGCGGTTCATTGGCAAGCCGCTTGCCGTCACGTCGCTGGCGCTGTTTACCGAGCACGCGCGCGGCGCGCCTTTCACCGTTCACTCGCTTTTGCCGCTTGGCGGCACGTCCAAACGAAAGATGGCATGACATGACCGCTGAAAACGTTCTCTCCAACGCCCGCGTCGTCCTCGAGGACCAGATACTCACCGGCTCGGTGCTCATCCGCGACGGCAAGATCGCCGATATCTCCGAAGGCGTTAGCCGCACGGGCGAGGATTTCGAAGGCGATTACCTCATCCCCGGCCTTGTCGAGCTGCACACCGATCATCTGGAAGCCCACTATTCGCCGCGCCCCGGCGTTCGCTGGCTGAAGATGGCGGCGATCCAGGCACATGACGCCCAGGTCGTCACGTCTGGCATCACCACGGTGTTCGACTGCCTGCGCATGGGCTCCGACGAGGATGGCGGCTTCGAGCAGGGCGAGATGCGCGACATGGCAGACGCGCTGGCGCAAGCCGCCAAGGAAAATCGTCTGCGGGCAGACCACCGCATCCACCTGCGCTGCGAGGTCTCGACCGACAACGTGCTCGCGCATTTCCTGGAATTCGAGAACGATCCGCAGGTCGGCCTCGTTTCGCTGATGGACCATGCGCCGGGCCAGCGGCAGTTCCAGACGATGGATCAGTACACGCTCTACTACAAGAACAAGCGCGGCATGACGGACGAGGCCTTCGCGGAATTCTGCGCCCGCCAGCAGGCGCTTTCCGCCAAATATGCCGCGCCGCATCGCACCGAGATCGCCAGGGCCTGCGCCGAGCGTGGCATCACCATTGCGAGCCACGACGACGCGACCATCGCCCATGTCGAGGAATCGGTCGGTTTCGGCATTCGGCTGGCGGAATTTCCGACGAGCTTCGAAGCCGCGGAAGCCTCGCATGCCGCGGGCCTGAGCGTGCTGATGGGCGCGCCGAACATCGTGCGGGGCAAGTCGCATTCGGGTAATATCGCAGCGCGCGATCTCGCCGAGCGCGGCGTGCTCGACGTACTCTCCTCAGACTACGTGCCGTTCAGCCTCATCCACGCGCCCTTCGTGCTGTCGGACGAGCTGGAAAGCGTCAGCCTGCCGCAGGCGCTCGCCATGGTCACGGCGACCCCAGCCCGCACGGTTGGTCTCACCGATCGCGGCCGGATTGCCACCGGCCTGCGCGCCGATATCGTTAGGGTCCAGCGTCACGAGGGCATCCCTGTCGTTCGTTCCGTCTGGCGCGAAGGCCGGCGGGTCGCCTGATGCACGGCTATCCATCGGACCATCGGCAAGGTGCGATCATCGTCGTGGTCGGACCAAGCGGCGCCGGCAAGGACAGCGTCATCGGTTTCGTCGCGCAGCATTTCGCCAGTCGCGCCGAGATCGACTTCGTTCGCCGGGTGATTACCCGTCCCTCCGATGCCGGAGGTGAGGATCACGAGAGTGTTTCCGAAGGTGATTTCGACGCCCGGCTTGCCGCTGGCGATTTTGCCGTCGCGTGGCAGGCGCACGGGCTGCAATATGGCATTCCGTGCGCGGCACTTGATCGCGTGCGTGCGGGGCGGATCCTGATCGCAAATGGTAGTCGCGGGGCGATTGCGCGGTTCCGACAGGTGTTCCCGAAGGTCGTGGTCGTCAATATCACAGCTTCGCCGCAGGCGCTCGCTCAGCGGCTCGTGGCGCGCGGGCGCGAGAGCGAGGCTGATATCCTGAAGCGCCTGCAGCGGCAGGCACCGGATATTCTCGACGATGCGGATGTGATCACGATCGACAATAGCGGATCCCTCGATATTGCCGGTTCGCGTTTCGCGGCGCTGGTCGCCGAGTTGTGCGGGATGACGCTGGCTACAAGCTAGCCGTCAAAGCGCGTTGTCGAGAAAATACCATTGGTCGAGATGGTCGCGAATGACCGGCTCGATGACCGAATTCAGAAGAACGACGTCTTCCATCAGGCGCGCGCCGGATCGTTCCTCCGGCGGAAGGCTGATGGCCGGCAGAGCATGGAAGCTGAACTGCGCGCCGCCGGTACGCAGGGTGTAGACCGGGCAGATCCGTGCACCAGTCAGGCGGGCAAGCCGCGCGACCAATGCAAGATTGCCGTCCGCGTGCGGCTTGCGTCCAAGAAACGGCCCCCGGATTTTTCCGCGCAGGCCCTCGTCGCAGAAGACGATGATGGTGCCGCTATCCTGCAGACGTTTCAGCGCCGGACGGACGGCCGTCTTTCCCGGCGGTAGCAAGGATATTCCCGCCTGCTGCCGGACGCGCCTTGCGATCCAGTGCCGCGCAGGACTGTTCGGTGGCGCGTAGTTCAGCGCTGCATCGATGCCCAGCCTGTGCACGATCGACCAGATCAGTTCCCAATTGCCGGTATGCAGCCCCATCAGGATCAACGGACCTTGTCGGGCGGCATCGATGATAGACTCCTCTCCATGCAGGGTGACGCGTTTGCCATCTTTCGCCATACGGTTGACGACAGAGAATTCGGTCATGAGCCGGCCCTGATTTTCCCAGTTCCGGACCATCAATGCGTCGCGTTCGGTATCGCCTGCGTTGGGCAGCAGCCGCGCCAGATTCACGCGTGCCTTTTTAACGGCGCCCTTGTGCCAGCGGGGGAGGGAGAAGAGACCCAGCTTTGCGCCGAGTGCCGAGCAGGCATCGGCGGGCAACAGCTTCATGGCATAAAACATTGCCAGGTCGAAGGCGTTTTGCAGTGTTCCGCCAATCCAGTGGCTGATGAATGCCCTGCGCGCCTTGCCGCCGCGCCAAACGTCAGAGAGCGGCGGCGCTCTACGGGGCGCGTAGACCCAGACTTTCCGGGAGGAGTCGCGTTCAGGGCGCATGATGTACGCTCAGCGCCGGTGCAGCGTCACCGGCAGGCCGCCGCGCGGACGCAGCGTCAAACGGCATTGCGGCTCGACCTTGGCATCATCCGCGACCCGGACCTGGAAACGTTGGGCAAGGATCGCCAGGCACAGGATCGCTTCGTTGAGGCCAAACTGCAGCCCCGGGCAGACGCGCGGGCCGCTGGCGAAGGGGATGTAACTGTAGGGTATGGGTTTCTGGCCGTTGAGAAAACGCTCCGGCTTGAACAGGTGCGCGTCCTTGAAGAAGGCTTCCGTCCGATGCAGCAGCCAAGGCACGATCAGGATCAGCGAAGCCGGCTTGACGTCGATATCGCCAATCCGGTCGGCCTCGTTCGCCTGGCGCGCGAGGATAGGCACCGGCGGATAGAGCCTGAGCGTCTCCTCGATCACGGCGCGGCACCATTCGAGCTGCGGAATGTCGTCGAGCGTCGGCACGCGGTTGCCGCAGACGCGGGCGAGCTCCTCATGCAGGGATTTCTCCACCCACCCGGCCCGCGACAGCAAGTACCAGGCCCAGGTCAGCGTCGCTGCCGTCGTCTCGTGGCCGGCCATGAAGATCGTCGCCGCCTCGTTGCGCAGCGCTACCACGTCGAGCTTCAGCTCCGGGTTGCGTTTCTGCCGGCGTACCAGAAGCTCGACCATCGAATTGTCGTCGCCGCGGCCGGCCAGATGGTCCTCGACCACCTTGTCGATGATCTGGTGGATGCGCGACACGGACCGGCGCAACTTCGGCGTCCGCAACACCGGCAGGCCTTCGTCGAAGCCGAGAAAATAGCCGATGTTGACGGAATCGATCAGCGACTGGTAACTCTCGAACCCCTCGCTGACGGCGTTCGCAGCTTCTTCACCGAGATCGTTGCCGAAAACGGCGCGGGAAATGATCTCGGCCGTCAGTCCAGCCATCTCGAAGAGCGCATTGACGGGTGCGCCGTCCGGTAGTGACTCCCAGCGTTGGACAAGCTCGCTTGCCGTGTTCTCCATGATTCTGCCGAAAGCCGGCACACGGTTCTTGTGGACGATATCGTTGACCAGCGGGCGCCGCTGCTTCCAGGTTTCGCCATCGGAAATGAACAGGCCATCGCCGAGCAGGAACTCCAGCGCGCGCCGCATCTGCGGCGTCTTGCGCTCGAAATTCTCGTGCCGTTTGGCAACAACGTAGCGGATCGCGTCCGGCGAATTGACGACGACGACCTGACGTCCGAAAATCTTCATCTGGGTGACGCGGTCGGTATAGTCGCCCTTGCGCCAGATCGACAGGAAATCGTGGCGGGCCTTGAGGATAAGGTTCAGCGGTCGCCCAGGCTTGCCCTTGTAGTAGTCGGAATGCGCGGGCTCGAACGACGTCTTCCTGAGTTTTTCAATGATATCCGTCGTTTGCCGTAATCTGGAGAACATGCTCCCGCTGCCCCTGTCTGTATCCGGTCACGGCGCGTCGCGCGCTCATCGTTGCGGCTTACCGGATAGCAGCAATTTCCCGCAGTGCAAAATTCTTTCGACGACGCAGCACAGGGTGAAAAGGTCTTCACGGCGGCGGGCGATGCCGCGGCCGTGAAGGAGGGAATTCAGCGCAAGGCCGCGCAGGCCTTTGCGATCCGCTCCAGCGCTTCGCGCAGTTCCGCTTCCGAGGTGGCATAGGAGACGCGGAAGAAGGGCGAGAGGCCAAAGGCGGAACCCGGCACGACGGCGACATGGGCATCTTCGAGCAGATAGGCACAGAAATCCGTGTCCGTCTCGATCCGCTTGCCGCCAGGCGTCGTTTTGCCAAGCACGCCGCTGCAGCCCGCGAAGGTGTAGAAGGCGCCTTCTGGGACGCGGCAGTCAAGGCCGTCTATGGCGTTGAGCGCGGCGACGACCAGATCGCGACGGCGCTTGAAACTTTCCGTGCGCTCCTTCAGGAAATCCTGCGGCCCGGTCAGGGCTTCCACCGCAGCCGCCTGGCTGATCGAGGACGGGCAGGAGGTCGACTGGCTCTGGACCACAGCCATGGCCTTGATCAGGTCACGCGGTCCGCCGGCATAGCCGATGCGCCAGCCGGTCATGGCATAGGCCTTGGAGACGCCGTTCACCGTCAGCGTGCGATTTTTGAGGTGCGGCTCAAGGGCAGCCGGCGTGACGAAGCGGAATCCGTCGTAGACGATGTGTTCGTACATGTCGTCGACCAGCAGCCAGACATGCGGATGTTTCAGGAGCACGTCGAGCAGCGGGCGATAGTCTTCGGCGCTGTAGGCGGCCCCGGACGGGTTGGATGGCGAATTCAGCATCACCCAGCGGGTCTTCGGCGTGATCGCCGCTTCAAGCTGCTCGGCCTGCAGCCGGAATCCGGCTTCGGCATCGCAGGCGATCAGGACCGGCTTGCCCTCGGCGATCTCAACGATATCCGAATAGGATGTCCAATAAGGCGTCGGGATGATCACCTCGTCGCCCGGGTTGAGCGTCGCCATCATGGCGTTGAAGAGGATCTGCTTGGCGCCGGTCGCGACGGTGATTTGATCCTGTTCGTAGGAGAGGTCGTTTTCCCGTGCGAATTTCTTGCGGATCGCGGCCTTCAGTTCCGGCGTTCCGTCGAGCGCGGTGTATTTGGTTTCGCCTCGCAGCATGGCGGCGGTTGCCGCCCGCTTGACGTGGTCCGGCGTGTCGAAATCCGGCTCGCCGGCGCCGAGAATGATCACCGGCTTACCGTCGCGTTTCATGGCTTGCGCGCGGGCGCCGATCTTCAGGATTTCCGAAACGCCGATCGTGGAAATCCGCGAGGCGGGCGAAAAGCCCGCCTCCTCAACCTTCGTGTTGATGGTCATGTCAGGTCCTATTCGATGTCGCCGATATTATTCGATGTCGAACGAGACGCCCTGTGCCAGCGGCAGGGCCTTCGAATAGTTGATCGTGTTGGTGGCGCGGCGCATGTAGGCGCGCCATGCGTCCGAGCCGGATTCGCGGCCGCCGCCGGTTTCCTTTTCGCCGCCGAATGCGCCGCCGATTTCAGCACCGGAGGTGCCGATGTTGACATTGGCGATGCCGCAGTCGGAACCGTCAGGCGACAGGAAGCGTTCGGCTTCCTGCAGATCGAGCGTGAAGATCGACGAGGAAAGCCCGGCGGCGACAGCATTGTGATCGGCCACGGCCGCGTCGAAATCGCTGTACTTCATCACATAGAGGATCGGCGCGAAGGTTTCCTCGAGGACCGGACCGGCCTGCTTCGGCATTTCGACCAGCGCCGGCTTGACGTAATAGCTGTTGGCGTGGCCGAGATCGACGCGTTCGCCGCCGGTGATCGAGCCGCCATGGGCTTTCGCTTCGGCAAGCGCCTTCTGCATGTTGTCGAAGGCCGGCTTGTCGACCAGCGGGCCGACGAGGGCGGTCGATTCCAGCGGATTGCCGACCGACACGCTCTGGTAAGCCTTCTTCAGGCGCGGAACGAGCTTGTCGTAGACGCTTTCATGAACGAAGAGACGGCGCAGCGTCGTGCAGCGCTGGCCTGCCGTGCCCATGGCGCCGAAGGCGATGGCGCGCAACGCCATGTCGAGATCGGCCGAGGGGCAGACGATGCCGCCATTGTTGCCGCCGAGTTCGAGGATGGCGCGGGCAAAGCGCTTGGCAAGGCGCGGACCAACATCGCGGCCCATGCGTGTCGAGCCGGTCGCCGAAACCAGCGGCACCTTCGGATGATCGACGAGCACTTCGCCGATGGCGCGATCGCCGATCAGCACCTGGGCCAGGCCTTCCGGTGCATCACCGAAGCGGGCGATGGCGCGGTCAAGGATAGCCTGCGATGCAAGTGCGGTGAGCGGGGTCTTTTCCGACGGCTTCCAGACGACGGCATTGCCGCAGACCAGAGCAAGCGCCGAGTTCCAGGCCCAGACGGCAACCGGGAAGTTGAAGGCGGAGATGACGCCGATGACGCCGAGCGGGTGCCAGGTTTCCATCATGCGGTGGCCGGGGCGCTCGGTGGCGATTGTCAGGCCGTAAAGCTGACGGGAGAGACCGACGGCGAAATCGCAGATGTCGATCATTTCCTGCACTTCGCCGAGACCTTCCGACGGGATCTTGCCGGCTTCTATCGACACGAGGCGGCCGAGATCGGCCTTGTGGGTGCGCAGTTCCTCGCCGAGCAGGCGGATCAGTTCGCCGCGCTTGGGGGCCGGAACGAGACGCCAGGCGCGGAAGGCCGCGTCAGCCTTCTCGATCTTGGCTGCGGTTTCAGCGGCCGAAACCGTCTTGAGGCTGGCGATCTGTTCGCCGGTAACGGGCGAGAAGGAGGCCATGTCGCCGCCTGCGTAGAGCTCCTTGGCGACGCCGAGCTTTTCGAGAAGCGCGGCCGTTTCCTGGACGACGTTCACCGTCTTCGTTGCAATGTTCATGATGAGCAAACTCCCGTTTCTTGTCTCGAAGGACTATCCGAAGCTGACCGTGCCGAGGCTTCCCGGCGAGGTGATGGCTTTGAGGCCATGGGCCATGTCCTTGATCTTCTGTTGCGTATAAAGGTCGTAATAGGCCTGGTTTTTCCGGCCGATGGCATGTTCCGCACTGAAGCTGCCGTTGAAATCCTGAACGGCGATGGCAAATACCCAGTCGCGCAGCCGCCGCTCGAAATCCTTGTCCGATGCCGAGGCGCTATCCTTCGGCACGACGAGATTGAAATGCACGCCGCCGTCGCCGATATGGCCGAAATCGCAGATCGTCACCTCCGGAAAGGCTTGTCGCATCTCGTCCTTCATTCGGTCGCAGAAGGCCATGATATCACCCCTGCGGAAGGAAAGATCGAAGGCGATCAATTTTCCGGAATGCTTGACCCCCTCGGAAAGCGCATGGCGCAGGACCCACATTTCATGCGCCGGGCCGACGAACGCGTCGGCGAGCGGCGCAACGTCGCTTTCCCAGATTTCCGCCAGCACCGTTTCCAGCACCGCATCCAGTGTCTGCTCGCCCTCGCGTGGTTCCCAGGTCCGGGAGATTTCGGCCAGAATGACGTAGTCGGGCACGTTGCCGCCCTGGAACGGGTTTTTCAGCGACGGCACATGATCGAGTGCTGCCGCGACCGCGTTCTTCGACATGCCCTCGAACGCGGAGAGATAGGCGCCAAGCCTGTCCTCCATCGCGCGCAGCAGCGGCATGACATGTGCGCCGCTTGCCGGCACCAGATAGGCGGTCGCCACCTGCTTTGGAAGCGGCTCGAGGTTCAGCACGCATTCCGTGATGATGCCGAAGGAACCGGAGGTGCCGATGAAGGTCTGCTTCCAGTCGATGCCGGTGTTGTTCTTGCGCAGCTCCGAGGTGAGGTCGAGGATCGTGCCCTCATCGTCCGCCAGCACCACCTTGATGCCGAGCGTATTGCGGCGCACATCGCCATATTTCAGGAATCGTGAGCCGCCGGTGTTGGTCGCGAGCATGCCGCCAAGGCGCGGATCGGCGCCAAGGTCGATCGGAAAGAAAAGTCCGTGTTTCTCGAGCTTCTGATTGACGTCCGAAAGCCGGAGCCCGACGTCTGCCCGCAGCGACCGATTGTCGAGATCGAGATCGAAACGCTGGGTCATGCGGTCGAGGCTGAGCACGGCTTGCGTTCCGCTCGCATCCGGCGTCGAGCCGGAAACGAGGCCGGTATTGCCGGATTGCGGAATGAGCGGAATGCCGTGTTTCACGCAATAGGCGACGGCCGCCGAGACCTCTTCGGTCGTCTGCGGCCGCAGGACGAGTGCGGCCCGGCCTTCGTCATAGCGCGCGCCGGTCTCATAGGCTGCCATGTCACCAGGCTCGGTGACAATGCCTTTGTCGCCGAGAATGCCGGTCAGTGCCGCGATGTGCTCTTGGTCGATCATCGCTTCAGGTTTACTCCGCGGCCTCGGCGGAAGAAAGCATCTGGCGGCAATCGGCAATGGAGGCCTGCTCGATGCCGGCATAGTGCTCGAATTCGTTCAGTACGCTGGCACCAAGATCGAGCTCGAAGCGCTGCTGGTTCGGGCTTGCCACGAATTCCTGCGCGGTATCGTCGCCGAGGTTGGACTGGAAAATGCCGGCGGCGCTGACCGGCAGGAAGTCCTCGTAGACGATCGGATCGAACTGCACGAGACCGTCCGCGATCAGGCTGTCCAGGCTCTTCGAAGCATCGGCCTTGGCCTTGCGGCCTTTGGCCGTCAGCGAATAGGCGAAATAGCCGAGGCCTTCGGCGCGGATGCCGGCCCACGTGTCGGGGAACGGGATGAAGGCGTCTGAGAGCGCCTTTTCATACTCTGCCGCATTCGAGCCGTCGGCAGCCGGACGGACGATCTTGCGGGAGGCGTTCAGGAGTTCGTCGTAGAGTGCGCGACCCTTCGGCGTCAGCGCGATGCCGCGCTGCTCGATTTCGCCGAAGCGGGCGGTGTGCGATCCCGCATGCCAGCTGCCGTCTGCGGCCTGGAAGGAGACCGGCTCTTCGAGCGCCTTGAACGAGGTCTGGCGCAGAAGGATGGCGCATTTGCGGGTCGGCGGGCCCTCGACGATCGCCTTCGGGGCGATGTCATAATCCGGCATGCGCGCCTGGACTGCATCGATATCGAGCGTGCGCGGCGTCAGGTGGTTGATGTGCGGGCCCTTGAACGAGACAACGTCGGCGATCAGCCGGTGCGCGTCGTGCAGGCGGTGGTACATGTCCGGGCTGACATTGGCCTTGTCGTGCCAGCGGAAGGTTTCGAGCGCCTCCGCGACGAAACGCGCGGCATCGGCCTTGTCGAGACCGCCCTCCTTCTCGGCTTTCTCGGTCAGCGCAATGGCGCCAACCGTGAAGATCTCGCGTTTGGACAGGATCTGTTCGGCTTCAGCACGCAGGGTCTCGTCAGCGATCAGGTCGAGCCGCAGCAGCGAGGTAAAGACGCGGAACGGGTTCTTCTTCAGGCTGGCGTCGCCGACCGGGCGGAAGGCTGTCGAGTGGACCGGCACGCCGGCGGTCGAGAGGTCGTAGTACCCGACCGGATGCATGCCCATGACGGCAAAGACGCGGCGCATCATCGACAGTTCGGCAGGTGTGCCGAGCCGGATTGCGCCATGACGCTCCTCGGAGATGCGCTCCAGCGAATCCGTGCCTTCCAAGCGGGCCTGCAGATCGGGGTCGGCGGCGAGCGTTTCGGCGTTCACCTTACCCACCAATTCCATCAATGTGCCATAGGCAGGAACTTCGGTGCGGTACATGGCCGACATCGCGGCTGAAAAGGCCGAGCGGATATCGTCGGTGGATACGAAACTATTCTCTTTCACGGCAGCGCGCCTCGCAGTATTGAACCGATAGGGTCGATCATTCTCATTTCGTATCATATATCGGTCGAATGAGCATTGATTGCGACGGTTCTGACTATGATCATGCGAGGCCGGAATGAAGTTGAGTAGAAGACTGATTCCTGACGTCACGACGCTGCAGGCCTTCGAATGCGCCGCGCGCCACGGCAGCTTCACCCAGGCCGCGGCGGAGCTGAACCTGACACAGAGCGCCGTCAGCCGCCAGATCAAGGACCTCGAAAGCCAGATCGGCGTGCTTTTGTTCGAACGCGTCCGCCAGCGGGTCATCCTCTCCGATGCGGGCCAGAAATTCCTGCCGGAGGTGCGCAGACTGCTGGCGCAATCAGAGGAGCTGATGGTGCGGGCGATGGCCTCGGCGCGCTCGGAATCGACCCTCTCCATCGCCTCGCTGCCGACCTTCGGCAGCCGCTGGCTGACGCCGCGATTACCGGATTTCCTGAAACGGCATCCGGGCACGGTGATCAACATCGCCTCCCGCTCACAGCCCTTCGATTTCGACGAACAGAATTTCGACCTGGCCATCCACTATGGCCAGCCGGTCTGGGCGCACGCGACCTGCAGCTATCTCTGCAGCGAGATCATCGTGCCCGTGGCAAGTCCCGCCCTTTACGAACAGCATCCGATGAAGGAGCCGGGCGAATTGGAAGACAAACCGCTCCTGCATCTCGCCACCCGCCCGAAGATGTGGGCTCAATGGTTCGAGAGCAATGGCGGCGAGATGAAGTCCGCTTATCGCGGCAATCGATTCGACCAGTTTTCCATGGTGATCGAGGCCGCAGCCGCCGGCCTCGGCTTTGCGCTCTTGCCGCGCTATCTGATTGAAAAGGAGCTGGCGGCCGACCGTTTGCGTGTCGTCTTCGACCGGCCGATGCAGACCGAAAACAGCTACTATTTGGTTGTGCCGGAAGGAAAGCTCGAAAATCCGGTCAGTCAGGCCTTTCGTGCCTGGATCACGGCGCAGGTCGGGTGATTGCAAGACCTTGCTGCGTCGCAATTGAAAATGCGGAACCTTTCGGCGCATTGCGCGTTCCGGGCTGGATGAGCGGTGTCGAAGAGACGGTCATAGGGGATTTCACATCATTTGCTGCAAAGGACGACCGCGACAACGGTCCTTCTTTGGCGCGACAGCATGGAATTCGTCCCGAGAATAGGCACCGCTCCTTGCAACACATTGGCACTACGGCTAAAAAATGCCCACTTCTTGCATCACGCAGCCCTGACAGCGAAGCGACTGCCGCCTTCACGACCTTCAAGGCCCTTCCGGGCTGTGCCAAAGCCCACGGTTTCCCGCCTGCACGAGACCTGGCGGCTGACGGTAGAACACAGACGAGCGTTTAGGGTCGTGGCGGCGCAGAGCAAAACATCAGGGCTGCAGCCCATCCGGCACGACGACCACGGCCGGACCCTTCAACACCGCCTGGATCCAGAACCCGTACCTATGAACCTTCAAAATACGCCTTTCACGCCTCCTGGCGAAGCTGAAATCAAGCCGATCGATTATAACGATTCGATCCGGTCGACCTATTTTACGATTGACCAGCTTCATGAATGCGGGGCCGCCTTGGCCCGCGATGGCGTGGAAAGCCTTCCGGGTTTTTTCCCATTCGAGTTCCGTCCGCGTCATCGCGAAAACGAACACGAGATTTTCCGCGTCTACAAGGTGACGGCTGCCGACGTCGAAGCCGGCGCTTCGATTACGCCCGCCGCGGAATGGCTGCTTGACAATCATTATCTGGTTGAAGAGTCGATTCAGGAAGTCCGGCGCGACTTTCCGCGCAAGTTCTATCGCCAACTGCCGACGCTGTCCGTCGCCGGCACGACGATCCCGCGCACCATGGCGCTTGCCTGGCTCTACGTCGCCCACACCCACAGCACGGTGTCGCGCGAAAGCCTGACGGCGATGGTTGCCGGTTTCCAGAATCACGAGACCTTCAAGATCGGCGAGCTTTGGGCGTTGCCGTCCATTCTCCGCTTCGTGCTGATCGAGAACCTGCGCCGCATCGCCATCCGCGTCGACCGTTCGCGTGGCATGCGCAAGAAGGCAAACGACGTCGCCGATCAGATCGTCCGGCTGGGTGAACCCGAGAGGTTCAGGTCGGTTCTCGCGGATGCTCAGCCGCTGACCGCCGACAATACCTTCGTGACCCAGCTTCTCTACCGCCTGCGCGACGGATCGCAGACATCGGGTTACGTGATCACCTGGCTCGAAGAGCAGCTGGAAAAACGCGGCAGCAATGTCGAGGAAGCTCTGGTCGCCGAGCAGAACCGCCTGTCGTCCGGCAATGCGACGATGAGCAACATCATCCGCAGCCTGCGCGAAATCGACGACAATGACTGGGCCGTCTGGTTCGAGAGTGTCAGCAAGCTCGATGACGCGCTCCGGGACGATTCGGATTATTCCCTGCTCGATTTCGGTTCGCGCAACAAGTATCGCAACACCATCGAGCGGCTGGCGCGCCGGTCCGGCTATACCGAACTGGAAGTGACCCAGATCGCCCTGGAGATGGTAAGGGAGCAGGCGGCGGCGCCTGAGGAAATCCCGCATGAGCCGAATGTCGGCGGGTTCCTCGTCGGCAAGCAGCGCCGGCTTCTGGAGCAGAGGATCGGCTACCGTCCGACCGTTCTGCAGAACATCATCCGTGTGAGCCGTAAGCTCGATTGGCTCGCGATTGCCGGTCCCAACATCGTACTGACGATTCTGGCGATGATCGCGGTCTATGTCTTCGTCAGCCCGATGGATATTCCGACGGGTGCAAAGCTGATCATGCTGCTCCTGTTCGCGCTTCCGGCCTCGGAAGGTGCTGCCGGTCTGTTCAACACGCTGGTCACGCTCTGCGTGACGCCGTCGCGCCTGGTTGGATATGAGTTTCTCAACGGGATTCCGCAGGATGCGCGGACCCTCGTCGTCGTGCCCTGCCTGATCTCCAAGCGCGATCACGTCGATGAGCTCGTGCGCAACATCGAGGTGCATTATCTCGCCAATCCGAAGGGTGAGGTCTATTTCGCGCTTCTGAGCGACTGGGCCGACAGCAAGGAGGAGGAAACTGCCGCCGATCTTGACGTGCTCGACTACGCCAAGCGCGAAATCGCGATTTTGAGCGAGCGCTACGCCCATGACGGCCGGACCCGCTTCTACCTCCTGCATCGCCGCCGCCTCTACAACGAGGCGGAGGGCGTCTGGATGGGCTGGGAGCGCAAGCGTGGCAAGCTTCATGAGATGAACCTGCTTCTGCGCGGCGACAGCGACACGAGCTTCCTTGCCGGCGCCAATATCGTTCCGGAAAACGTGCAATACGTCATGACGCTCGATTCCGACACGCGCCTGATGCGCGACGCGGTGACCAAGCTGGTCGGCAAGCTCTACCACCCGATCAACCGCCCGGTCGTCGATCCGGTCACGCAGAAGGTGACTGCAGGCTACAGTATCCTGCAGCCGCGGGTGACGCCGTCGCTGACCACCGGCAACGAAGCTTCGGCGTTCCAGCGGATCTTCTCGGTCAATCGCGGCATCGATCCCTATGTCTTCACCGTCTCCGACGTTTATCAGGACATTGCCGGCGAAGGTACGTTCACCGGCAAGGGCCTCTACCATGTCGACGCCTTCGAGGCAGCGCTGAAGGGCAGGATCGTGGAAAACGCGGTTCTCAGCCATGACCTCCTGGAAGGCTCGCTTGCCAAGTGCGCGCTGGTGACCGATGTCGAACTGGTCGAGGATTTCCCGATCCGCTACGAAGTCGAGATGTCGCGCCAGCATCGCTGGGCGCGCGGCGACTGGCAGCTCCTGCCTTACATGTTCGATCTTTCCAACGGCGTCAGCATGCTCGGCCGCTGGAAGATGTACGACAATCTGCGCCGCTCGCTGATCCCCTGCGCCTGGCTCGTTGCCTCGGTCATGGGCTGGTATTACATGGAGCCGACACAGGCGCTGGTCTGGCAGTTCGTGCTGATCTTCAGCTTGTTCGTCGCGCCGACCCTGTCGCTCATTTCCGGTATCATGCCGCGCCGCAACGATATCGTAGCCCGCGCCCATCTGCATGCTGTTCTCTCGGAAATCCAGGCGGCCAACGCGCAGGTCGCGCTGCGCATCGTCTTCATCGCCCATTCGGCCGCAATGATGGCCGATGCCATCGTGCGCTCCCTCTACCGAACCTTTGTCAGCGGCAAGCTGATGCTCGAGTGGCGCACCGCAGCGCAGGTGCAGAGCTCGGCCAGCGGTACCATCTGGGACTATTATCGTTCGATGTGGACCGCGCCGGCGCTGTCGGTCGTTTCGCTGCTGCTTGCAGCCATCTCCGATACCGGCGTTCCCTTTATCGGCATTCCGTTTGCCCTGCTGTGGGCGTTGTCTCCGGCCATCGCCTGGTTCGTCAGCCAGTCCGCCGAGACCGAAGACCAGCTGGTCGTGCCGGAAAATGTCGTCGAGGAATTGCGCAAGATCGCGCGTCGGACCTGGCTTTATTTCGAGACCTTCGTTACCGCCGAGCAGAACTTCCTGCCGCCGGACAATTTCCAGGAAATCCCGCATCCGGTTCTGGCCGAACGGACCTCGCCAACGAATATCGGCGTCTACCTGCTATCGGTTATGTCGGCTCGCGATTTCGGCTGGATCGGTTTTGAAGAAACCGTGCGGCGCCTGGAGGAGACGGTTGCTACGATCGACCGCATGCCGAAATACCGCGGGCACCTGTTCAACTGGTATACGACGAACCCGCTCGAGACGATGGAACCGAAGTATGTTTCGGCCGTCGACAGCGGCAACCTCGCCGGCCATCTGATCGCCGTGTCCTCGATGTGCCGCGAATGGGCTGAAGCGCCGTCCGCGCATATCCAGGGCAATCTGGACGGTATCGGCGATGTTGCCTCCATTCTGTCCGAAGTGCTGGCCGAATTGCCGGATGACCGCAAGACAGTGCGGCCGCTGCGGCGGCTGATGGAGGAGCGGATCGTCGGTTTCCACAATGCTCTGCAGGCGGTCAAGCGCGAGCATGAATTTGCCTCGATCCGGGTCATCAACCTGGCGGTTCTGGCGCGCGACATCCAGAAGCTCACCGCCAATCTCGACCACGAGGTCAGGAGCGCCCAGAGCGGCGAAGTGACGAAGTGGGCGACCGTTCTGGTCAACACCTGCGAATCCCACATTGCCGACGGCGTTTTCGACCTCGGTGCCATCGAGGTGCTGCGCCAGCGTCTGATCGTCGTGCGCGACCGGGCGCGCGATATCGCATTCTCGATGGACTTCAGCTTCCTCTTCCGTCCGGAACGGCGGCTTCTGTCGATCGGCTACCGCGTCAATTCGAACGAGCTTGACGAAGCCTGCTACGACCTTCTCGCGTCGGAAGCGCGCCTCACCAGCCTGTTTGCCATCGCCAAGGGAGACCTGCCGACGGAACACTGGTACAAGCTCGGCCGTCCGATCGTGCCGATCGGCGCCCGCGGTGCGCTCATCTCCTGGTCGGGCTCGATGTTCGAATATCTGATGCCGCCGCTGGTCATGCAGGAGCCTCAGGGTGGCATCCTGAACCAGACCAACAATCTGATCGTCAAGGAACAGATGAACCACGGCCGCCGCCTCGGCACGCCGTGGGGCATTTCGGAAGCGGCCTTCAATGCCCGCGACCATGAACTGACCTATCAGTACACCAATTTCGGTGTGCCGACGCTCGGCTTGAAGCGTGGCCTCGGCCAGAATGCCGTCATCGCGCCCTATGCCTCGATCCTCGCCAGCATGTACGATCCGAAGGCGGCGCTCGCCAATCTGGAGCGGCTGCGCGGCGTCGGCGCGCTCGGGGCCTATGGTTTCCATGATGCCGTCGACTTCACGCCGACCCGCGTGCCGGAAGGCAAGACCTGCGCGGTGGTGCGCAACTACTATGCCCACCACCACGGCATGTCGATCGCGGCGGTCGCCAACGTCGTCTTCAACGGGCGTCTGCGCGAGTGGTTCCATGCCGATCCGGTCATCGAAGCGGCCGAACTGCTGCTGCAGGAAAAGGCACCGCGCGATATCCCGATCATCAACACCAAGAAGGAACCGGAATCTGTCGGCAAGGGCCCGGAAGACCTGCTCCGCCCGGAAGTCCGGGTCGTCAACAATCCGCTGATCAAGGATCGCGAGACGGTCTTCCTGTCGAACGGCCACTACTCCGTCATGCTGACGGCGACCGGCAGCGGCTATTCCCGCTGGAACGGTCAGACCGTTGCCCGCTGGAATGCCGATCCGAGCGAAGACCGGTCCGGCACGTTTATCTTCCTGCGCGATATGGCGACTGGCGACTGGTGGTCGGCAACTGCCGAACCGCGCCGGGCGGAAGGTGAAAAAGCCATGATCCGCTTCGGCGACGACAAGGCCGAATTCGTCAAGACCGTCGGCGAACTCACCAGCGAGGTCGAATGCATCGTCGCCACCGAGCACGATGCCGAAGGCCGTCGGGTGATCCTTCTCAACAGGGGCTCTGAGGATCGCTTCATCGAGGTGACCTCCTATGCCGAGCCGGTGCTGACAACCGACGATACCGACAGCGCCCATCCGCTCTTTGCCAAGATGTTCCTGCGCACGGAGATCGATCCGAAGGGCGACGTCATCCGCGTCACGCGCAACAAGCGTAGTCCCGGCGACCCGGATATGCAGGTGGCTCACCTGATCGCCGACAATGCCGGCAGCAGCCGTCACACGGAGGCCGAGACGGACAGGCGCCGGTTCATCGGAACGGGCCGCACGCTTGCCGAAGCGCAGGCCTTCGATACCGACGCGAAGCTTTCAGGCACGGACGGCTATACGCTCGACCCGATCGTCTCGCTTCGCCGTATCGTTCGTGTGCCGGCGGGCAAGAAGGTCAGCGTGATCTTCTGGACCATCGCTGCGCCCGGTCGCGAGCAGATCGACAAGGCCGTCGATCGCTATCGCCATCCGGACAGCTTCAATCACGAGATGATCCACGCCTGGACCCGCAGCCAGGTGCAGATGCGCCACGTCGGCGTGACCTCGCAGGAGGCGGCAAGTTTCCAGACGCTTGGCCGCTACCTCACCTATCCCGACATGCAGCTGCGTGCCGATATTGCAACCGTTCAGGCGGGTCTCGCATCGCAATCGTCGCTTTGGCCGCTGGCGATTTCGGGCGACTTCCCGATCTTTGCCGTCCGCATCAACGATGACGTTGACCTCGGCATCGCGCGTGAAGCCCTGAAGGCGCAAGAATATCTGCGCACGCGCGGCGTCACAGCCGATCTCGTCGTTATCAACGAACGGGCCTCGTCCTATGCGCAGGACATGCAGCACACGCTCGATGCGATGTGTGAAAACCTGCGCCTGCGTCTGCCAGATAGCGCCCGGCAGCATATCTTCGCGGTCCGCCGCGACATCATGGAGCCGCAGACGTGGTCGGCGCTGCTGTCGGCGTCGCGTGCCGTTTTCCATGCCCGCAACGGCAAGATCTCGGACCAGATTTCCCGTGCGGAAGCGTTGTTCGCCACGCCTGCCGTCAAGCGGAAAAAGATTGTCCTGCCACTGCTCGCAGCTCCAGCTGCGGATCGTGATGTGGAACCAGCCTCGATCACTGGCGACGGGCTCGACTTCTGGAACGGCTATGGCGGCTTTTCCAAGGACGGCCGTGAATATGTGACGCGCCTGCGCGGCGGCGAAGCGACGCCGCAGCCGTGGATCAACGTCATTTCCAACGAGAGCTTCGGTTTCCATGTGGCGGCGGAAGGCGCTGCCTTCACATGGGCCCGCAATTCGCGCGACTACCAGCTGACGCCCTGGACCAACGATCCGGTGATCAACCGGCCGGGTGAAGCGATCTTCGTGAGAGATATGGACAGCGGTGCGGTGATGTCGCCCTATGCCGCCCTGTCCCGGCGCAAGTCCGTGCTCTTCGAAACGCGGCATGGCCTCGGCTATTCGGTCTTCAAGAGCGTGCAGGACGAGCTGGAGATGGAGGTAAGCCAGGCCGTTCATCGCAAGGCGCCGGTGAAATACTGGCGGATGCGGTTGAAAAATCTCTCCGGCGAGGCCCGAAGCCTGAAGGTCTACGGCTATGCTGAATGGGTGCTCGGCAACAATCGCAGCAAGACGGCGCCCTTCATCCTGTCGCATCTCGACGAGGCAAGCGGCGCGGTGCTGGCCACCAACCCCTACAGCATCGACTATTCCGGCCGCGCCGCTTTCCTGGCGGCGAGCGAAATGCCGGTGGGCTTCACGGCAAGCCGCCGCGAATTCATCGGGCTCGCCGGTAGCATTCATGCGCCGAAAGCGGTGCTTGACGGCAACTCGCTGTCAGGCGCGATCGATGCGGATGGCGATCCTTGTGCGGCGCTCGTTCTCGATGTGGCGCTGGCGCCGGGCGAAAGCCGCGAGCTGACCTTCTACATGGGCGACGCCGACCATGCCGATCAGGCGCTAGAACATCTCGAGACGGCGCGCAGCACGACTTTCGAGGCGGTTCTCGAAGCCTCGAACAGTTTCTGGCAGGACTTCACCGGCATTCTCCAGGTCGATACGCCCGACAAGGCGTTCAACAACATGGTCAATGCCTGGCTGCCCTATCAGAGCCTGGGTTGCCGCCTCCTGGCGCGGTCGGCCTTCTATCAGGCAAGCGGTGCCTTCGGCTTTCGCGACCAGTTGCAGGATACGCTCGCCTTCATCGTGCATCGTCCGGAACTTGCACGCGCGCAGATCCTCAACGCCGCGGCGCGGCAGTTCCCGGAAGGCGATGTGTTGCACTGGTGGCTGCCCGGCAATGGCTCGGGCGTCCGCACCTTGATCTCCGATGACGTAGTCTGGCTTGGTCACGCGGTGCAATATTATTGCAACGTGACCGGTACCAAGGACATTCTCGACGAGCAGATTGCCTTTATCGAGGGCGTGCCCCTTGAACCCGGCCAGCACGACAATTTCTTCCAGCCACTGGTGTCCGAGCGGCGTGCGTCTCTCTATGAGCATTGCGCGCTGGCACTCGATCTGGCGATTGCCCGCAAGGGCGAAAACGGCTTGCCGTTGATCCTTGGCGGCGACTGGAACGACGGCATGAACCGCGTCGGCATCGAAGGGCGCGGCACCAGCGTCTGGCTCGGCTGGTTCCTTGCGGCCACCCTTCGCTCCTTCGTCGAGATCGCACGCGAGCGCGGTGACAGCAAGCGGGTTTCGGCCTGGGAAACGCAACTTACCGGTCTCAAGCAGGCGCTTGAAACGGCCGGCTGGGATGGTGGATACTATCGTCGTGGCAACTACGACAACGGGACGCCGCTCGGCTCCGCCAACAGCAGCGAATGCCGCATCGATTCGATCGCCCAGTCCTGGAGTGTTCTGTCGGGCGAAGGTGATCCGGCTCGCTCGGCGCAGGCCATGGATGCCGTGCTTTCGGAACTGGCGGATGCCGATCACCGGATCATCCGTCTGTTCACGCCGCCGCTCTCCGGAACGGAGCAGGATCCGGGCTACATCAAGGCCTATCCGCCTGGCGTCCGCGAAAATGGTGGACAATATACCCATGCGGCGACGTGGGTCGTGCTGGCACTTGCGGCGCAGAACCGCTCGGAAGACGCCTGGCACGCGTTCGAGATGCTCAATCCGGTCAATCACTCCAGAGATCGCGACAGCGCCGATCACTATCGCGTCGAACCCTATGTGGTCGCCGCCGATATCTATGGCGACGGCGATCTGACCGGACGCGGTGGCTGGACCTGGTATACGGGTTCGGCGGCCTGGCTCTATCGAGCAGCGGTCGAAGGCATCCTCGGCATTCGCAGGCAGGGCGGGACGCTGACTGTTCGCCCGGTCCTGCCGAAAGCCTGGGATGGTTTCTCGGCGACGCTGACCATCGACGGCAAGGTGCATGTAATTTCTGTGACGAAAGATGCGGAAAGCGGCGAGCCGATCGTCAGCGTCAATAAAACTGTCACAAAAAACGCGCATGAAGGCGTTTTGGTGTAGCTTCTGGCGCTTCGTCAGACGTGCAGCCGGCTTTGTACCAGAAGTTGCAAAGCCGGCTTCGTTCTGATTGCCAGCAGTCGTATTGCGTCAAGGGGGCAGGGGGCACTGAACTCGGACGAGAACAATCTGAATGCTTCAAAAACTGCAATTCGAACCGTCTGCCGATGACGGACAGACCGGAACGAAGCGATCCATCCCTCCTGAGCGTGACACCCGCCTCGACGTGTTTCGCGCTCTTTGCCTCATCACCATCTTCGTCAATCATGTGCCGGGGCAATATCTCGAATATCTGACGACGAAGAACTTCGGCTTCTCCGATTCGGCGGAAGCCTTCGTGCTGATTTCGGGGCTTTCGGCCGGGCTTGCCTATGGGCGGAAATTCAAACTCGGCAATCGCCTCGCCCTCAGCCTGAAGATCTGGCGCCGGGCGTTCACGCTCTACGTCGCGCATATCATGACCAGTATCATCACGCTGGCGATCTTTGCCGGCGGGGCGCTCTATTTCGGCCGGCAGGACCTGATCAGCGAGATCAATATCCGACCTCTGGTCGATCATACCGAACAGGGCTTCGTCGCCATGGTCCTGCTGGGTCACCAGTTGGGCTACAACAACATCCTGTCGATGTACGCCGTCGTCTTCCTGCTTTTGCCGGGCATGCTCTGGCTCCATGGCCGCAGCCCCTTGCTGTTGTTCGTGGCATCGGCCACGCTGTGGCTCGCCGCCGGCATCTTCATGATCGTGCCGATCAATTTTCTCGATGAAGGCTACTGGTTCCTCAATCCCTGGTCCTGGCAGTTCCTCTTCGTCATCGGCATGATCTGCATGATGCGCTCGCGCGCCGGCAAGCCGCTGCCGCGCCACCCGCTGCTCATCGCCCTGTCCGCCGGCTATGTCGTTCTGTCGTTCTTCTGGGTCGTGTTCTCCTGGTGGAACATCGATTTCTCCTATGGTCTGCCCGCTGTTCTGACGGGGTTCGACAAGACCTTCCTCTCGCTGACGCGGCTGCTGCACGTCCTGGCGCTTGCCTATCTGCTGGCGGTCTTTCCGGTTTTCAGCCGAATGGCGCGGCTGCGCCTCGATCATCCATTGGTGATGATCGGGCGCCATTCGCTGCCGGTCTTCATTCTCGGCACGATCCTTGCCATGGCGGGCCAGGTGCTTCTGTTCGTCACGGGGCGTGATCCGCTCTGGGGTTCGCTGTTCGTCATCGTCGGCATCGGTCTCCATTTCGCCTATGCGCGCTATCTCGATTGGCTCGGCGGCCTGTCCCGACCTGAGGCCGTGAGGGTCTAACTGGCGCGCCTGCCGTCACTTGCGATCACCACCGGATTTTCCGCCGGGCGAGTTGGCAAGTTGCGCCCTCCTGGCGGTTGCCGCGGCTGGAACGTGGCGACGCGCAGCGCATCCATGATTGTCTCGTAGATTTGCATCCACATGGCCGTATCTCCCTTGCGGCCATTCCATCCTTCTTGCCGATCAGGTTCAAACGAGCTTATCGTGAGGGTCGGATGACTTGGGGTTATGCATGAAACGAGGACGTTTACCCTTGACCGCCCTGCGGAGCTTCGAGGTGGCCGGTAGGCTGCAGAGTTTCACGCTGGCCGCGGCCGAGCTTTATATTTCCCAGGCTGCTGTGAGCCGGCAGGTTCGTGAACTGGAAACCATTCTGGGGCTGGCGCTTTTCGAGCGGCAGCATCGCCGCGTCAGCCTGACCTCTGCCGGCGAGACATTGCTGGCAAACCTGACAAGGGCTTTCGACGACATCGGCGATTGCCTCGACGGATTGCGGCGCCGGGACGCGATCTCCGTCGTCTCGGTCAGCGCGGAACCTTCCTTCGCGTCATGCTGGCTGGTGTTCCATCTTGCCGATTTTCAGAAAGATCACCCGCATATCGACATTCAACTCGACGCAGAGCCTCGTTTGATCGAATTTCGAAGCAACCAAGCAGCCCTTGCTATCCGGCACAGCGTCCAATCGACAAGTTGGTCGAGAACTGAAAGCCAGCACCTTACCGATGTAAGGCTCACGCCGGCTTTCGCGCCCGGGCTGCTGACGCCGGGAACAGCGGTGACCTCGCCAGAAGACCTTCTCCGGTTTCCTCTGCTCCACGAGGAAAATCGCGACCCATGGCGTCACTGGTTCGAAACTGCGGGCGTTGTTGCTGATGTAGAGCGCGGTCCGGTCTATGCGGATGGCGGCCTGATTTTGCAGGCGGTGATGAGCGGGCAAGGCGTAGCCCTCGTCGATGAACTTTTCGCTGTAGAGCACTTTGCCGCAGGCAGGCTCGTTCGGCCTTTCGACATATCCCTGCCCTACGGTGCCTACTGGCTGGTGGCGCGCCGCTTCGACCGCCTTCCACATGCCGCCTCGGCTTTTGTTGGCTGGCTGACGGCAAGCCTGGCCTCATCCACGGATGACGTGCTGGGAGCGGGCGGATCAATTCCCGCATAAAAAATCCCCCCATGGCAACGCCATGAGGGGATATTTGGAAAAGCATTTGCCCGTTAATCAGGCCGCAGCGTGGCTCTTGCGGACGTCCTCGTCCGTGAGGATGCCGCTCGCGCGCAACAGCGATGCAAATCGACCGTTGCTCTGGCTGAGCTCGTTGAAACCGCCCATCTCGACGATCCGGCCGTGATCCATGAAGATCACCAGATCTGCCTCGCGCACCGTCGACAGGCGGTGGGCGATGATGAAGGTCGTACGATCCTTACGCAGATTGTCGATCGCCGTCTTCACTCGGTTTTCGACGTCAAGCGCGCTGGTCGCCTCGTCGAGGACGAGGATCGGCGCGTTCTTGAGGATCGCACGGGCAATGGCGATACGCTGGCGTTCGCCGCCCGAGAGCCGGTTGCCGCGCTCGCCGACCTTGGTGTCGTAGCCGCCCTGACGACCTTCGATGAAGTCGGCTGCTGCTGCTGCTTCGGCCGCTTCCATGATTTCGATCAACGATGCGTCTTCACGGCCAAGGCGGATGTTCTCGCAGATCGACCGGTTAAGGAGGCCCGCGTCCTGGAACACGGTGGCGATCGAGCGGCGCAGCGACTTGCGGGTCACCGTCGAGATGTCGACGCCGTCGACCAGGATCTTGCCGCGTGCCGGCTCATGCACACGCTGCAAGAGGTTGACCAGCGTCGTCTTGCCGGCACCGGTTGGGCCGACGATCGCGATGGTCTGGCCGGCCCTGGCGGTGAACGATACATCGCACAGGCCTTCGTTCGAGTTGGCGAAGTTGAAGGACACGTCGCGGAATTCGACCTCGCCGCGGACATGGTTCAACTCGCCGGCATCGACAGGCTCTTCCCGGTCGCGGACAGAGTCCTCCAGCGTGAAGAAGTCCTCGAGCTTGGCGCGGGCTTCGAAAATCTGCGTGACGAAGGCCTTCATCTGGTCGAGGCGGCCGATCAGCAGGCCGGCAAAGCCGATGAAAGCGATGACGTCGCCGATGCCGAGTTCGCCCTTCTGGACGAGGAAGGTACCGATAACGAGGATCGCCATCATCGAGATGGTCGATGCCATGCGGTTCAGCGCGCTGGCAAGCGCCCACCAGTCGAGGACCGGCAGCTGGGCCGAGATCAGCTTCTGGGTGAAGTTCTTCAGCTCGCGGGTCTCCGCCTCGATGCGGTTGTAGCTGTGCACGACCGAAACGTTGCTGATCGAGTCGGAGACATGCGAAAAGACGGTGTGATAGTGGTCCTCGACGGAGGCCTGGCCTTCCTTGGTGCGTGTCATCACCATCTTGCCGATGACGACGTAGAGAACGCCGAGCACGACGAGGACCAGCGACAGGCGCACATCCATGACAAAGGCCGTCGGCACGAGCAGGACCAGCGCCACGGCAGTCGAAAGATGCTGCCGCATGAATTCGAGCCAAAGGCCGAACAGCGTTTCGCAGGCGCGCAGCAGCGTGTGCAGGGCGTTGGAGGTGCCGCGCTGGCTATGCCAGGACAGCGGCATCGAGATGATGCGGCCGAAGGCTTCCGTGATCAGGGTCGAGCGGCGCGTATGCGCCAGCCGGTCGGCCTCGCGGGCGACCAGCACGAAGGCGATCGTGTTGAAGACGCCGAGACCGGCCCACATCAGGAGCATCGGGGTTACGGTCTGCTTGGAGGAGATCGCGTCGATGATGCGGCCGAACAAAATAGGCTCGGCAATCGTGATGATCGCCAGGACGATGTTGGCGATGACGATCGCGGAGACGCGAAGTTTGTGAACGGCAAGATACTGAAGCGCTCTTGCATAGACCTGGAACAATGACACTGTCTTATCCCTCTTGGGCAGTTGGAATGTGACGCAATGAAAAACATCTCAGCCCTTGCATCGCCGGAAAACGGCTGAAATAGAAAAGAAAAGCCTGGAAAAAGTATTCATTCCCGCATTTGGGGGCTGCAGAATAAAAATTCCAAAACTGATCTTTCCTCATCCTTCCGTCCTATTCTTTTCACCAAAGTTCATCTTTTGGCTTCGCCGAGCAAACTTGGTTATGATAAACCTTCAAGGTGAGTGGAAGAGTCCGGACGCCTCGAAGTTGATTATTCATAGCTTGCTATTTTTCGCGCCTTGCGGCTCACCGGCGACGCGGTGTTAGGTGATTTTACGACTGACATTGGGGATTATTGCGATTGCAACATGAATGGGTGCTGAACAGGACATTCATGTTGCGCTGCGATATAAACGGTCACAGGCCGGAATGGATTTTTTGAAGGGGCATTCATGAATATTACATTGCTGGTACAGTTTCTGGCGCTCATAGACGAGATGAAGAGCAGGGACGAAATCGTTCAGGAATTCGAGCGGGTTCTGGACCGCTACGGCTTCGACTTTTACGGCGTCGTCCGCCAGCCGAAGCCGAACGAAAATCCGCTGAGCCTGCTGTTGACCGGACGCTGGCCGGATGGCTGGCCACAGATCTACATCAAGAAGAAATTTGTCATCATCGATCCGACGATCCGCTTTCTCGGCCATGCGCAGCGCGGCTTCCGCTGGAGGGAGACGCTGGTTGCCTTCCGCTCCGATCCACACCGCAAGCGCATGGAGCGCATGATGGTCGAGGCACGCGGCTACGGCCTCCACGACGGGTACATTTTTCCCGTCCACGGGCGCCGCGGACTGCTCGGCAATTTGTCGGTCGGCGGCCGCGTGGTCGATCTCAGCCCGGTCGAGATGAGCCTGTTCGACGGCATTGCCAAGAAGGTCTTCTGGCGGCTTCTGGAGCTGACGGATCCCACGGTTCTCGCTGAAATGGTCTCCAGCGTCGATGTCCAGATGACTCGCCGCGAAATGGAGGCCTTGAACTATCTGGCCGACGGGCTGACCTCGAACGAGATCAGCCGGATCCTCGACATCTCCAACCATACGGTCGACTGGTACATGAACGGCATCCAGGAAAAACTACGCGCGAAAAACCGCCATCACGCGGTTGCCCTGTCCTTCCGTCTGGGATTGATTTCCTGACGGAAATGAACACCCTCATGCCGACTATGAAATTGAACTTCACGTCATGAACCGCTAATAATCCTTTTCGCGGTGCAGCATGACCGCGTCCAAGTCTTGAGGAGTCCGACTTGCCCATCTCGAAAATCCTTGTCGCCAACCGTTCCGAAATTGCCATCCGCGTGTTTCGCGCCGCAAACGAACTGGGAATAAAAACGGTTGCGATATGGGCGGAGGAGGACAAGCTGGCACTCCACCGGTTCAAGGCGGACGAGAGCTACCAGATCGGCCGCGGGTCGCATCTCGCCCGCGATCTAGGGCCGATCGAGAGTTATCTCTCGATCGAGGAAGTCATCCGCGTCGCCAAGCTGTCCGGCGCCGATGCCATCCATCCGGGTTACGGCCTGTTGTCGGAAAGTCCGGAATTCGTCGATGCCTGCAAGGCGGCCGGGATCATCTTCATCGGCCCGACGGGCGACACCATGCGGCGTCTTGGCAACAAGGTCGCGGCCCGCAATCTTGCCATCGAGATCGGCGTGCCGGTCGTGCCGGCGACAGAGCCGCTGCCGGACGACATGAATATCGTGGCAAAGATGGCCGAAGAGATCGGCTACCCGGTGATGCTGAAGGCGTCCTGGGGCGGTGGTGGCCGCGGCATGCGGGCAATCCGCGATCCGAAGGACCTGTCGCGCGAGGTGACGGAAGCCAAGCGCGAAGCGATGGCCGCCTTCGGCAAGGACGAGGTCTATCTGGAAAAGCTGGTCGAGCGTGCCCGCCACGTCGAAAGCCAGGTGCTCGGCGATACGCATGGTAACGTGGTGCATCTGTTCGAGCGCGATTGTTCGGTCCAGCGCCGCAACCAGAAAGTCGTCGAGCGCGCCCCAGCTCCCTATCTGAGCGACGTGCAGCGCCAGGAACTGGCGAGCTATTCGACCCGGATCGCCGAGGCGACAAACTATGTCGGGGCCGGTACTGTCGAGTACCTGATGGATATGGACACCGGCAAATTCTATTTCATCGAAGTCAATCCGCGCATCCAGGTCGAGCATACCGTCACGGAAGTCGTGACCGGCATCGATATCGTCAAGGCGCAGATCCACATTCTTGACGGCTTTGCCATCGGAACGCCGGAATCGGGCGTGCCGAAACAGGACGACATTCGCCTCAACGGCCACGCGCTGCAGTGCCGCATTACCACGGAAGATCCGGAACAGAATTTCATCCCGGACTACGGCCGCATTACCGGCTATCGCTCCGCTTCCGGCTTCGGCATTCGTCTCGACGGCGGCACGGCCTATCCGGGTGCGGTCATCACCCGCTTTTACGACCCGCTGCTGGTGAAGGTCACCGCCTGGGCGCCGACGCCGAAGGAAGCGATTGCCCGCATGGACCGGGCGCTGCGCGAATTCCGCATCCGCGGCGTCGCGACCAACCTCACGTTCCTCGAAGCGATCATCAGCCACCCGAAGTTCACCGACAATTCCTACACCACCCGCTTCATCGATACGACGCCGGAGCTGTTCCAGCAGGTGAAGCGCCAGGACCGCGCGACGAAGCTCTTGACCTATCTCGCCGACGTGACGGTGAACGGTCACCCGGAAGCCAAGGGCCGGCCGAAGCCGAGCGCGGATGCGGCAAAGCCGATCGTTCCGCACAGCAACGCCGCGATCGCCGACGGCACCAAGCAGAAGCTCGACGCGCTCGGCCCGAAGAAGTTCGCCGAATGGGTGCGCAATGAGAAGCGCGTGCTTTTGACCGACACGACCATGCGTGACGGCCATCAGTCGCTGCTCGCCACCCGCGTGCGCACCTATGACATCGCCCGGGTCGCTGGCACCTATGCCCGCGCCCTGCCCAACCTGTTCTCGCTCGAATGCTGGGGCGGCGCCACCTTCGACGTCTCGATGCGCTTCCTGACCGAGGACCCCTGGGAGCGTCTCGCCAAGGTGCGCGAGGATGCGCCGAACCTGCTCCTGCAGATGCTGCTGCGCGGCGCCAACGGCGTCGGCTATAAGAACTATCCGGACAATGTCGTCAAATACTTCGTCCGCCAGGCGGCCAAGGGCGGCATCGACGTCTTCCGCGTCTTCGACTGCCTCAACTGGGTTGAAAACATGCGTGTCTCGATGGATGCGGTGGCCGAGGAGAACCGGATCTGCGAGGCGGCGATCTGCTACACCGGCGATATCCTCAACTCCGCCCGGCCGAAATACGACCTGAAATACTACACCGCACTGGCTGCCGAGCTGGAAAAGGCCGGTGCGCATATGATCGCGCTGAAGGACATGGCCGGCCTCTTGAAGCCTGCCGCAGCGACCGTGCTGTTCAAGGCGCTGCGCGAGGCGACGGACCTGCCAATCCATTTCCACACGCACGATACGTCGGGCATTGCGGCGGCGACGGTGCTTGCCGCGGTGGATGCCGGCGTCGATGTCGTCGATGCGGCGATGGATGCCTTCTCCGGCAACACCTCGCAGCCCTGTCTCGGCTCGATCGTCGAGGCGCTGCGCGGCTCGGAGCGTGATCCCGGCCTCGATCCCGAATGGATCCGCCGCATCTCCTTCTACTGGGAGGCGGTGCGCAACCAGTATGCGGCCTTCGAAAGCGACCTCAAGGGGCCGGCATCGGAAGTCTATCTGCACGAGATGCCGGGCGGGCAGTTCACCAACCTCAAGGAACAGGCCCGTTCGCTCGGGCTGGAGACCCGCTGGCACCAGGTGGCGCAGGCCTATGCCGATGCCAACCAGATGTTCGGCGATATCGTCAAGGTGACGCCGTCCTCCAAGGTGGTCGGCGACATGGCGCTGATGATGGTCTCCCAGGACCTGACGGTCGCCGATGTCGAGAACCCGGCCAAGGACGTCTCCTTCCCGGATTCGGTCGTGTCGATGCTGAAGGGCGATCTCGGCCAGCCGCCGGGCGGATGGCCGAAGGCCCTGCAGAAGAAGGCTCTGAAAGGCGACAAGGCCTATACCGCCCGTCCGGGTTCGTTGCTTGAGGATGCCGATCTCGAGAAGGAGCGCAAGGACATCGAGACCAAGCTGGAGCGCAAGGTCAGCGACTTCGAATTCGCCTCCTATCTGATGTATCCGAAGGTCTTCACCGACTATGCGCAGGCTGCCGACACCTACGGTCCCGTCTCTGTCCTGCCGACGCCCGCTTACTTCTACGGGCTATCGGCCGGCGAGGAGCTGCTGCCGGAACTCGAAAAGGGTGTGTCGCTGGTCATCCTGCACCAGGCCAAGAGCGAGCCGGACGAGCAGGCCATGGTCAAGGTATTCTTCGAGCTCAACGGCCAGCCGCGCCTGATCAAGGTGCCGGACCGCAACCGCTCGGCCTCGAGCGCCGCGCGCCGCAAGGCCGATCTTGGTAACGCCGCCCATCTCGGCGCGCCGATGCCGGGCGTCATCTCGACGGTCTCCGTTTCGGCCGGCCAGACCGTCAAGTCCGGCGACGTGCTCTTGTCGATCGAAGCAATGAAGATGGAAACCGCGCTGCACGCCGAAAAGGACGGCACCATCGCCGAGGTGCTCGTGCGCACCGGCGACCAGATCGACGCCAAGGATCTGCTGATCGTCTACGGGGGGTGAGGCCGGTTTGAAGGTGGGGGTGGAGTATGCCGTGGCTTACCCCCCTCTCGCAAACAGCAAGCGATTACACAAGGGACTGCTCGGCCTCAAATCTCGTAGTCGTTCCCCATGTTCAGCGACGAAATGAACTTCTTCGTGCGTTCCCGCTGCGGTGCTTGGAAGATGTTCCTCGGCGGTCCGCTTTCGACGATCAGGCCGCCATCGAGGAACAGGACCTGGTCGGCGACTTTCGAGGCGAGCCGCAGGTCGTGGGTCGCCATGATCATCGTTGTGCCTTCAGCCGCGAGCCGGTTCAAGACCTCGACGACTTCCTCGGCCAGCTCCGGGTCGAGCGCCGAGGTCGGCTCGTCGCAGAGGAGGACGCGCGGCGAGGGGGCCAGCGCACGGGCAATCGCCACGCGCTGCTGCTGGCCGCCGGAGAGCGTTGCCGGCCAGGCATCGGCCTTGTGGGCCATGCCGACCTTTTCCAGCAGTTCGAGCGCGCGGCCCCTTGCCCTGTCCTTCGGCCACCTCAGGACGGTGACCAGCCCTTCCATGACATTCTCGATCGCGGTCTGGTGCGGGAAAAGCTGGAAGTTCTGGAAGACCATGCCGGTCTGGCGGCGCAAGCGTTGGATGGCATCCCAGCCGGTCTTCCTGTGGGGCGCAAACTCGATCCGCTCCTCGCCCAGCCGGATCGCGCCGGATGTCGGGATTTCCAAGAGGTTGACACAGCGCAGCAGCGTGCTCTTGCCGCCACCGGAGGGGCCGACCAGCGCCGTGACCGTGCCTTCGGCGATGGTGACGCTGATGTCCTTCAGGACGACATTGTCGCCGAAGCGCTTTTCGATATGGGTGAGCTCGATCATGCGCGCGCCTCCAGGAAGCCGCCATAGCGGGCAAAGCGGTTTTCCAGACGCACCTGCAGGGCGGAGAGAACGGAGCTGAGCGCCAGGTAGATCAGCGCCGCCTCGATATAGAGGATCAGCGGCTCGTAGGTCGTGGCAACGATGCGCTGCGCCGTCTGGAAGAGTTCTGGCACGGTGATGGCGGCGGCAAGCGAGGTGTCCTTCACCAGCGAAATGAAGGTGTTGGACAGCGGCGGCACGGCAACGCGGGTCGCCTGCGGCAGGATGGTGCGGCGCATTGCCTGGCCCCAGCTCATGCCGATCGAATAGGCTGCTTCCCACTGGCCGCGTGGCACCGACGAAATGACGGCGCGAATGATTTCGGAGGTATAGGCGCCGATGTTGAGCGTGAAGCCAATCAGCGCGGCGGGAAAGGCGTCAAGCAGGATGCCGAGGCTCGGCAGGCCGTAGAAGATGACGAAAAGCTGTACGAGAAGCGGCGTGCCGCGAATGACCCAGACATAGAACCGCGCCACGGCAACGAGCGGTTTGGCCCCGAAGAGACGGGTAATCGCCGTCAGAAGCCCAAGCGCCAGGCCAAGACCGAAGGACAAGAGCGTCAGCGGAATGGTGAAGATCAGTCCGGCCCGCAAAAGCGGCAGGAGCGAATCGAGCATGAGTTGGAGCCAGGAGGGCACGGACAGGGCCTTTCAAACGACATGATCCGCCCCGGAGCCTCCGGAACGGATCATGCCTTATACTGGAGTGAGGCACGCGGCGAAACCAGTGCGGTCACGCCGCGACCGGGATTACTTCGAAACGTCGGCGCCGAAATACTTTTTTGAAATCGCGTCATAGGTGCCGTCCGCCTTGATCTCGGCCAGCGCCTTGTTGATCGCGTCCAGAAGCTCCGGCTCGCCCTTGCGGATGATGATGCCGGAATAGTCGGCATTCGCCTGCTCGGCGGCGATCTTCACCGGCGCATCCGGCTTGTGCTTCTTGAAATCGAGGAAGGACAGGCTGTCGTTGATCGTCGCATCGGCGCGGCCGGTCAGGACAAGCTGGATCGACTGATCGAAGCCATCGGTGCCGACGAGTTCGGCGCCGGAGGCCTCAGCCAGCTTGCCGAAGTTGCTTGTCAGCGACTGCGCGGCCTTCTTGCCCGTGAGGTCCGGGAAATCCTTGATCTCCTCATTCTCGGCCTTGACGATCAGAACGGCCTTGGAGGCGATGTAAGGCTCGGAGAAATCGTACTTCTTCTTGCGCTCCTCGGTGATGCCGACCTGGTTAATGACGGTGTCGTAGCGATTGGCATCGAGGCCGGCGATCAGCCCGTCCCACTTGCCTTCGAGGAACTCTGCCTTGACGCCCAGCTTGTTGGCGACGGCTTCACCGATCTCGACGTCGAAGCCGACGAGCTTGCCGCTTTCGTCGTGATAGGTGAAGGGTGCGTAGGTGCCTTCCGTGCCGATCTTCAGCGCCCCGGCCGACTTGACGGCCTCGAGGTTTTCGCCGGCAAAGGCCGGAGCGATCGAAACCAGCTGCGCGATGGCGGCGGCGGCGAGAAGTGTGTGAACCCATTTCATTGTGCTTTTTCCATCTTTCTATCCGGCCCGTCGCCGGTGTGAGAGGACAATCGCATATGGTCCCGCCGTCCACAGCGCACAAAACTTCAATTGTGCGGCGCAACAGCGAAGGTTTTTCTCCAATTCCGGCCGTTCCCACGCCAAAATTGGCGCCGATCGCTCAAATTCAAGGCGGCTTGCCGGTTTTCGCGGCACATTTTTGCAGAAATCATACAAATCGGTTGAATTCCGAAGAGCGTGTGTGTATGCCTGTTTGTGCCGATTTATCCGTAATTATGCACGATGTGGCCGAACCCATGCAGGCAGAACTGCTTCTTCAACAACGTCAACGGCTGATCCAGGACCGCCTGCGGGCGTCCGGCCGGGTGCTGGCTGTCGATCTCGCGCAGGAATTCAACGTCTCCGAGGATACGATTCGCCGCGATCTGCGTGAGCTTGCTGCCGCAGGGCTTTGCGAGCGAGTCTATGGCGGCGCGCTGCCGGTCTCGCCCGGCAGCACGACCCTTGCCCAGCGTGTCGGCGAGGCGCCCGAGCGCAAGGCAGCACTTGCCGCTGCCGCCCTTGCCTTCATCAAACCGGGAATGACGGTCTTCTTCGATGCTGGTTCGACCAATCTAGCGATCGCAGAGGCTCTTCCGAGCGATCTGGAGCTGACGGCGGTAACGAACACGCCGTTGATTGCCGCCGCGCTGATGGACAAGCCCGGGATCGATCTGATTGTCATCGGCGGCAAGATCGACAGGCGTGTGGGCGCCGCGATCGGCGCCAGGGCGCAGCGCGACATCGAGACGCTGCGACCCGATCTCTGCATTCTCGGCGCCTGTGGCGCCGATATCGACGCCGGACTGACCGTCTTCGAATACGAGGATGCCGAGTTCAAGCGGCTTGTGGCGCTGAGCAGCGCATCTGTGCTGGCGGCAATCACCAACGACAAATTCGGGACCTCGGCGCCGCATCGGGTCATCGCCGCACGTCGCTGCTCGGCACTTGTCGTCGAGCATGATGCGCCGGCGGCCGCTGTCCGTTGCTACGAAGAGGCCGGGATCGCCATCGCACACGCGCGAAAGGCCAAGGCATGAGGATCGCGCATATCGCTCTTTGGACCGCCGACCTCGATGGCCTCTGCCGTTTCTGGGCCGAGACGTTTGGCGCGGTCGTGGGTGATCTCTACAAGAGCGCCCGCCGCCCCGGCTTTTGCTCGCGCTTCCTGACGCTGAAGGACGGCCCCTCGATCGAGGTGATGCAGGGGCCCTGGATCGCGCGAGAGGTGCTGGAAGAACGGCAGGGCTACGCCCATCTCGCCCTGTCGCTCGGCAGCCGCGAGGCGGTGGATGCAATGGCGGCGCAGGCGGCGGCTTCAGGAATTCTCATCTCTCCCGCCCGCATGACGGGTGATGGCTTCTACGAGGCGGTCCTCAGGGACCCCGACGGCAATCTCATTGAAATCACGGTTTGAGTCCGGACACGACAGGAAAAGACCATGGATCAACGCAACCTCCTCCAGCCGCAGGCCGCCGTTCGGTCAGGCTATATGCCGAAAACCCGCCTGGCCGTGTCGCTGCTGTTTCTGATGAACGGTTTCGTCACCGGCAGCTGGGCGCCGAAGATTCCGGAATTCAAGGAGCGGCTGGGCATCGGCGAGAGCGTGCTTGGCTTGCTGATTCTCGCTTTCGGCATCGGTTCGCTGGTACTGATGCCGATCGCCGGCGGCTTCATTGCCCGGCTCGGCTCGCAGAAGGTGGTGAAGGTCACGGCTATCATCCTGTCGCCGCTTCTCCTGCTCCTGACGCTGCTGCCGAATGTCTGGACGGCGGTGATCGGCATGTTCCTGCTCGGCGGCTTCGTCGGCGCCATGGATGTGGCGATGAATGCCAATGCGGTCGAAGTCGAGAAGTCGATGCGCCGGGCAATCATGTCGTCCTGCCACGCCTATTGGAGCCTTGGCGGTCTCATCGGATCGGCAAGTGGCGGTGTCATCATGGCGCAATTTGGCGTGCTGCCGCACGCGATTCTCGTCACGCTGTTCTGCCTTGTGGTGCTCGCCGTCGCCTGGCCGATGATTCTCCACGACCGGCCGCATCCCGATGTGGCCAAGGAGAAACTGCGCCTGCCGATGACGCCGCTGCCCTGGCTGGTCGGTCTCGTGGCGCTGTTCTCGATGGTGCCGGAGGGAAGCGTGCTGGATTGGGGCGCGCTTTACCTGCGCAACGAACTCGGTGCCTCGGTCGCCCTGTCCGGCTTCGGCTTTGCCGCCTTTTCGGCGACCATGGCGATCATGCGCTTTGCCGGTGACCACGTGCGCGACCGCTTCGGCGGCGTGACGACGCTGCGCGTCTGCACGCTGGCGGCGCTGGTCGGCCTCGTCCTTGCCGGTCTTGCGCCGAATGCGCCGCTGGCCATTTTCGGCTTTGCGCTGGCTGGCGTCGGCATTTCCAACATGGTGCCGATCGCCTTTTCCGCCGCCGGCAACATGCCGGGCCTGGCGCCGGGCATCGGGCTGTCGGTCGCCACCTTCATGGGCTATTCCGGCATGCTGTTTGCCCCGTCGCTGATCGGCTTCATCGCCGAGCACACCGGTTTTTCGATCATCTTCACCTGCATTCCGGCCTTGTTCATCGTGGTGCTTCTCTTGTCGCATCATGCGGTTCACGCCGATCCGAAGGGGCACGACTGAGGTCAACGTGCGGCCTCGCGGTCATCAATTCGCCGTCAATCCATGATGTTGCCGTTGACAAGGCGGCTTTCCTCATCCACCTGAGGAAAAGTAGCCGCAACAGCATGTTCAAGGGGCTTTCATGTCTTCCGCCTTCGATTTTGATCCGCAGCCGCGCCGCGCCTCCGTTGCCGTCGATGTCGGTGGAGTGATCGTCGGGGGAGCTGCACCCGTCATCGTGCAGTCGATGACCAATACCGACACGGCCGACGTCGACGCCACCGTTGCGCAGGTCGCGGCGCTGCATCGTGCCGGCTCCGAACTGGTGCGCATCACCGTCGACCGTGACGAAAGCGCTGCCGCCGTGCCGAAGATCCGCGAGCGGCTCGAGCGCCTCGGTCTTGACGTGCCGCTGATCGGCGATTTCCATTATATCGGCCACAAGCTGCTCGCCGACCATCCGGCTTGCGCCGAGGCGCTGGCGAAATACCGCATCAATCCCGGCAATGTCGGTTTCAAGGACAAGAAGGACAAGCAGTTCGCCGCCATCATCGAACGCGCCATCGAATTCAACAAGCCGGTGCGCATCGGCGTCAACTGGGGCTCGCTTGATCAGGAACTGCTGACGCGGATGATGGACGACAACCAGGCCAAGGGATTTCCGCTCACCGCCAGCCAAGTCATGCGCGAAACCATCGTCCAGTCGGCGCTGATCTCGGCGGAACTGGCGGAAGAAATCGGCCTGCCGCGCAACCGCATCATCCTCTCGGCCAAGGTCTCGAACGTGCAGGACCTGATCGCCGTCTATGCGATGCTGGCGACACGTTCCGACCATGCGCTGCATCTCGGCCTCACCGAAGCCGGCATGGGGTCCAAGGGCATCGTTGCGTCTGCCGCCTCGCTCGGCATCCTGATGCAGCAGGGGATCGGCGATACGATCCGCATTTCGCTCACCCCCGAGCCCGGCGGCGACCGCACCCGCGAGGTGCAGGTGGCGCAGGAACTGTTGCAGGTCATGGGCTTCCGGCAGTTCATCCCGGTCGTTGCCGCCTGTCCCGGCTGTGGCCGGACGACCTCGACGGTGTTCCAGGAACTTGCCCGAAAGATCGAGGACGATATCCGCCGCAACATGCCGGTCTGGCGCGAGAAATATCCGGGCGTCGAAGGCCTGAAGGTCGCGGTCATGGGCTGCATCGTCAACGGCCCGGGCGAAAGCAAACATGCCGATATCGGCATCTCGCTGCCCGGCACCGGCGAGCTTCCGGCAGCCCCGGTCTATATCGACGGCAAGAAGGCGATGACGATCCGCGGCACCAATATCGCCGGCGATTTCGAAGCGCTCGTCGCCGACTATATCGAGAAGCGCTTCGGCCGGGGCCAGGCGGCGGCCGAGTAGGCTACAGCCGTGCCGTCAGAAGCTTGAATCCCGCAAAGGCAAAGAAGCCGGCCATGGCCGCTTCGATCCCGCGGCGCGCCTTCCTGTAGCCGCGGTGCACCGGTTCGATGGAAAACAGCAGCGCAAAGCCCACGAAGATGACGACGCCGAGCACCATGCATCCGCCGATCAGGACGGGCATGACATGCGGCGCGTCCTGCGGTGTGCCGAGCGAAACCAGCGTGAGCCAGGAAAAGATCGCCTTCGGGTTCGTCAGGTGAATGCCGAGGCCCTTGAGGTAGAGGCGGCGCAGCGAGGGTGACTGCTTCTCCAGCAGAAGTATGCTGTCGGCTTCCTTCCGCATCGCAGCCTTCAAAGCCTTGAAGGCCAGCCAGAGCAAATAGAGCCCGCCCGCGATTTTCAGGACGAACAAGGCATTCCCATAGGTTCTGATCAGCGCAGAGAGCCCGGCTGCCGCCAGCATCGCCCAAGTATAGGACCCTGTCAGAACGCCGAAGGCGAGCGCAAGACCGGCATTGCGGCCATGGCTGATCGCGGTGGAAATGATGGAAACGATCGCCGGTCCGGGTGAAGCCGTGGCGATGATGTATGCGCCCCAGGCGACCATGAGTTGTGGCAAGTAGGGCATGAGGGAAGACATAAGCGATTTCCGGTTGGTTTTTCACCGCCACTATGCCCGTTCCTTTTTTCAGCGAAACAGGCATTTTGTTGTGGTGACAATATTCCCTGCCGCTGCCCATCCGAAGGCCAGCGACGAGCCCCCTTGCGACCCTGGCTGACAGAGTCGCGATGATGGCGGATAGCCGGGCCGGGCGAGGCGTTGGCGATCAGGTAGGCGGTCCAGGCGACGACGAGTTGCGACAGGCAGGGCAGGATGTCGGACATCGGGTTGCAGAGGTTGAAACGACCTGAACCGCCCGAACGAAAGCCCTCAGAGAATGTCTTCCAGTGCCGCAATGAGTGCGTCGCACTGCTCCGGCGTGCCGATCGTGATGCGCAGGAAATCGGAAATACGCGGCTTGGCGAAGTGGCGCACGAGCACCGCCCGCGCGCGCAGGCCCTTTGCCAGTGCCTCGCCGCTGTGGTCCGGGTGACGGGCAAACACGAAGTTGGCTTGCGAAGGGAGCACCTCGAAGCCCCGCTGGCGCAGTGCACCGGAGATGCGGTCGCGCGAGGCGATGACGGCATGGCGTGTTTCGTCGAACCATGCGGTGTCTTCTATGGCGGCGGTGGCGCCAGCCTGTGCGATGCGGTCCAGCGGATAGGAGTTGAAACTGTCCTTCACGCGCTCCAGCGCATCGATCAGTGGCCGCTGGCCGATGGCATAGCCGACGCGCAGGCCCGCCAGCGAGCGCGACTTGGACAAGGTGTGGACGACCAGCAGATTGTCGTATTTCCGGGTGAGAGGGATCGCACTCTCGCCGCCGAAGTCGATATAGGCTTCGTCGATCACGACCGGCTGCTCGGGATGCGCTGCAAGAAGGGTCCCGATCGCCGACAGCGGCAGGCCGATGCCGGTGGGCGCATTCGGATTCGGCAGGATGATCGCGCCGCAGGGCCGGTCATAGTCGCCGAAGTCGATACAGAAATCGTCGTTCAGCGGGACTTCCACGGCCTCGATGCCGAACAGGCGGCAATAGGTCGGGTAGAAACTGTAGGTAATGTCGGGATAGAGCAGCGGCTTCTCGTGCTTGAGAAGCGCCACGAAGGCATGTGCCAGGACCTCGTCGGAACCGTTGCCGACAAAGACTTCGTCCGGCGAAACGCCGTATTCCCTGGCGATCGCTTCGCGCAGCGCACGCGCGCTCGGGTCCGGATAGAGCTTCAGCGTATCGGCCACGGCCGCCTGCATGGCGGCGATCGCCCTGGGCGACGGACCATAGGGGTTTTCGTTGGTGTTGAGCTTGACCATGTTTGCGATGCGCGGCTGCTCGCCTGCCGTATAGGGCTTCAGCGTGCCGACAATCGGCGACCAGAACTTGCTCATCAGTCAGCTCCTGCGATTGGCGACGAAACGGGCCGTTTCGTTGAGAATGTCCGCACGCTCACCGAATGGTTCAAGCAGTGCGGCAGCCTCCTGCACCAGCCGGGCGAGCTGGGCCTCGCTCCAGTCCTTCCCATGCAGGGCAACAAGCGTGCCCTTGCCGCGGGCGGCGTCCTTGCCGGTCGCCTTTCCCATCGTCTCCGCGTCGGCCGTCAGGTCGAGTAGGTCGTCGGCCAGCTGGAACGCGAGCCCGATCTTTTCGCCGTATTGCCGCATCAGCCGTCGATCGGCATCGGAGCTACCGGCTATGATGGCGCCGGCCTCGCAGGCAAAGCGGATCAGTGCGCCGGTCTTCATCGCCTGTAGCGTCGTGATGCCTGTCTCGTCGAGCGCGCAGCCTTCCGCCGCCAGGTCGAGGGCCTGGCCGCCGGCCATGCCGCCGACGCCCGAGGCGCGCGCCAATGCGAGGACCAGCTCGGTCTTCTGCCGGTCGGGGAGCCGTGTTTCCGGTGCGGCGATGATATCGAAGGCGAGTGTCAGCAGGCTGTCGCCGGCAAGGATCGCATTCGCCTCACCGTGCGCGATGTGCACGGTCGGCTGGCCACGGCGGAGGTCGTCGTCGTCCATGGCCGGAAGATCGTCATGAACGAGCGAATAGCTGTGGACACATTCCAATGCCGTGCCGACGCGCAAGGCGGCCTCCGGATCGCCCCCGAGAAGGGCGGCGCTTTCCATCACCAGGAACGGGCGCAGGCGCTTGCCGCCGTTCAGCACGCCGTGGCGCATGGCCGCCAGCAGCGGTTCCGGCCGGGCGATTTCATCCGGTTGTGCCGTGTCGGTGAGAATACTGGCCAGACAGGCCTCGACCTCTGCAGCATTGTTCTTCAGGCGGATTTTGAAGGATGCGGAGTTTTCGCTCATGCGGCGCTCTTTGGCATGACTGTAAGGCCGCTGGCAACGGGATTTTACCATATCGGCAGGCGTCGGCGCGGCTTGCAGTGCAAAGCCGAGAAAACCGTTCAATTTTGCCCGTTCTTGCTCTATGAGAATTTTATGGATTATCAGGCGGGCGCTTCAGGGGTGGACATCGTACCGGAGACTCGGGAAGAGGAGGAGGACGTGTCTTCCAGCCGTTCGCGAGGGTGGCGGGATGTTCTGCGTCAGCGCTGGCGGCGCATCGCAATGGCCATGTTCGGCATCCTCGTGCTCCCCTATATCCTGATCATCCTCTATGTACCGAGTTTCATTCATCCGATTTCGACGCTGATGTTGCGCGATCTCGTGCTTCTGCGCGGCTATGATCGCCAATGGGTCTCGTTCGACAATATTTCGCCCAATCTCGTGCAGTCGGTGATGATGTCGGAAGACGGCCAATTCTGTATTCACGACGGCGTCGACTGGGTGCAGATGCGCGGCGTCGTCAACGATGCGCTGGAAGGCGAATCCACCCGCGGCGCCTCGACGATCCCGATGCAGACGGCCAAGAACCTGTTTCTCTGGAACGGCCGTTCCTTCCTCCGCAAGGGCATGGAGCTACCCCTGGCGCTGGTGGCCGATTTCGTCTGGAGCAAGCGGCGGATGATGGAGCTTTACCTGAATGTCGCGGAATGGGGGCCGGGAATCTACGGTGCGGAAGCCGCCGCCCGGCACCATTTCGGCGTTTCGGCCGCCAAGCTCACGCGTCGCCAGGCTGCTCTTCTGGCGGTCGCGCTTCCCAATCCGATCGAGCGCAATGCCGGCAAGCCCGGCCGCGGCCTGCGGCGGCTCGCCTCGCTGATCGAGCGCCGCGCCGGCCGATCGGGCGAATATATCAAATGCCTTTATGAATGAGATCAGGCCTTTTCATTGGCGCTGAACGTGGCTTTCCCTTTATAGCGAGAGCCTCATTCACGAGGATTGGAGAAGACCGGTGACCAAGCTCACGCTCTATGTCGGCAACAAGAACTATTCCTCCTGGTCGCTTCGGCCATGGCTTGCGCTTGAAGCCTGCGGCGTGCCGTTCGAGGATGTCGTCATCCCGTTCGACTTTCCGGCTGGTAATCCGAAGTTCAGGGACATCTCGCCGACGGGGCGGGTTCCGGTGCTGCACCATGGCGATGTCCGCGTCTGGGAATCGCTGGCGATCATCGAATATGTCGCCGAGCTTTTTCCCGAAGCCGGACTCTGGCCGCAGGATCCCGCCGAAAGGGCGGTCGCCCGCAGCTATTCCATGGAGATGCTCTCCGGTTTCCGCGCGCTGCGCGGCGCCTGCCCGATGAACATCCGCCGCAAGAAGCGGGCGATCAACCTGCCGGACGGCGTCATGGACGATGTCGAGCGGATCGAGACGATCTGGCGCGAGGCCGTAGCCCGCTCGGGTGGTCCGTTCCTGTTCGGACGCTTCACCGCCGCAGATGCCATGTTTGCGCCGGTGGTCAACCGGTTCGAGGTTTACGACCTCACCCGCAATCCAGGCTCGCTCGCATACATGGATGCGGTGAAGACCCATCCCTCCTTCCGGAAATGGCAGGAGGCTGCGCTCCAGGAAACATGGATCGTACCGGAAGACGAGGCTTGATCTGTCTCAGGCCGGCGATCGCGAAAAAATGGCCTTGGGGACTGGTCAAACGCCTGTGAGGCATGTATAAGCCCGGCAAATTCCGAGATTGACATCTGTTTGTCCCGGCCAACGGTCTGGCCGCTCAACAGAGTTTTGCCCGATAAGTGGAGTATGAAATGGCTGTACCGAAAAGAAAAACAAGCCCGTCCAAGCGCGGTATGCGCCGTTCCGCTGACGCGCTGAAGGCTCCGACTTACGTCGAAGACAAGAACTCCGGCGAACTGCGCCGTCCGCACCACATCGACCTGAAGACCGGCATGTATCGCGGTCGCCAGGTTCTGACCCCGAAGGCTTCCGCTTAATCAGCGTCGCCGTCAGGCTCAATTTTTGAAGGGCTGGCTTTCGCCGGCCCTTTTCTGTTGTCTGCTTGCGGGCACGTCCGGCCTTCGGGTCGGTTTCCGGGATCGTCGCCCTATCTGCGTCGGGCGGTCATTTTCTTGACCATAACCGTGCTGTAAGCAAATATCGATCGACGCCCGGCTCGTGAGGTCCGGCGCGCCAAACTGGGAGCTAGTGCCGATGATTGCCGCCATTCCATTGCTGATCCTGCCGTTCATTCTCTACAATCTTGGAATGGTCGGCGTCCTGGGAAGCGGCGGTGTCGCGGTCTTCGAAGAGACGATCCTGTCGCTGACCATGCTGTCGGGCGCCGTCTGGACGATGAGCGTCGGGGATCTGCTGATCGTCATCGCGCTGGCGCTGCTTTTCGTCGAAATCATCAAGGCGACCCGCATCAGCTCCAAGGCGCTGATGGATCATCTTCTGTCGATGGTGCTGTTCATCGTCTTCCTGGTGGAATTCCTGCTGGTCCCCAACGCGGCGACGCACGTCTTCTTCATCCTGATGACGATCAGCTTCATCGACGTGATCGCCGGTTTCTCGGTGTCGATGCGCACGGCCGGGCGGGACGTCTCGATCGGACTTTAAGGATGGGGCCAAATGCCGCGCCCTCCGGCGGCGCGGCAAAGGCTGGTCAGCCGAGGTTTTCCAGTTTCGTCTGCAGCGCGCGAAGCTGTTCCTTCAGTTCATCGATGTCCTTGGCTTCAGCCTTGCGCGGCTCCTTGGCTTGCGGTGTCGCTGCCATGAAGGGCGAGAACATCTGCATCGCCTGATGGAAGAGCTCGGTATTGCGCCGGACCTGTTCTTCCACCAGTTGCAGCGGGACGGACAGGTTCTTGCCGAGCGGCGTGTCGCCGAAGGCCTTGTTGATCTGCTCGCGCATCTGCACCTGCTGGTCGGTGAAGGCCTGCATCGAATGTTCGAGATAGCTCGGCACCACCATCTGCATCTGGTCTCCGTAGAAGGAGATCAGCTGGCGCAGGAAGGAAATCGGCAAAAGCGTGTTGCCGGTCTTCGATTCCTGCTCGAAAATGATCTGCGTCAGCACCTGATGCGTGATGTCCTCGCCTGATTTGGCGTCCTGAACGGTGAATTCCTCCCCCTTCTTCACCATGACCGCGAGATCGTCGAGCGTGACGTATGTACTGGTTCCGGTATTGTAGAGCCTCCGGTTGGCATATTTCTTGATAACGATCTGGCCGTCGTGTTTTGCCATCAGGGTCTCCTCCCCATGCTCCCGTCTTTATTGTGTTTTTCAGAGTATCCGTAAAAAACCGGTTCTGACAATCTCTTTGTGCAATGCGACGACGCAGGTGCGAAAATTCGTCTCATCTTACGATTGCGGATCGAAACTGCAGCGGTCGTCACATTATGGCGTTTGACTTGCGCGATGACCTTTGCCAGTCTTCGGTCGTCGCGAAAAAAATGAACGAGGAAATATCTGATGAGCACTCCCTCCATCGTCATCGCCAGCGCCGGCCGCACCGCCGTCGGGTCTTTCAACGGTTCCTTTGCCAATACGCCTGCGCACGAACTCGGCGCCGCGGTCATCAAGGGTGTGCTTGAGCGCGCCGGCGTCGATGCCGGCGAAGTGGACGAGGTTATTCTCGGTCAGGTCTTGTCGGCCGGCGAAGGCCAGAATCCGGCCCGCCAGGCGGCCATGAAGGCCGGCATTCCGCAGGAAGCGACCGCCTGGGGCATGAACCAGCTCTGCGGTTCCGGCCTGCGCGCGGTTGCACTCGGCATGCAGCAAATTGCCACGGGTGACGCCAGGATCATCGTGGCCGGCGGCATGGAGTCGATGTCGATGGCACCGCACTGCGCGCACCTGCGCGGCGGCGTCAAGATGGGCGACTTCAAGATGGTCGATACCATGATCAAGGACGGCCTGACCGATGCCTTCTACGGCTATCACATGGGCACCACCGCCGAGAACATCGCCAAGAAATGGCAGCTGTCGCGCGACGAGCAGGACCAGTTCGCGCTTGCCTCGCAGAACAAGGCCGAGGCCGCCCAGAAGGCCGGCCGCTTCGCCGACGAAATCATTCCCTTCATCGTCAAGGGCCGCAAGGGCGACGTCACCGTTGATCAGGACGAATATATCCGCCACGGCGCCACGCTGGACTCGATGGCAAAGCTCCGCCCGGCCTTCGACAAGGAGGGCACCGTCACCGCCGGCAACGCCTCCGGGCTCAATGATGGTGCGGCCGCAACGTTGTTGATGACCGAGGCAGAAGCCGGCCGCCGCGGCATCCAGCCGCTGGCCCGGATCGTCTCCTGGGCGACCGCCGGCGTTGATCCGCAGATCATGGGCACCGGCCCCATTCCCGCTTCGCGCAAGGCGCTTGAAAGGGCCGGCTGGTCGGTCGGCGATGTCGAGCTTGTCGAGGCCAACGAGGCCTTTGCGGCGCAGGCCTGCGCCGTCAACAAGGATCTTGGTTGGGATACGTCGATCGTCAACGTCAATGGCGGTGCAATCGCCATCGGTCACCCGATCGGCGCCTCCGGCGCGCGCGTTCTCAACACGCTGCTGTTCGAAATGAAGCGCCGCGGCGTGTCCAAAGGTCTCGCAACACTCTGCATCGGCGGGGGCATGGGTGTCGCCATGTGTGTCGAACGGCTGTGACAATCATCCGCTAGGCATTCGCTCCGGCCTCGCGGCCGGAGCAGACTTCCCGGCAACAGCGGGAAGAATAGTGTTTGCGTCCGCGGGCGCGGCATCAAGCCAAGAACAGGGTAACAGGGGAGAGACGGATGAGCAGAGTAGCTTTGGTCACTGGTGGATCACGCGGCATCGGCGCTGCCATATCCATCGCCTTGAAGGGCGCAGGATACAACGTCGCGGCAAACTATGCCGGCAATGATGAGAAGGCGCAGGCCTTTACCGCCGAAACCGGCATTCCGACCTATAAATGGGACGTTTCCGACTACGCGGCTTGCGCTGCAGGCATCGCCAAGATCGAGGCCGATCTCGGTCCGATCGAAGTTCTCGTCAACAATGCCGGGATCACGCGCGACGCCATGTTCCACAAGATGACGCCGGAGAACTGGAAGGACGTCATCGACACCAACCTCAGCGGCCTTTTCAACATGACGCACCCGGTCTGGACCGGCATGCGCGACCGCAATTTCGGTCGTGTGATCAATATATCCTCGATCAACGGCCAGAAGGGCCAGATGGGCCAGGCCAACTATTCGGCAGCGAAGGCGGGCGATCTCGGCTTCACAAAGGCACTCGCGCAGGAAGGTGCCGCCAAGGGCATCACCGTCAACGCCATCTGCCCCGGTTATATCGGTACGGAGATGGTCCGCGCGATCCCTGAAAAGGTTCTGGCGGAACGCATCATCCCGCAGATCCCTGTCGGTCGTCTCGGCGAGCCGGAAGAGATTGCCCGTATTGCCGTGTTCCTGGCGTCCGACGATGCCGGCTTCATCACCGGTTCCACGATCTCCGCCAATGGCGGCCAGTTCTTCGTCTGATCGATTGGTTCTTGCTGTTGCGAACGGCGCCCCTGTGGCGCCGTTCTCGTTATGGGAAAAGATTGACGCCGTCGTTCTTGGTATCCCTGCAGAGCAGGTTATCCACCGTTTCCTATGGTTAACAAATTGATTTTAAACAATCTCTTGTGGTGAAGAAACCGGGACACATTCCGTGTCTGCGATTCACCGCCGATTCGTTTCCCGCTTTGGCTGAGAAGATCAATATGGCAGCTGGAAGGTCCCGTTCGAAGGCTTTTTGGACGCCCCGATTCTCGACAGCATGCGGTGCTTTTTCGCCTGCCTCTCCGCTTTACCAGTGCACGCCTGCGATGGGACGTCGTCGATTTCGGAGATGAAAATACTAACGAGCCAATAGGAATCTGGCAAAAGACACAATTTTTCCTATGGTTAAATTTCCGTTATTCATACCATATCTTGTGGGGAACAAATCGGGAAATCCGTAGCGTCGCGATTCGTCGCCGATTCGTTCCGCCTTTGGCCACGGTATCGGCAAGCGGTGCATCCGCGGCGAACTGAGTAACGATTATGGTTAAATTTTTCTGAATTTTCAGTTATTTGGATTCTGAATCTCATGAAACTCCGGATGTTGTCGAGATCAATATCCGCGGGCATTTCCGCCCGAATTTGGCGATTCAGCATCTGGTGCGAATCTGGCTCAGAAAATCAATATCTAGCGGTGAACAAAAGATGAATCAGAAAGAGTCAGTGATTCGTCGCCGATTCGTTCCATCGCTGTTCCGATTCCGGAAAATCCGGGTGGAAATGCGCGTCGCGAGCCCCATTTGCATTGTTTCATGCCCTTGCACCCTTGCGTTTGTGTTGCCGCGTGGGCATGTGTGCTGCGCCGGTTGAACGGCTTTACCGCCGTGAATGGCCTTCGCAGACTGAAAGTGCGCAGGATCGAGACAGTGCCTGACCAACCCATGATCTTGAGCGGCCGCGGTGTGATCGCGGTCCTCGGCCCCACCAATACCGGCAAGACGCATTATGCGATCGAGCGCATGGTCGCGCATGAATCCGGCGTGATCGGATTGCCGCTCCGGCTGCTTGCCCGCGAGGTCTATACCCGTCTCGTCGAGAAGGTCGGCGCCCACAATGTCGCGCTGATCACCGGCGAGGAAAAGATCACGCCGCATATGGCGCGCTTCTCGGTCTGCACGGTCGAGGCCATGCCGCGCGAGACCAAGGCAGCGTTCGTCGCGATCGACGAGGTGCAGCTCGCCGGTGATCTCGAGCGCGGCCACATCTTCACAGACCGGTTGATGCATCTGCGCGGCAGAAACGAGACCCTGCTTCTCGGCGCAGCGACCATGCGGCCGATCCTCGAGCACCTGCTGCCGGGCATTACCGTCGTCGAGCGGCCGCGCCTGTCGCAGCTCCTCTATGCCGGCGCGAAGAAGATCACCCGGCTGCCGCAGCGCACGGCGATCGTCGCCTTCTCCGCGGAAGAGGTCTATGCGATCGCGGAACTGATCCGCCGCCAGAGGGGTGGTGCCGCCGTCGTCCTCGGAGCCCTGTCGCCCCGCACCCGCAACGCGCAGGTGGCACTCTATCAGGCGGGCGACGTCGAGTATCTGGTGGCAACCGACGCGATCGGCATGGGGTTGAACCTCGATGTCGATCACGTCGCCTTCGCCCAGGATCGGAAGTATGACGGCTATCAGTTCCGCAATCTCAACCCGGGTGAACTGGCGCAGGTCGCAGGCCGCGCCGGCCGCCACCTCCGCGATGGGACCTTCGGCGTCACCTCGCGGGTGGAGCCGTTCGACAACGAGCTCGTCCACCGCATCGAATCGCACCAGTTCGACCCCGTGCGGGTGCTGCAATGGCGCTCGAAGGCGCTCAACTTCGCCTCGATAGCGGCTTTGAAGAAGAGCCTCGATGCCGCACCCACGGTAAACGGCCTGACGCGGGCTCTGCCGGCCGTCGACCAGCAGGCGCTGGACTATCTTTCGCGTTATCCGGAAATCACCAGTGTCGCAACGACACCGGAGCGTGTAGAAAAACTCTGGGAGGCCTGTGCGCTTCCAGACTATCGTCGTATAACGCCGGCGCAACACGCGGATCTGATCTCGACGATCTATGCCGATCTCGTCCGGCGTGGCACAGTGAACGAAGATTTCATGGCCGAACAGGTTCGCCGCGCGGACCTTACGGAAGGTGAAATCGACACATTGTCCGCGAGAATTGCACAAATCAGGACATGGACCTATGTGTCTAACCGTCCGGGGTGGCTTGCCGATCCGACACACTGGCAAGAAAAGACGCGGGAAATCGAAGATCGATTGTCTGACGCGTTACATGAAAGGTTGACGAAACGCTTTGTTGATCGCAGGACATCTGTGCTCATGAAGCGCCTGAGAGAGAATGCGATGCTGGAAGCTGAAATCAGTGTAAATGGCGATGTCTTTGTTGAAGGACATCATGTGGGACAATTGGCCGGGTTCCGTTTCACGCTGGCGGCAGTGACCGACGGTCTCGACGCGCGCGCGGTGCAGGGGGCGGCACAAAAGGCGCTGGCGCTGGAATTCGAAGCGCGGGCAGCGCGCCTGCATGCGGCGGGCAATGCCGATCTGGCGCTTGCTTCCGATGGTCTCGTGCGCTGGCTCGGCGATCCCGTAGCGCGGCTGGCAGCGAGCGAGCATGTCATGCGCCCGCGCGTCATCCTGTTGGCCGACGAGCAGCTTCAGGGCAACGCCCGCGACCATGTCCTTGCTCGCATCGAGCGTTTCGTGAACCACCATATCTCGACGGTCCTGAAGCCGCTCGACGACCTGTCGCGTGCTGAAGATCTCGAGGGCCTTGCCAAGGGTCTGGCGTTCCAGCTCGTTGAAAATCTCGGCGTGATGTTCCGCCGCGACGTCGCCGACGAGGTCAAGTCGCTGGATCAGGAGGCGCGCGCCTCGATCCGCCGCCACGGCATCCGCTTCGGCGCCTATCACATCTTCATGCCGGCTCTGCTGAAGCCTGCTCCGGCCGAGCTCATCACACTCCTCTGGGCCTTGAAGAATGACGGCCTGGACAAGCCCGGTTACGGCGACCTCATCCCGGTCCTGGCGGCTGGCCGTACGTCGGTCGTCACCGATCCGTCGTTCGAGCGCACCTTCTACAAGCTGGCAGGCTTCCGTTTCCTCGGCAAGCGCGCCGTCCGCATCGATATCCTCGAGCGGCTCGCCGACCTCATCCGGCCGCTCTTGCAGTGGAAGCCGGGCACGACGCCGCGTCCGGACGGCGCCTATGACGGTCGCCGCTTCACCGCGACGACGGCCATGCTGTCCATTCTCGGTGCGACGCCCGACGATATGGAAGAGATCCTCAAGGGTCTCGGTTATCGTGCCGACAGTGTGAAGACCGAAGAAGCTGCCGCATTCCTGTCTGCGCAGACGGGCAATGCGACCACGCCGGCGGAGCCGACGGCCGTCGAAACGCCGACCGAGACGGCCGACCACGATGATGCGGATGCCCCAGGCGACGAGGCCCAGGCTTCCGAGCCGGCACAGGAACAGGCAGCGCCCGCTGCGGCTGCTCCGGAGGCAGAAGCCGTTGCTGAACCGGCTGGCGAACCCGCAGAGCCGGTCGAAGCCAAGCCGGTTCTTCTGTGGCGCCCCGGCGGCCGCAACGACAACCAGCGCGCAGGCGGACGTCCGCACGGCAATCACCGTGGGGCCAACAACCGGGCGCAGCAGGGTGAAGCCCGCCGCGATGGCGGTGAGCAGCGCCGCGACGGCGACGGTCGTCGCGAAGCGCGTGGTGATGACAGCCGCAAGGGCAACGGTGGCCGGCCGGACCGCAATCGCGGCCGCGACGGTGGCAAGCCGCAGGGTGGCCAGCGTCCTGAAAAGGGCGAGCGCCAGGATCGTCCCGATCGCAACGACCGCGGCACTAAGCCGCAGGCCGCCAAGTTCGAGGCGCGTCCTCCGCGCAAGGAAAAACCGATCGATCCGGATTCGCCCTTCGCCAAGCTCGCTGCCCTGAAGGAGCAGATGAAAAAATAAGGCCATGACCGAAAAGCAGCCCCAGTCCCTGCCGGTTCTCCGCCAGCGTCTCGACAAATGGCTGTTTTTCACGCGGCTGCAAAAGTCCCGCTCGATCGCCCAGAAGGCGATCGAGGCTGGTCATGTCCGGGTCAACGAGACCCGCACCACCCAGCCGTCCTTCGCCGTGAAAGCCGGGGATGTCGTCATTCTTTCGCTCGACCGGTGCGATATGACGGTGCGCGTCCTGCAGCCTGGCAATCGACGCGGCCCTTACGAGGAAGCGCGGCTTCTCTACGAGGATCTGACGCCGCCGCCAGTGCCGGGCGAAAAGCCGAATGCTTTCGAACAGGCGACGCGTGAGCGCGGCAGCGGCCGGCCGACCAAGAAGGAGCGCCGAGAGGTAGACCGGCTGCGGCCGGGCTGGCAGGAGGATTAGAAAACTGTCTCGCCGGACGGCGCTTTGGCGCATGGATTATTCTTGCAAAGCCCAGGCAAAGCCTTTACCTGACGGGACAAATGAGCAGTCCCATGGCGCCGCCAAAGGCGCTGGCGGGCTGATATCCCGAACGGATGCGGACAAGCGGACTTCGCTCTCGGTTGCTGTCTGCCATCGAATGTGAGAAATCGCTGGAGTACCTCATGACGTATGTCGTGACCGACAATTGCATACGCTGCAAATATACTGATTGCGTGGAAGTGTGCCCGGTGGACTGCTTCTACGAAGGCGAGAATTTCCTGGTCATTCATCCCGACGAGTGCATCGACTGCGGCGTCTGCGAACCGGAATGTCCGGCAGGAGCCATCAAGCCCGATACCGAGCCGGGCCTCGACGCGTGGCTGAAAGTCAATGCCGAATTCGCGACCCAGTGGCCGAACATCACCGTCAAGAAAGACGAGATGCCGGAAGCCAAGGAAATGGACGGCGTTGAAGGCAAGTACGAGAAATATTTTTCGCCCGAGCCCGGCAAGGGCGATTGACCTTCAAGGGCTTTGTGCGACCGGTTCAGGGTGTGATTTTCCGGTCGAAAAAAGTGGCGAAATTTGGGGAATTGTGGCTTAACCATGTCCGTGCCGGACGGGTTGACCTTGCCTCCCGTTGTAAAGCAAATTATTGATTTAGGCAGTTTTTTATGATAGGGTCGAAAAACTGATCCACATCACGGCACGTACGTGTGCCTGAAAACCATCACGAAAGCAAAAGAGTCCCACGGCGCGGCTGACCCCAAATACGCAACGTCTGTTGCTTGTGTGTGATCGCCCCGCAGAAGATCGATTTGGTGACCGTTGGCTCGGATCAGCATGGAGTCACCCGACGGTGCCCCCGTCCATCCCGGGCCTGACTGACCCGGCCCCGGCTTGCAGCCGGGAGCGTAACAGGGAGTTTTTGAAACGAATGACGACCCAGCAGAAAAAATCTTCAACACGCCATGGCTTCAAGACCGGTGAATCGATCGTTTACCCGGCCCATGGTGTTGGACAGATCGTGGCAATCGAAGAGCAGGTGGTTGCGGGCATGTCGCTCGAACTGTTTGTGATCGATTTCGAAAAGGACAAGATGCGCCTCAAGGTGCCGGTTGCAAAGGCCGTCAGCATCGGCATGCGCAAGCTGTCCGAAACCGATTTCGTCGAGCGTGCATTGAAGGTTGTCCAGGGCAGGGCGCGCGTCAAGCGGACCATGTGGTCCCGCCGCGCGCAGGAATATGATGCCAAGATCAATTCCGGCGACCTGATCTCGATCGCCGAGGTCGTACGCGACCTCTACCGTGCTGAAAACCAGCCGGAGCAGTCCTATTCCGAACGTCAGCTCTACGAAGCTGCGCTTGACCGCATGGCGCGCGAGATCGCAGCCGTGAACAAGATGTCGGAAACGGAAGCTGTCCGTCTCGTCGAAGCCAACCTCAGCAAGGGTCCGAAGCGCGGCAAGGCCCTCGAAGAAGACGAAGCGCAGGAAGAAGCAGCGTAAGCACGCTTCAACGGCCGGCGCCCACATTCAAAAAGCCCTGTCAGCAATGACGGGGCTTTTTTTGTCCGCGCCACGCCCTTGGCGATGCCATATCTGTCTGTCGCAGATCGTTGTATTCTGGCTGCGTGGCGACGCTGTTGCGTCATCGTTATACAGGCCGGAATGTCCCATGAGCTACACGTTCGCAATCGGTGATATCCATGGCTGCTGCGAACCGTTGCGCAAGCTCCAGGCCATGATCGAGGCTCGCTGGGCTTCAGGAACCATCGTGTATATCGGAGACTATATCGATCGGGGCCCCGACAGCCGGGGCGTGATCGATCTGCTCAAGGCTGGCCCGGCAAAACCAGGCTGGCGATGGATCATGCTCAAGGGCAATCATGAGGACATGATGGTTGGCGCCTATGCGGGCCGCTATGATCGGAATTGGTGGCTCGACAATGGCGGGTTGGAGACCGAGCTGTCCTATAATGGCAGGGTGCCGACTGAGGATCTGGCATGGGCCGAGCGGCTGCCACTCATGCTTCTGGACACACACCGAATCTTCGTCCATGCGGGCGTCGATCCCGATGTCCCGCTCGACAAACAATCGCCGCAGGACCTGCTCTGGCTGCGGCCGCAAACGTCAGCGTACTACTGGGGCAAACACCTTTGCCATGGACATACGCCGTCCAGAGCCAATCCTCGGACCATCGGTAACAGAACGAATATCGACAGCGGCTGTGTCTTTGGCGGCAAGCTGACCTGCGCGGTCTTCGACGATGATGTGGCCGGTGGCCCGCTTGAGTTCCTTAAAGCGGGATGGTGAGCGCTCCGCGGACCTCATGAACACGGGCGACTCCTACTGCATAATTCCTTAAATCGGAATCGATTTAAGGATAAAATTATGCAGCAGATCAAAGTTTTACAGCGACCTTGGTGTGTCTTAAAAGACGCGCGGTGCTGTAGCGCCATCGTGCTATGCTGTCGGCGAGGCGTCCTGTTGCGATCTGCCGGCGCGGCAGGGCGAAACCATGACCGGCACTGGAGGAGAAAATGACAGGTACCGTTTCTCTACATCCGCTACTCGACAAGGGCTTGCCCACGGGCTCGCCGGGCTTTACAGGCGGGACTCTCGTCTGCGAATGCGCAGACCGACCCGTCAAGGTCAAGGTGGAAGGCGACGTCGCCCATAACCATGCCTGCGGCTGCACGAAATGCTGGAAACCGGCCGGTGCGACGTTTTCGATCGTTGCTGTCGTTCCGCATGACAAGATCACCGTTCTTGAAAACGGCGACAAGCTCGAAGTGGTCGATAAATCGGCGCTGATCCAGCGGCACGCCTGCCAGGGCTGCGGTGTGCACATGTACGGCCCGGTGGTGCGCGAGCATCCTTTCCAGGGACTGGATTTCATTCACCCCGAACGGTTCGACAAGGATGGCTGGGCACCGCCCGGATTCGCCGCCTTCGTCTCGTCCATCATCGAATCCGGCACCGATCCGGCCGATATGAGCGCTATCCGCCAGCGCCTCAGCGACCTCGGCCTGCCACCCTCCGATTGCCTGTCGCCGGGGCTGATGGACTACATCGCCACCTGGACGGCCAAGAAGAGCGGTGTCCTGCAATCCTGATGGCCTGCCGGACGACCTGTGAGAAATGAAAGAGGGCGCCGCGATCTCCATCGCAGCGCCCTCTTTCCTGTTCAGCGTGAAGCTGCCGCTTATGCGGCGCCGCGCGACTTTTCAAAACGCTTGCGGTCGTTGCTATCGAGATAGATCTTGCGCAGGCGGATGTTCTTCGGCGTCACTTCAACCAGTTCGTCGTCCTGGATCCAGGAAAGCGCGCGGTCGAGCGTCATACGGATCGGCGGGGTCAGCTTGACGGCCTCGTCCTTGCCGGAGGCGCGCATGTTGGTGAGCTTCTTGCCCTTCAGCACGTTCACTTCCAGATCGTTGTCGCGCGTATGGATGCCGATGATCATGCCGGCATAGACCTTCTCGCCGGCGTCGATGATCATCGGGCCGCGGTCTTCCAGGTTGAACATGGCATAAGCGACGGATTCGCCGGCATCATTGGAGAGCAGAACGCCCTGTACACGGCCGCCGATATCGCCCTTGTAAGGCTGGTAGTCGTGGAACAAGCGGTTCATGATCGCCGTGCCGCGCGTGTCGGTCAGAAGTTCCGACTGGTAGCCGATCAGGCCGCGTGTCGGTGCGAAGAACTTCAGACGAACGCGATTACCGCCAGAGGGACGAAGCTCGGACATCTCGGCCTTACGCTCGGACATCTTCTGGACGACGACGCCGGAATATTCTTCGTCGACGTCGATCACGACTTCTTCGATCGGCTCCAGCATCTGGCCCGTTGCTTCGTCCTTGTGCATGACGACGCGCGGACGCGAAACGGCAAGCTCGAAGCCTTCGCGGCGCATGGTTTCGATCAGAACGGCGAGCTGCAATTCGCCGCGACCGGAAACGAAGAACGAATCCTTCTCGGAGGATTCTTCGATCTTCAGCGCGACGTTGCCTTCTGCTTCCTTGAACAGGCGATCGCGGATGACACGCGAGGTGACTTTGTCACCTTCGGTGCCGGCGAGCGGACTATCGTTGACGATGAAGGACATGGTAACGGTCGGCGGGTCGATCGGCTGCGCCTTCATCGCCTCGGTTACGGACGGATCGCAGAACGTGTCGGCAACCGTGCCCTTGGAAAGGCCGGCGATCGCGACGATGTCGCCCGCATGCGCTTCCTCGATCGCCGTGCGCTCGATACCGCGGAACGCGAGAATCTTGGAGATACGGCCGTTTTCGATCAGCTTGCCGTCCTGGCCGAGAACCTTCACCGCCTGGTTCGGCTTGATCGAACCGGATGCGATACGGCCGGTGATGATGCGGCCGAGGAAGGGGTTGGCTTCGAGGATGGTGCCGATCAGGCGGAACGGACCTTCTTCGACGGTCGGCTCCGGAACATGTTCCAGAACGAGGTCCAGCAGCGGCGCGAGGCCTGCGTCCTTCGGGCCTTCCGGGTTGACGTTCATCCAGCCATCGCGGCCCGAACCGTAGAGGATCGGGAAGTCGAGCTGTTCGTCGGTCGCGTCGAGATTGGCGAAGAGGTCGAAGACTTCGTTGATGACTTCCTCGTGGCGGCCATCCGGGCGGTCGATCTTGTTGATCGCGACGATCGGACGAAGGCCGACTTTCAGCGCCTTCGAGACCACGAACTTGGTCTGCGGCATCGGGCCTTCCGAGGAGTCGACCAGGACGATTGCGCCATCGACCATCGACAGGATGCGCTCGACTTCACCGCCGAAGTCGGCGTGGCCGGGAGTGTCGACGATGTTGATGCGCGTGCCCTTCCACTCGATCGAGGTCGCCTTGGCGAGAATGGTGATGCCGCGCTCTTTTTCGAGCTCGTTCGAGTCCATCATGCGCTCGGTCGTGCGCTGGTTGTCGCGGAAGGAACCCGACTGCTTCAGAAGTTCGTCGACAAGCGTGGTTTTCCCATGGTCAACGTGTGCGATGATCGCGATGTTGCGCATTTTCATGTGTGAATACTCGGAGGTTTCGGGGCGTATCTGAGGAACGCCGCATCTACAATTGCGCGGCTCATACAGGTTTTTTTGCATTTGCGAAAGGGGGCAGGCGGCAAAGTCTTGATGATCGGTGAATCCGCAAAGCACGCTATACGCTGTTTCCCGCCGGATCGAGCGTGACCCGCCACAACTCCTGATCCTCCCGGTCCATCAGCCTGACCGTCATCTGTTCGGTCTGGCCGTTGATATCGACGAGGCCGAAGAATTGCAGGCCGGCCGAAGGCGGCAGGTTCTGGTCGATGCCGGTGCCGGAGGCCTTGACGAAGCGCACTTCGGGGCCAAAGGTCATGTCCAGTTCTTTCGGCCCATAGGTGCCGGAATGCAGCGGGCCGGAGACGAACTCCCAGAAGGGCAGGAAATCCTTGAAGGCGCCGCGGGCGGGGTCGTAGTGGTGGGCTGCGGTATAGTGCACGTCGGCGGTCAGCCAGACGATGTTCTCTATGGCATTGTCGCGGATGAAGCGTAGGACATCGGCGAATTCCCGCTCGCGCCCGCTGGGCTGGCCGTTGTCGCCATTGGCGATCGCGTCTGAGCCGCGGCGATGGGCGTAGTCGTCCCAGACGACAAGGCCGAGCGGCATGTCGCAGGCAATCACCTTCCAGGTGGCCTTGGAGGCGGCCAGTTCCCGCTTCAGCCAGTCCACTTGGCGCCAGCCGAAGAGATCGGCCTTCGCGTCGCCCTGGTTGGCGCCGCGATAGGAGCGCAGGTCGACGAAGAAGACTTCGAGCAGCCGGCCATAGGGGATTTTGCGGAAGATGCGTCCCGGTTGGGCCGGAATGGAGCGGATCGGCGTCATGTCCTGGAAGGCGCGCATGGCGCGCGCCGCGTAGACCGAGACATCCTTTTCCGGATAGCGCGGATCGTCGCGAAGGTCGGTCGATGCCGACCAGTTGTTCAGCACCTCGTGGTCGTCCCACTGATAGAAGGTTGGACAAACGGCGTTCATGGCGCGGACGTGCTCGTCGAGAAGATTGTATTTCCACTGGCCGCGATATTCGTCCAGCGTTCGTGCCACCTCCCGTTTCTCGGGCGTGACAATGCGGTTCTTCCACAGTGTCCCGTCCCTGAGCGGTATCTCGTCGGGGATCGGATTGTCCGCATAGATCGTATCGCCGGAATGGATGAAGAAGTCCGGTTCGTGCAGCTTCATCGTCGAATAGGTCTTCATGCCGACATCGTCGATGCCCCAGCCCTGTCCGGCCGTGTCACCGGACCAGACGAAGCGGACGGAACGCCTATCAAGCGGCGCGGTGCGGAAGCGGCCGACGATCGGCTCGGAGACGCTGTTGCTGTCGTAAAGGTCGGCCGCGGTGAAGCGGTAGAAGATGTCTTGATCGGGCAGCAGGTTGTCGAGCAGGCACTTTGCGGCGAAATCGCTGTTCGGCAGAGCGTCGATCGACGGCAGTCGTACAGGCGATGTAAAGCTCTCGGTCGTCGAATACTCGACAGCAATGCGCGATGGGCGATCCACCCGAGTCCAGATCATGCCGGACTTGGTATCGACATCGCCAGACTGGACGCCGTGGGTGAAGGAAGGCCTGCCGAAGTTTCGCGCATAGAAGGGCTTGGCAAGAACCGACGTGGCCGCAAAGCCTGCCGCCCCCGCAGAAAGCAGAAAGGAGCGGCGGGTCAGAGTATCCTGGATAGTCGCCAAATCTGTCTCCGATACCATCTCGGGAATCACTTGATTCCCGAGGCGGACCTTTGGTGAAACAGATGTCAGCTGCTTTACAGTTGGATGAATCTATTCCAACGGTTTGGCGACAGTTCCATGACTGACGCGTATCAAGCGTCGGAGCCGGACAGTTCCTCCATCATTGCCAGCCCCTTTTTCCTCAGCATTGCCTCCGGACTCGGGAGTTTGCCGCGGAAGGCCTTGTAGGCATCTTCCGGATCGATGGCGCCGCCGACGGAATAGATGTTGTCCTTCAGCTTTTTCGCCGTTTCTCGATCGAAGGCATCACCCGTTTCCTCGAAGGCTGCGAAGGCATCGGCGTCGAGCACTTCCGACCACATGTAGGAATAGTAGCCGGCCGAGTAGCCGTCGCCGGAAAAGACGTGCTGGAAATGCGGCGTCGCGTGGCGCATGACGATCGAGGCCGGCATACCGATCTTTTCCAAGACCTCCGCCTGCACCGCCATCGGATCCGCGACCGTGCCCTGCGTATGAAACGCCATATCCACCAGCGCCGAGGAGGTGAACTCGACGGTGGCGAAGCCTGAATTGAAGGTGCGGGCGGCGAGGACCTTGTCGAGCAATTGCTGCGGCATCGGCTCACCGGTTGCCTCGTGCACGGCATATTTCTTCAAGATCGCTGGGACCGTCAGCCAATGTTCGTAAAGCTGCGAGGGCAGTTCGACGAAGTCGCGCGAGACGCTGGTGCCGGAAACGGAGGGATAGGTCACATCCGACAGCATGCCGTGCAGGGCGTGGCCGAATTCGTGAAATAAGGTGCGGGCATCGTCGAGCGACAGCAGGGCGGGCTTGCCGTCCGCCGGCTTGGCGAAATTGCAGACATTGTAGATGATCGGTAGCTCGCCGATCGCGCCGCTCTTCAGCGGCAGGCGATGTTGGGACTGGAAGGAACTCATCCAGGCGCCGGAGCGCTTCGAGGCGCGGGCGAAATAATCGCCGAGGAACAACGCAACGAGCTTGCCGTCCGCGTCGCGGATGTCGAACACCCGGACATCCGGATGATATCCTCTGACGCCCTTCTTCTCCGTTGCCGTGATGCCGAACAGCCGCTGCGCCACGTCGAAGCAAGCGTCGATGATCTTTTCGAGCTGCAGGTAGGGTTTGAGCTCGCTTTCGGAGAAGTTGAATTTCTGCGCCCGCAGTTTTTCGGCGTAGTGGCGCCAGTCCCAGGGCATGACCGGGTGGTTGCGGCCCTCCGCCGCGATCAACGCGGTAAGATCGGCCTCTTCTTCCCGCGCTCGAACGACCGCCTTTTCCCAGACCTGGGTAAGAAGCCCGTTCACAGCCTCCGGCGTCTTGGCCATCGTATTGTCGAGCTTCAGCGCCGCATAGTTTTCGTAGCCGAGCAGCTGTGCCTTTTCGGCGCGCAGGGCCAGCGTTTCGCGGATGATGTCGCGATTGTCGGTCCCGCCGCCATTGGCACCGCGGGCGACCCAGGCCTTGAAGGCCTGTTCGCGCAGGTCACGCTTTTCGGAAAAGGTCAGGAACGGCTCGATGATCGAGCGCGACAGGGTGACGGCATATTCGCCGTTCTCGCCACGATCGCTCGCGGCGGCGGCCATGGAATCTCTCAGGAACTGGGGCAGGCCCGCGAGATCGCCTTCATTGTCGAGAACCAGCGCCCAGCTTTTCTCGTCCGCCAGCACGTTCTGCCCGAACTTCGCACCGAGGCTTGCGAGCGTCTCGTTGATCGCCGCCAACCGCTCCTGCTCGGCCTTCGGCAGTTTCGCGCCCGATTTGACGAAACCCTTCCAGTGCCGCTCGAGGACGCGCGTCGCCTCAAGGTCGAGCCCCAGCTTGTCGCGGCCTTCCCACAGCGCGTCGATGCGGGCAAAAAGTGCTGCGTTCATGCCGATCTTCGAATAGTGCCGCGACATCTTTGGCGCGATATCGCGCTCCAGCGCCTGGATCGCGTCGTTGGTATGGGCACCGGCGCGGTTCCAGAACAGTGAGGAGACGCGCGACAGCCGGTCGCCCGCGATCTCCAGCGCCACGATGGTGTTTTCGAAGGTCGGCGCATCGGCATCATCGGCGATGGCATCGATCTCCGCCTGATGCTCGGCAAGCGCTACGTCGAATGCCGGCGCAAAATCGCCATCGCTGACCGCCTCGAAGCGGGGCAGGCCATCCGGGCCATTCCAGTCGGTGATGGCGGGGTTCAGCGCGGGGCTCGAAGTCATGGGGTCAGTCCTTTCGCATTCCGATTTTTCCCACCGAAGATGGCGGGTGCTGCCTGATCTTGTCGGCAGCGATTGTGGAAATATCAAGATTGTCAGGTGGGCGTGTGCCGGCTCCGGATCAAGCCTTGCGGACGCCCAGTAGCCCCGGCGCCGCATGCCAGATCGCCTGCACGGCAAAGCCCATGAACAGCACGCCCGAAAGCCGGACGATGGCTAGTTCGTGTCTGCGATAGAAACGCCGCACGACGGACGCGCCGATGATGCCGATCAGGATAGCGTAGGCGACGAGAAATCCGAGGACGGACACGGCGAGCAGCGCCGGCAAGGCGTGGAAATCCAGTACATTCGAGGAGCTGGCAAGCAGGGCCGTAAACGTGGCAAGCGCCACTGGATATCCCTTGGGGTTGGTGAGGCCGAAAATGAGGCCGCGGCGATAAGGCCGTTCGACGGTGAGCAAGGGCCGGTTTTCGCCGCGGGGCTTCGCCCGGAGCGCCGTCCAGCCGATCCAGGCGAGATAGAAGCCGCAGAGCAGACCGAGAATATCGAAGATCGTGCTGCCGACAGTCTTGGCACCGACGATCGCCACCAGCGCCAGCGCCGACCAGAGAAGATCGCCCGCCAGATGGCCGCCCATGAACAGTGCGCCCGCCGTGCGGCCCTGACCGGCGCCGATGCCGAGCAGGGCAAGAAAGGCTGGGCCGGGAATGAGCACGTAGAACAGTGCCGCCAAAAAGGCGCCGAAGAGCAGGGCCTGCGTCATGGAATCTCCTTGCGCGTGGAATGCCATTCCACCTTGCGTTGTCGATTCCGTCAAGATGGGGCAGGGCTTTTGAGGGCCCTGCCGCGCCGGGTAATTCGAACTACTTCGCTTCGGTCGCCTTCATGGCATTGTCGAGATGCTTGGCGCAGTCGTCGGTCTTGCCGTCCTTCATGGCCATCTTGGCGCTGTCGACTTCCTTCATCGCCATCATCATCGCGTCCTTCTTCATCGGATCGGTCATGCCCTTGGCCATTTCCTCGGTCTTCATGATCGAAGCCTCGTCGCAGGCCATCATGCCCTGAGCGAAGGCCGGGGCCGACAGGCAGGAAACGAGGACCGTGGCGGCAAGAATTGTCTTCAACATTTTCTCTCTCCCAGAGAACACGGGGCGTGGTTGCCCCAAGACGGACTGTGCGCCCGCCATGCGAACACGTTCAATTCACGCGTTCGCGATGCACGCCGTTGTTATCTGGCGTGCCTGTCTGTGATATTTCCGTGATCTGTCCATTCCTGTTGTCGCGCATGCTCAGATGCGTCCCCGGGGCCAAACTTGTCGCCTTCGTCGCAAGATGCTAAGTAAAACTTACGATAAACGGTGCCACGAGTTCTTATGCCCGTCAGATTAGAAAGCGATACGATCGGTATGTTGCTGACCGATGTGTCGCGGCTTTTGCGCGGCGCCTTCGACCGGCGCATCGCAGCGTCCGGCCTCGGCGTGACACCGGGAGAGGCCCGCGCGCTGATCCAGGTCGCGGCCACCGAAGGCATCAAGCAGGCGGATATCGCGATCCGGATGGGCATCGAACCGATGACGCTCTCGACCTATCTCGATCGGCTTGAAGGACTTGGGCTCGTCGAGCGGGTTCCCGACCCCTGCGACCGGCGGGCCAAGAACGTGGTTGTCACAGCCAGGGCGGATCTGCTGCTCCTCAATATCCGCAAGGAAGTGCGCGCGCTGATGGACCAGGTAACGGCTGGCCTGGACGCCGATGGTCGCGAGGCATTGCGGCTGAGCCTCAAGGGCTTGCGCGAGAACCTGCATCTGCTGGATCGTTGCGGGTCCGCCGACAAGAAGGGTATTGCCGAATGAGCGTCCGGATGAGCGAGCGCCGCACCAGCATGCTCGGCGCATTGCTGGCGACCCTTGGACCGATCTCCATGTCGATCTACACGCCGGCCATGCCGGAGTTGGTGCAGGCCTTCGGCACCACGGAATCGATGATCAAGCTGACACTCTCCGTCTATTTTGGCGGTTTTTCCATCGCGCAACTCGTTGCCGGGCCGATGTCGGATGCCTTTGGCCGCAAAAACGCGACGCTGGCGTTCGTCGGCATCAACCTCCTGGGCAGCCTCGTCTGCGCCTTCGCACCATCCGTGGAATGGCTGCTCGCCGGCCGGCTGGTCCAGGGTATCGGCGCTTCGGTCGGCATCACCGTCGCCCGCGCCGTCGTCCGGGACCAGTTCACCGGCGTCGAAGCATCGCGCATCATGAACCTGATCGGCATCATGCTGGCAATCGGCCCCGCCATGGCGCCGACGCTCGGCGGGCTGGCGCTGGCCGCCTTCGGCTGGCAGGCGATCTTCTTCCTCCTGATCGGGTTCAGCTTGCTGGTCGCTGGCGCCGTCATTGCCTTCATGCGTGAAACCAGCGTCCCCGATCGATCTCGCGCCCGACCGTCGAGGCTGCTTGCCGCCTATGGCGAACTGGTCTCCCACTGGCGGTTCCTCCTTGGGGCGCTGGTTCTCGGAGGGTCGATTGGAACGCTCTATGCGCAGGCGACGATGCTGCCATTCATCCTGATCGAGCGTGTCGGGATGACGCCGACCGCCTTCGGGATCGGCATGCTGGGGCAAACGGTGCCTTATTTCCTCGGATCGGTCTGCCTGCGGCTGGTGTCGCCTCGGCTCGGTGGTGAGGGTTCTGTTCGCGCCGGCCTCGTCTCGCTCGGGCTTGCCGGCCTGCTGGCGGGGCTCTCCGTGCAGCTGGTCGAGCCGAGCTATGTCTCGATCATGGTGCCGGTTGGGTTCCTGAGTTTCGGCATCGCATTCCTCACGCCCCACATGACGACGGCGACCCTGCTCCCCTTTCCGCATATCGCGGGCTCCGCCTCGGCAATGCTGGGCTTCATCCAGATGGGTTGCGGCTTCCTCGGCGGCTTCGCGGCGGCGCTGATCGGCATTCCGCTCACGGCGTTCGGGATCATCATCCCGGCGATGACCCTGACGGCGATCGCAAGCTATTGCCTGTTCCTGCACGTCACCCGGCGGACTGTCATGGCGGAAACGGCGGCCGGCGAATAGAAACAATAAAAAGGCCCGCATCCTCGCGGATACGGGCCTGGATCATGCGGTGTGTCCCGCTTACTTGTCGCGGTTGCGGGCAGCCAGTGTGCGCAGGCGCAGCGCATTGAGCTTGATGAAGCCGGCGGCGTCCTTCTGGTCGTAGGCGCCCTGGTCGTCCTCGAAGGTGACCAGCTTGTCGGAATAGAGCGACTTTGCGCTCTCGCGGCCGGTGACCATGACGTTGCCCTTGTAGAGCTTCAGCGTCACTTCGCCCTCGACATGTTCCTGGCTCTTGTCGATCAGCGCCTGCAGCATCTCGCGTTCCGGAGAGAACCAGAAGCCGTAGTAGATCAGCTCGGCGTAACGCGGCATGATCTCGTCCTTGAGATGCGCAGCTCCGCGGTCGAGTGTGATCGATTCGATGGTGCGATGGGCGGTGAGCAGGATGGTGCCGCCGGGGGTTTCGTAGACACCGCGCGACTTCATGCCGACGAAACGGTTTTCGACGAGGTCGAGACGACCGATGCCGTTGTCGCGGCCATATTCGTTGAGCTTGGCCAACAGGGATGCCGGCGAGAGGCGGACACCGTTGATCGAGACGGCATCGCCCTTTTCGAAACCGATCTTGATGACGGTCGCCTTGTCCGGAGCGGCTTCCGGCGAGATCGTGCGCATGTGCACGTATTCAGGGGCTTCCTGCGCCGGGTCTTCGAGCACCTTGCCCTCGGAGGACGAGTGCAGGAGGTTGGCGTCGACGGAGAACGGCGCTTCGCCCTTCTTGTCCTTGGCAACCGGAATCTGGTGCTTTTCGGCGAATTCCAGCAGGTCGGTGCGGCTCTTGAACGACCAGTCGCGCCAGGGGGCAATGATCTTGATGTCGGGATTCAGCGCGTAAGCCGACAGTTCGAAACGGACCTGGTCGTTGCCCTTGCCGGTCGCGCCGTGGGCGATCGCGTCGGCGCCTGTTTCGCGGGCGATGTCGATCAGGTGCTTGGAGATCAGCGGCCGGGCGATCGAGGTGCCGAGCAGGTAGACGCCTTCATAGACGGCGTTGGCGCGGAACATCGGGAAAACGAAATCCTTCACGAACTCCTCGCGGACGTCCTTGATGTAGATTTCCTTGATGCCGAGCATCTCCGCCTTCTTGCGGGCCGGCTCGAGTTCCTCGCCCTGGCCGAGGTCGGCGGTGAAGGTGACGACTTCCGCGCCCAGTTCGGTCTGCAGCCACTTGAGGATGATGGAGGTGTCGAGACCGCCGGAATAGGCGAGGACGACCTTTTTCACTTGCTTTGCCATGTTTGTCTGTCCGTCTGTCGGAAAGCGCTGATCGCGCGCCCCAGGGGATTTCTCGGGAAAAAATTCTGGGGCACTTTTAGCGAGATTGCCGGGGTGCGCAAGCCTTTCGGTCAAGGGAATTGCGTGCAGCGTGCCTTTCTCGGGCAGGGCGAAGAGCGGTCTCAGCATCGACCAGCGTGAAAGATCGCCCCGCCGCCAGGGATGGCGGCGGGTGTGCCCCTGATTGGTCTGTGTCACACCACCTTACCAGCACAGCCGGCGAGGGCCATAATACGGCTGGTAGGTGTTATCCCACGCGCGATAGGAGCGATAACGGGCAAAGCACGAGCGAACATGTGCGTTGCCGCCGTAGTAAGCTCCGCGGCCGTAATACGCTCTAGGACCATAGTAGGCTCTGGGACCATAGTAAGCTCTGGGACCATAAAAAGCTCTGGGGCCATAGCCATAGTAAGCCCCCGGGCCATAGTAAGCCCCTGGGCCATAGTAACTCGATCCATAGTAGCTCGAGCCATAGTACGGGTAGCCGAGCATGCTGCCGAAGACCATGCCGGCCGCAAGACCACCGATAACCGCGCCACCATAGTTGTGCCCGTGGTGTCCGCGGTAATAGCCGTGGCGGTAGTGGTCTCGCCCGTAGCCGGAGTAGTGCCCGCCATGATAGCGCCGGTGACGGACGTCGATGACATCCGGATTTTTAACGGCGGTGGCCATATTGACGGGCGGGAAAGCCTGTGCCGGTGTAATGCTTGTGAAGGCTGTGATCAGCGACACCAAAATGATCGCGAGTTTTCTCATCAGCTTCTCTCCTGTGTCAGCCCTTCTCCTCTCCTCTTTTTCTTATATAAGAACTCTCGAACATGCTCAAACGTTCCGAAGGGGGTCCTAAGCGGTCCTGCGCTTTTAGAACATCCGCCGCGCTCGCTTTTTGTACTAGCGATATCGCGTTGTTTTCGGTACATGCTCCAGCGATCGCGCATGTTGCCTTTCGAGGAATTCGCTCATGGATTTTCTGCCCAGCCTGCCGACCCTTCTCGCCTTCACCGCCGCAACGCTGCTTCTGGCCGCGACGCCGGGTCCTGACATGACGCTGTCGATCAGCCGGGCGCTGTCGCAGGGCAAGGCAGCCGCGTTCTTCATCGTGATCGGCACGAGCCTTGGCTGCGTCGTGCACACGCTTCTCGTCGCCTTCGGTATCTCGGCGCTGATCACCGCTTCGCCGACAGCCTTCATGATCCTCAAGACCGGCGGTGCGGCCTATCTGTTCTGGCTGGCGGTGCAGGCGATCCGTTACGGATCGAGCCTGTCGGTGAAAAAGGTGGAGGATACCGGCGCATCCGCCATGGCCAATATTTCGACGGGGCTATGGGTCAATCTGCTGAACCCGAAGGTCATCATCTTCTTCATGACCTTTCTGCCGCAATTCGTCACCGCCAATGATCCGGCCGTGACACAGAAGTTGCTCTTCCTCGGCTTCTTCTTCATCGCCGCGGCGATGCCGGTCAACGTGCTGGTGATCCTGACTGCCGATTGGCTGTCGGGCTGGCTGCAGCGCAGGAAGAGCGTCATGCGCGGCATCGACTACACGTTTGCAGGCGTTTTTTCGATCTTTGCGGTGAAGATCCTGTTCACGCAGACGCGCTGACCGGCCTTCAGCCGATCAGCAGCGCGTCGTCATCCAGCGTCTGGCCGCGGATGCGGCGGAACATGGCGATGAGGTCCTCGACCTGCAGCGTCTTGCGGCTGTCGCCCGAAACGTCGAGCACGACTTCACCGGCATGCAGCATGATCGTGCGGTGACCGAAATCGAGTGCCTGGCGCATCGAGTGGGTGACCATCAACGCCGTCAACTTGCGCTCCGAGACGATCTTCTGGGTGAGGTTCATGATGAACTCGGCCATGCCGGGATCGAGTGCTGCCGTATGCTCATCAAGCAGCAGCACTTCGGAGCCGGCGAGCGTCGCCATGACCAGCGAAACCGCCTGGCGCTGGCCGCCCGAGAGCAGGTCCATGCGGTCCCTCATGCGGTTTTCAAGGCCGAGATTGAGCTCGGCGATGCGTTCGCGAAAATGTTCGCGGCGTTTGGCCCCAAGCGCCGGCGCCAGGCCGCGCTTTTCGCCGCGCCTTGCGGCAAGCGCCAGGTTTTCCTCGATCGACAGCGCCCCGCAGCTTCCCGCCAACGGGTCCTGGAAGACGCGGGCAACGAGCCCGGCGCGGGCGGCGGTTCCCTTGCGGGTGACATCGGTGTTGCCGATCGTGACCTGACCGGCGGTCGGCAGCACGTCGCCGGCGAGTACGCCAAGCACGGTCGATTTGCCGGCGCCGTTCGAGCCGATGACGGTAACGAAGGTGCCTTCGTCGATGGTGAGGCCGATGCCGTTCAGCGCCCGCTTTTCAAGCGGCGTTCCCTTGCCGAAGACGACCTGAATGTTGTCGAGCTTGATCATGCGGCACCTCCGCGGCGCAGGCGGGGAAGGACGAGGGCGACGGTGACGAGCGCTGCGGTGACCAGATTGAGGTCGGAGGCCTGCAGCCCCAGCATGTCGGTCGAAAGGGCGAGCTGGATGGCGATGCGATAGAGGATCGAGCCGAGCACGCAGCCGGCAAGCGCGATCAGTATGCCGCGGCTGCCGAGCAGGGTTTCACCGATGATGACGGCAGCAAGGCCGACGACGATGGTGCCGACGCCGGAGGTGACATCGGCAAAACCGTTCGTCTGGGCAAACAGCGCACCGCCCAGCGCGACCAGCGCGTTCGACATCGCCATGCCGAGATAGATCTGGCGGCTGGTGTCGACCCCTTGCGCCCGGGCCATGCGAGCATTGGCGCCGGTTGCCCGCATGGCAAGCCCGGCGTCGCTTTCGAGGAAGCGCCACACGGCGAGCGCCGCGATCACCACCAGCAGTCCGACGAACAGCGGCCGGACATAGAAATCGCGCAGGCCGAGGCCGTAGAACGGCGACAGCATCGTGTCGGCGTTGATCAGCGCAACGTTCGGCTTGCCCATGACGCGCAGATTGACGGAGAAGAGCGCAATCATCGTCAGGATCGAGGCCAACAGGTTGAGGATGCGGAAGCGCACGTTGAGGATCGCAGTCACGATCCCGGCGGCGGCCCCAGCAATCATGGCAACACCTGCGGCAAGCCAGGGATTGACGCCGGCGATGATCAGCACGGCGGTGACGGCGGCGCCGAGCGGAAACGAGCCGTCGACGGTCAGGTCCGGAAAATCGAGCACTCGGAAGGCAAGGAACACGCCGATTGCGACGAAGGCATAGACGAGCCCCAGCTCCACCGCTCCCCAGAAGGCAATTTGGCTCACCGCTGTCGGTCCTCTTCTCTTGAAGTCTCCGCGCTTCCGCCCGCATCGGCAAATGGAAGAGCGAGTGCTTTTACAGATGAACCGCCCCCGCATGGAAGGAGGGCGGTTCGAAATCAATCGGATTGTGCAGGCGTGATGCGATGCGCGCCTATTCGATCACGCGGGTGGCGCGGCCGAGCACGCTTTCCGGGAAGGTCACGCCCATCTTCGAGGCGGCAGCCTTGTTGATGACGAGATCGGTTCCTGCTGCGACCTTGACGGCGATATCGCCCGGGTTTTCACCCTTCAGGACACGCACGACGACGTCGCCAGTCTGCTTGCCGACATCATGGTAGTTGAAGCCGAGAGCAGCGACCGCGCCGCGCGAAACGGAGTCCGTGTCGGCCGTGAAGAGCGGCAGCTTGGCTTCCTCGGCGACCGCGACAGCACCTTCGAGCGCCGAGATGATCGTGTTGTCGGTCGGGATATAGATGACGTCGGCACGGCCGACGAGGGCGCGCGCGGCGCCCTGTACTTCAGCGGACTTCGTCGCGGCGGATTCGACGACGGTCAGGCCGGCCTTCTCGGCTTCCGTCTTCAGGACGGCGAGCAGCGAAACCGAGTTCGCCTCGCCGGAATTGTAGAGATAACCGATCGATTTCACGTTCGGCAGGATTTCCTTGATGAGTGCAACGTGCTCGGCGACCGGCGAGAGGTCCGACAGGCCGGTGACATTGCCGCCGGGTTTGTCCATGTCCTTGACGAGCTGCGCGCCGAGCGGATCGGAGACGGCGGTGAAGACGACCGGAATGTCGCGCGTCGAGGAGACGACGGCCTGGGCCGAGGGCGTTGAGATCGGGACGATGACATCAGGGGCTTCGCCGGCGAACTGGCGGGCGATCTGCGCTGCTGTCGCCGGGTTGCCCTGTGCGGACTCATAGAGGAACTTGAGATTCTCGCCTTCCTTGTATCCGGCGGCGGCCAACGCTTCCTTGACGCCGTCGCGCACGGCATCGAGCGCCGGGTGTTCGACGATGGCGGTGACGGCGACGGTCACTTCGTCTGCCCGCGCGGGCAGGGCGAGGGCGACGGTTGCTGCGAGAGCAAGCAGGATTGAGCGCATGGGTGTCCTCCGAGACTGATTTTTCCGGCCTTCTTAGGAAGCGCGAAAGGTTAAATCAATCGAATTGGAGACCTGGATCCATCAAATTTGCTGATCAATCCTCGCCGTGATTGGAGATCATCATGGCTTCGAAGGCCATGCGATCGACCTTGCGCATGCGTTCGGATTCGGATTTCAGCTGGCCGCAGGCGGCGAGAATATCACGGCCGCGCGGGGTGCGGATCGGCGAGGCGTAGCCGGCGGCATTGATGAAATCGGCGAATTTCTCGATGTGCTCCCAGGAGGAACACTGGTAGTTCGTGCCGGGCCACGGATTGAAGGGGATGAGGTTGATCTTGGCGGGAATGCCCCTCAAGAGCCGCACCAGTTCCTTGGCGTCTTCGAGACTGTCATTGACGCCTTCGAGCATCACATATTCGAAGGTGATGCGGCGCGCGTTCGACAGACCGGGATAGGTGCGGCAGGCATCCAGCAGGTCCTTCAGCGGATATTTCTTGTTGATCGGCACCAGCATGTCGCGCAGATCGTCCTTCACGGCATGCAGCGAGATCGCCAGCATCACGCCGAGTTCCGCGCCGGTGCGGTGGATTTCCGGAACGATGCCGGAGGTCGAGAGCGTCACGCGCCGCTTCGACAGGGAAAGCCCGTCGCCGTCGGTGGCGATCAGCAGCGCCGTCTTGACGTGCTCGAAATTGTAGAGCGGCTCGCCCATGCCCATCATGACGACGTTGGAGACCTTGCGGCCCTCAGCCGGCACGATGGCGCCGGCCGGCGTATCGCGGTCTGGGAAATCGCCCAGCCGGTCGCGGGCAAGCAGAAGCTGCGCCAGGATTTCCTCGGCCGTCAGGTTGCGCACCAGCTTCTGCGTGCCGGTGTGGCAGAAGGAACAGGTGAGCGTGCAGCCGACCTGGCTGGAAATGCACAGCGTGCCGCGACCTTCTTCGGGAATGTAGACGGTCTCGATCTCGACCGGGCGACCGGCACCGCGCGGCGGGAAGCGCAACAGCCACTTGCGGGTGCCGTCGGTCGAGATCTGCTCCTCGACGATTTCCGGCCGGGCGATGGTGAAATGCTTCTTCAGCATCTCGCGCATGTCCTTCGACACATTGGTCATGTGGTCGAAATCGGAGACGCCGCGCACATAGAGCCAGTGCCAGAGCTGGCTCACCCGCATTTTCACCTGCTTCTGAGGAACGCCGATTTCGGCCAGAGCCTTGCCCATGTCCTCGCGCGCGAGACCGATCAGCGACGGCATTTCGGCCGGCATGGCCGGACGGACCGGTGCCGTTAAAGGGCGGTCCAGATTGAGTGCTTCAGTCGCGGCCATTCTCGCCAGTTCCCGTGTCCTGGATACGCAACGCCCGTTCAAGCGCTTTCGCCTGGAGCCGGTCGCGTAAAATGCTGAGATCAGAGTTCGTTTGCCGCGCCTTGGGATCGCCAAGGATCCGCGCAGCCATCATGGAGCGGGCCTTTAGCACGGTTTTTGCCTGACGTCACCATCCGGCGCATCAGGGCAGATCTGCAAAAAGACGAATGCCTTAACGGCAGAAGGCCGGACGAACCGGCCTTCTGTGACAACGATAGGATCGAACCGGTCTTACTTACAGCCTTCGATCTGCTTCAGCGCGGCCGAAATGCCCGACAGGGAGTAGGAGTAGGCCGTCGGCGTGCCCTTGCGCGACTTGGCGGCAACGGACATCGCCTTGCCGGATTTCATCGCAGCGACGAGAGCCGGCTCTTCGGCGGCGTTCTCGACCCAGGCGGAGTTGCCCTTGGTGAACATGACGAAGTCCTTGGCGTCGATCGTGACGGTCACCTTTGAATTTTCCTGCAGCGGGTAGCCCATCATCGCCTGCGGCTCGTAAGAGATGTTCTGGCCGGGGCGCTGCGACACGAGGAAGAAGATATCGCCATGATCGACATTGGCCGGGCTCTTTTCCTTCGGCACGGAAAGAACGTAGCAGACCTTGCTGGAACCGGACTGATAGGAATAAGCACCCCAGGCATTGAACTGCTGGATACGGGTCGGCGACTGGGCCGAAGCCACGCCGGCAAATGCCGTCACGAGTGCGAGTGCGAGGTTAAGCTTTCTTACAAACATCTTGTCCTGCCGGTTTCTTGGCTGCCAAGGCCCGATCAGCATCAGCCGGGCAACGCATGGCCACGATTTGTTTTATTTTGACTTAATTCAGGTTACCAAACCGTCAACATTCTCTGAATTCACGGCGCATTCGCTTTAATACGGAACACATTACGACGCAAATCCTGCCCGAGTTTCAGGCTTGCGGAAACGCGCCCGAACGATGCAAGCCTGTTTGGTCCACGGTTGTGCGAAAATCCAGGGAACGGTTCCCGGCGAGAACATGCCGAATTCCGTCTGCCTTGCGCGCTTCGCTTGCCGGGCGACTGCCCATCAGCCAAAGCGTGCTCGGCGCTCGTTTATGTCACAAAGAATTAGGCAAGAGTTTGACCTTCGAAAAAAGCCGTCGCTGTAGGAGGATACTGAGAAAACATGGCGGGACGGCCGTCAAGGGAATGGATGTCGGCAAGACGGCATTTCGCCGCTCGCCAACGGCGGTTCAGTCCGGCAGCTTGTCCTGCAATGCTTCGTCCGCCTTGACGTAATGCTGTTCCTTGATCTGGCCGGCGATCGCGGCGAAGGCGGCTGTCAGGACGGCGATGTCATCGGAAAAGCCGACCATGGCGAGAACGTCGGGGATGAAATCGAACGGCAGGACGAAATAGGCGAGCGCGCCGAGAAGGATGCCACGCGTGCGCATCGGCGTCGCCGGATCCATGGCGCAATAGTAGGCGGCCACGAGGTCGCGGCTGAAGGGCACCTGCCGCATGGCGCGCTTCAGGGTGGGCCAGAAGCGGCGCTCTACCTTGCGGGCCTTTGCTTGCTGCTCGCTCTCTTCGCCAGGCAGCAAAATCTCGCCGATCTTGACGTCATCCATCTTCTTTGCCCCGTCCGTCATGGGAAATGTCTGTCATGCAAAATCATATGGTGAGCGCGGCGGCTATTTCAAATGGGGCTCCTTCATGTGGTCGGGCATACGCCCGGCCGCGGCGCGGTCCATTCTCGCGGCGAGCTTGAAGTCCAGTTCGGTCAGGCCGCTGGAATCATGCGTGGTCAGCGTCACGTCCACCTTGTTGTAGACATTGAACCATTCGGGATGATGGCCGAACTTCTCCGCCGCCAGCGCGCATTCGCTCATGAAGCCGAACGCCTCGACGAAACTCTTGAACCGGAAGGTCTTCCAGATCGAAAGGCCGTCGTCAGCCAGCACCCAGCCCTCCATCTTGTGCAGGTTCTCGGCAACGGTCTCCGGGCTGAGCTTTTCCTGTTTCATGACAATCCCCCTTTTTGTGACGGCAACATTGTGGTTTCACAACGCAGCAGCCTTGGATAGGTTCAAACTTTCTCCTGCCCCGTTGGATAGCATGAAACCTGTCAGAATTCTCTTTGTCTGTCTCGGCAATATCTGCCGTTCGCCGCTGGCCGAAGGCATTCTGCGGCATCTGTCACAGGGGCGCCCCGTCGATGTCGATTCCGCCGGAACCGGCGGCTGGCATATCGGTGACCTGCCGGACCAACGCTCGATTGGCGTGGCACGACGCCACGGCATCGATATTACCGGCCAGCGCGGGCGCAAGATCGAAGCCGGCGACTTCGAGGTCTTCGATCTGATCTTTGCGATGGACCGGAACAATCTCGCCACGTTGCGTGCGCTGGCGCCGCCGGCAGCGCGGCACAAGCTGCATCTGTTTCTCGACTACACCCTGGGCGTCGAGCGTGACGTGCCCGACCCCTATTATGGAGGCCCGGAAGGCTTCGAGGCCGTCTACAGCATGCTTTCCGAAGGATGCTCGTCGCTCATCGGCAGGCTGGAAGACAGCGGCTCGTAGAGTGGGAAGACCTCCTCGGTGATGTAGGGGCCGCCACCGATCGAATCGCGTGACGACAGGAGCACGAAGCGCGAGACGGTGAAGGGGTTGGTGTAGAAGCCACCACGCCCCGAGAGGTAGCCGACGACATCCTCGACCCGCGACGCGCGCAGCCGGGCGAGCGTCACATGCGGCGTGAACTTGCGCGGATCAGCCGGCAGGCCAAGCCGCTGGCAGATACGCTCGATTTCGGCCTGGAGGGCATAGAGTTCCGGCGGGTTGGTGACGCCGGCCCAGACGGAGTGCGGCTTCTTGGACCCGAAGGCGCCGGTACCGGTCAGTTGCAACTGGAATTCCGGACGTTCGATGCGGTCGAGCCGGTCGACGATCTCGTCTGCGGTCCGGTTGTCGACGTCGCCGATGAAGCGGAGTGTGATGTGGTAATTCTCCACATCGATCCAACGGGCACCGGGAAGACCACCACGTAACAATGAAAGGCTCATTGCGGCATTACGCGGAATCTCGAGGGCGGTGAAAAGTCTCGGCATGACGAGCTCCCCGAATCTCTAGCAGATATCGTCAGCGAATCACGCCTGACATCTGCGCGCAACTATAATTTCGCACCTGCAATATTTATCCAACGCGATTAACAGTCGTTGAACAAGAGTTTATTTTTTTCCCGGTTCCCTCAGCCTCCCGTTGAAAGCGATTGTACGAAGCGTTCGGCGACCGGCAGGAAGCGCTCGACCATGATGCCGATGCCATCGCCGTTCGGATGCATGCCATCCTCGATCTTGAGCTTCGCATCTTCCACCACGCCGTCAAGAAAAAATGGATAGAGTTCCGTGCCATAGGTCTTGGCAAGTTCCGGATAGATCGGATTGAACCGCCCGGCGTAGTCGCCGCCCATGTTCGGTGGCGCCATCATGCCGACGAGAAGAACGGCGATACCGCGCGACTTCAGCTTCTCGATCATGGCCACAAGGTTCTTGCGGCTTTCTTCCGGCGCAATGCCGCGCAGCGCATCGTTGGCTCCAAGTTCGAGGATCACGCCCTTGGTGCCGTCGGGTACCGACCAGTCGATTCGCGCCAGTCCGCCCGAGGTCGTATCGCCGGAAACGCCGGCATTGGCGATCGTCACGTCATGGCCCTTTTCGCGCAGGGCCTTTTCCAGACGGGCAGGAAATGCGTCTCCCGGCGGTAATTGGTAGCCCGCCATCAGGCTGTCGCCGAAACCGACGAGATTGAGGGTGGCGGAACGGGCCGGGACGGAGGTGATCACAATTGCCGTGATCGCCAACAAAAACGTCATGAAACCTTTTATTCGCATCAATGCGCCCTTAAATCGGTAAACGTCAGCCGCTCCGGCAATCTCCATATTCTACACATATAGGGCAGTTTCCTTTGGCAACCATGATCGAACTGAAAAATGCGGATCTGACACTCGGCCAGGCCGCCGCGTCCGTTCATGTGCTGAAGGGCATGGACCTGGCGATCGACGCTGGTGAATCGGTCGGCATCGTCGGTCCCTCGGGCTCCGGCAAGTCGACGCTGCTGATGGTTCTTGCCGGTCTGGAGCGCCTCGACAGCGGCGAAATCACCATTGATGGCACGCCGTTGCATGGGTTGAGCGAAGATCGGGTGGCCGAGTTCCGTGGCCGCAACATCGGCATTGTCTTCCAATCTTTCCATCTCATTCCGAATATGACGGCGCTCGAAAATGTCGCAGTGCCGCTCGAGCTTGCCAATGTCCGCAACGCCTTCGAGATCGCCCGCCAAGAGCTCGCCTCTGTCGGCCTCGGCGAGCGCCTGTCGCATTATCCTGGCCAGCTGTCCGGCGGCGAGCAGCAGCGCGTGGCGATCGCTCGCGCCTTGGCGCCAGCGCCGAAGCTCCTCATTGCCGATGAACCCACTGGCAATCTCGATGCCGAAACCGGCCGCCAAGTGGCCGATCTCATTTTCTCCAAGCAGGCCGAACGCGACATGACGCTGGTCCTCGTCACGCATGATGCCTCGCTTGCCGCCCGCTGCTCGCGACAGGTGCGGGTCCGTTCTGGTGAGATCGTTTCCGGCTCGGGCCATGACCCAGCTCTTGCCGCGTCGCTGTCGAAGGCCGTTTCCGCATGACGGCCCGTGCTGCCAGCGGTTTTCGTCCTGGGCTCGCCTTTCGTCTGGCGCTGCGGGAAATGCGCGGTGGCCTGAAGGGCTTCTACATTTTCCTCGCCTGCGTTGCGCTCGGCACGGCGGCCATTGCCGGCGTCAATTCGCTGTCGCAGTCGATCACCAGCTCGATCGCCAGCCAGGGCCGCGAACTGCTGGCCGCGATATCCGCTTCGAACTCAACAACCGCGTCGCGACGCCTGAGGAAAAGGCCTTCATCGATGACATGGGCGCGGTCGCGGTGTCCGCCGGCCTGCGCTCCATGGCAAGGCTTCCCGATGGTTCCAACCAGGCACTGGTCGAGCTGAAGGCGGTCGATGGCGCCTATCCGCTCTACGGCAAGCTCGAAAGCGAGCCGGCGGCACCGATCGCCGACCTGCTGGCCAATCATGGGGGTGTCTATGATGTGCTGGCGGCGCCGTTGCTTCTGGAGCGGCTCGGCATCAAGACCGGCGACGAAATCCTGCTCGGCACGGCCCGCATCCGCATTTCCGGCCTGATCGTGCGCGAGCCGGACGCCCTGTCGGACGGGTTCGGCTTTGCGCCGCGCCTGCTCTTGTCGGCAGATGCGCTCGCAGCCTCCGGACTGGTGCAGACGGGAAGTCTCGTCGAACATGTCTACAAGGTGAAGGTCGACGATTCCTCCAGCGTTCCCGCCTTGCGCCGACAGGCCGAGGAGAAATTTCCGCAGGCCGGGTGGTCGATCCGCACCAGCCAGAACGCAGCACCGGCGCTGACCGCGAACATCACCCGCTTCTCGCAGTTCCTGACGCTCGTCGGCCTGACGGCGCTCATCGTCGGCGGCGTCGGCGTTGCCAATGCGGTGCGCTCCTATCTCGATTCCAAGCGTGGCGTCATCGCGACGTTCAAATGCGTCGGCGCGCCAGCCTCGATGGTCACCGCCATCTATCTCATCCAGATCCTGATGATCGCGCTGATCGGCATCGTTATTGGCCTTGTGCTCGGCGCGCCTATCCCCTTCGTCGCCGCGCAATTCCTGGCGAACATGTTGCCGGTGTCGACCGCGTTCCAGCTCTACCCAGAAGCGCTCGGCCTTGCCGCCCTGTTCGGCCTTCTGACAGCGCTCGCCTTTGCCATCCTTCCGCTCGGCCACGCCCGCGAGGTGCCGGCGACCGCGCTCTTCCGCGAACAGAGCTTCGAACGGTCGCGCCTGCCGTCCTGGCCCTATCTGCTTGCCGCCGCTCTCTGCCTTGCAGCACTTGCCGGCCTTGCCATCCTGACGGCCTATGACCGCAGGATCTCGCTCACCTTCCTTGGCGCCATTGCCTTCGCCTTCATCGTACTGCGCGGCGTGGCGGTTCTCGTCGCCATGCTGGCCCGCCGGGCGCCGCGCGTCAGTTCGCCGGCATTCCGGCTCGCCATCGGCAATATCCATCGTCCCGGCGCGCTGACGTCGTCGGTGGTCCTGTCGCTCGGTCTCGGGCTGGCGCTTCTCGTCACGCTGGCGCTGATCGACGGCAATCTGCGCCGCGAGCTCACCGGCAACCTGCCGGAGCGGGCGCCGAACTTCTTCTTCGTCGATATTCAGGGCACTGAGGTCGAGGGTTTCCGCTCGCTGCTGCAGAAAAGCCTGCCCGAAGGCAAGATCGTCGAAGTGCCGATGCTGCGCGGCCGTATCCTCGCGTTCAATGGTGAAGACGTGACCAAGATGAACGTGCCGCCGGGCGGACAGTGGGTTCTGCGTGGTGACCGGGGCATCACCTATGCCGAGAAACGGCCGGAAAATTCGTCTCTGACGGAGGGGAGTTGGTGGGCGCCGGACTATTCCGGCGAGCCGCTCGTTTCCTTTTCGGCGGAGGAAGCCGGCGAACTGGGCCTGAAGCTCGGTGACACCGTCACTGTCAATGTGCTTGGCCGCAATATCACGGCCCGGATTGCCAATTTCCGCACGGTGGAGTGGGAATCCCTGTCGATCAATTTCGTCATGGTGTTTTCGCCGAACACCTTTGCCGGCGCCCCGCATGCCTGGCTCGCCACGGTCATCGATCCCAACGCCACGGCGGAGGACGAGGCCGCAGCGCTGAAGGCCGTCACGAATGCCTATCCGACGATCACCAGCGTTCGCGTCAAGGATGCGCTCGATATCATCAACCAACTGCTGGGGCAGCTTGCGACGGCGATCCGCGCTGCCGCCGCCGTCGCGCTCGTGGCCTCGGTTCTGGTGCTGGCCGGCGCTCTCGCCGCTGGCAACCGGGCCCGCACCCACGATGCCGTCGTCCTGAAGACGCTCGGGGCCACACGTTCGACCCTGATCCGTGCCTTCTGCTACGAATACGCGATGCTCGGCCTGTCGACGGCCGTCTTCGCCCTGTTCGCCGGCGGCGTGGCGGCCTGGTACGTGGTGAGCCAGATCATGACCTTGCCGTCGTCCTTCCTGCCTGATGTCGCCCTGGCGACGATGGCCGTGGCGCTGGTCGTCACGGTCGGTTTCGGCCTTGCCGGCACCTGGCGGGTGCTCGGTCAGAAGGCTGCACCGGTGCTGCGGGAACTCTGATCGACCAGTTAACCGTTAACGCCATGGCGCAAAAGGCGTTTGGAGCGGCTTTTCGATCGATTCGCGGCCCTGCCGGTCTTGTGCAAGTCATATTTCGACATCATATTCTACTGAGGCATGCTGGAGCCCCGCAGCGGCGCCTGGGCCGGGTGGCTGGCATCTTGAAAAGATGCGCCCTTGTGGCCTGACACCGTAAACTTAACCGGGGCTTATAAGAGGAAACAATGGCTGATCTTAGAAACTACCAAACCCGGACGGCGCAGACTGGTGCGCAGGCGGGGGCCGTAATCGATGAAGGTCTGCGCACCTATATGCTCAAGGTGTACAACCTGATGGCCCTTGGTCTGGCGATCACCGGTATCGCCGCCTTCGCCGCGTTCCAATTCGCATTTGCGGACGGACAGCTGACCGCCTTCGGTCAGGCGATCTATGTGAGCCCGCTGAAGTGGGTTGTCATGCTCGCGCCGTTGGCTCTGGTGTTCTACATGAGCTTCCGCATCAACTCCATGAGCGTGTCCGCCGCGCAGACCACCTTCTGGGTCTATGCGGGCCTGATGGGTCTTTCGCTGTCGTCGATCTTCCTGATCTATACCGGCCAGAGCATCGTCCAGACGTTCTTCGTCACGGCGGCTTCGTTCGGCGGTCTGTCGCTCTACGGCTACACCACCAAGCGCGACTTGTCCGGCATGGGCTCGTTCCTGATTATGGGTCTGTTCGGCCTGATCATCGCCTCGATTGTCAACATCTTCCTCGGCTCGTCCGCGCTTGATTTTGCGATCTCCGTCATCGGCGTCCTGATCTTCGCTGGTCTGACCGCCTGGGATACCCAGAAGATCAAGGAAATGTACTTCGAAGCAGACGGTGCCGAAGTCGCCGGCCGCAAGGCCATCATGGGCGCGCTGACGCTCTACCTCGACTTCATCAACCTGTTCCTGTTCCTGCTGCGTTTCCTTGGAAACCGCGAATAACCGGAACCTGCAAACAATCGAAAAGGCGGCTTCGGCCGCCTTTTTTGTTGCCCGATTTCCAACGTTTGGCGCTTGCTTGATCGCCCCATCCCGGTATGAGAGAACAAGCCACCTCCATCCAATCAGGCCTTCCCATGTCCTTTATTCTCCGCGACGCCACCCTGTCCGACATTCCGGCCATCACCAATATTTACCAGGAGTCGGTGCTCAACGGCGTTGCCTCCTATGAGATGACGCCTCCGGCCGAAGCGGAAATGGTGTCGCGGTTCTCGGCGATCGTCAGCAATGGTTACCCCTATATCGCCGCGGTCGATGCGGATGGCCTCCTGCTTGGCTATGCCTATGCCTCGGCATTCCGGACACGGCCGGCCTATCGTTTCCTGGTCGAGGATTCGATCTATCTGGCGCCGGAGGCGAGGGGGCAGGGCGTGGGCAAGGCGCTGCTTGCCGAACTCATCCGGCGCTGCACGGAACTCGGTTTTCGGCAGATGGTCGCCGTCATCGGCGGTGCGCATCCGGCGTCGGTGGCGGTGCACCGCGCGGCCGGTTTCGAACATGGTGGATTGATGAAGGCGACCGGCTTCAAGCACGGCCACTGGCTCGATACGATCATCATGCAACTGCCGCTCGGCGAGGGCCTGACGACCGATCCGGAGTCCGGCGTCTATCCGGATACGCTCTATCGCGGCTGAATCAGGTTTCGATCAGCTTCAACATCTTGTCGAAGACTTTCAGGACCTGCTGCAGGTCATGACCGCGTTTCAGGATCATCCCCTGGGTGTTGACGACGCTGTAGGCGCCCTGTCTTGCCGCCAGTTTCGGGTTTTTCTCGATCCGGAACAGCGGCATTTCTCCCGACCGCTTGAACACGGAGAAGACCGCCCTGTCGCGCAGGTGATCCATCGCGTAGTCGCGCCACTCGCCCTCGCCGACCATGCGGCCGTAGACCCTGAGGATCAGGTCGAGTTCCCGGCGATGGAAGGTGATGGGGGGCGGATCCTGGCTGCTGCTGCGGTATTCGTGCAGGTGGACAACCACATTGGAGGTTGGCTGCCTTTCGGAACGGGTCTCGCCTTGCGGCAAATCCGGCTGATCGGTCATCTGTACCCCGGCTTTAATTGTGACAGGACGGTTACAGTTTGCCTGACCTTCGCTGAAATGCAAGCCGCAAGCCGCCCACGATTACCAGAGACTTTCTTCAGTGTGCCGCATTTCAGCCAAAACCGTGCCCCAATTCGAAACGACACTCGCGCTCGCCGACATGAGGGGAGTCCTCCAAAGTGTCCGGTCTGCTTGTCCGCTCGAGGGATGCGTTTTTCGAGCGGAAGCAGTCTTGGAGTGGTTGGCCATCAAGCGCCCATCGGGCGCGGCCACTCCAAACGCCATGTTTCCTGGAAACGCCCGTTGCCAAGAAACGTGGCAGGTTCGGTCCGGTATCTTCGAACCCTCAGCCCCAGCCCCTCGATGCTGCCGGGCCGAACCAAAATTTGAAGCCGTCAGTTCGCGGCCTTGTCCACCATGACGGTCGTCGCGCCGAGGATCGCACCGGGCGTTTCATTGTCCTTCATCTTCTGCAAGAGCACGGCGCAGCCGCTATTTCCTCCGTCGTCGAGGACCGAGGCCGGCAGCACGAAATTGGCCGGTTTGCCGTCCCACATGCCGATCGTCTGAACGTCCCGCACCGCGTGCCAGTAGGAGATCTTCTTGCCGCTGTTTTCGCCCTTCTTGACGTCCACGCTCTGCTCGCGGTTGAAATAGACGACGACGACATTGGCCTTGCCATTGCCGGAGCCGACATTGATATCGACCTCGTCCTTGCGCACGGTCGCGTTGACCGGAACCGTCAGGCCCTTGCCCTTGACGCTCATTTCCGCCAGCCGCCGGTTAATGCCATCGAGATCAGCGCCATTGATGTGGTCACGCCCATTGAGGATGGCCTGGGGCGTATAGACGCCGCTGCGGCCGAGCATCCTGGCATAGGCATATTGCCGGGCAGTGTTGTCCTTGGTGGCGAGTGTGTCGGCCCAGCCGAGATAGTTCCAGTAGTCGACGTGATAGGAAAGTGCGACCACCTTGCCGTCGTCAATCAGTTTTTTCAGGGCTGCATCCGCCGGCGGGCAGGAGGAACAGCCCTGGCTGGTGAACAGTTCGACGACACCTGCCGGTTCGCCGGCAACGGCAGGCAGCGCCATAAGGCCAAGGCCACAGGCGAGCATGATGCGGCGAAGGTTAAGGGATCCAGGCATCGGGAGTTCCATTTCAAGGATGCGGAGAGCTGCGAAGCAATCGGAATCTCTACATACGCCGCTCGTCTTTCAACAGAAAGTCACGTTGGAGTGAGGCGCGCGGCATCACGAGCCTCCCGCGCGTGAGACGCAAAAAGGCCGGGACCTTGCGGCCCCTGCCTTTTCTTTCAAAACAGTCCGATCAGGCGGCGAGATCGCGCAGAACGGTCTGCAGGATGCCGCCATTGTTCATGTAGGTCACCTCATCGAGCGTATCGATGCGGCAGATGAGCGGGACCTCCTTCACCGTGCCGTCGCTGTAGGCGATCTTCGCCACCCGCTTTTCGCGCGGCTGGACATTGGTGAGGTTGTCGATGGTGACAAGCTCGTCGCCCTTGAGACCGAGCGATTCCCAGGTCGTGCCTGCCTCGAAAACGAACGGCACGATGCCCATGCCGACGAGGTTGGAGCGGTGGATACGCTCGAAGGACTGGGCGATCACGGCCTTGACGCCGAGCAAGTTGGTGCCCTTGGCCGCCCAGTCGCGCGAGGAGCCGTTGCCATATTCGACACCGGCGAAGATGACGAGCGGAACACCCTCGGCCTTGTACTGCATGGCCGCGTCGTAGATCGACATCTCTTCCTTCGAAGGATAGTGGATCGTGTAGCCGCCTTCCTTGCCGTTCGGGCCCATCATGTGGTTGCGGATGCGGATATTGGCGAACGTGCCGCGCATCATCACTTCATGGTTGCCGCGGCGCGTGCCGTACTGGTTGAAGTCGGCAACGCCGACGCCATGATCGATGAGGTACGCACCAGCCGGCGAAGCCGCCTTGATGGAGCCGGCCGGCGAGATGTGGTCGGTGGTGATCTTGTCGCCGAACAGGCCGAGCACGCGGGCGCCGTTGATATCGGAGATGCCCGAGCCGGTCTTGCCCATGCCGACGAAGTAGGGCGGGTTCTGCACATAGGTCGAGTTGTCGTCCCATGCATAGGTCTGGCCCGCCGGAACCTGAACCGCCTGCCAGTTCTCGTCGCCCTTGAACACGTCGGCATATTTCGATGCGTAGAGTGCGCGGGTCACGTATTTCAGGATGAATTCCTGGATTTCCTGCGAGGTCGGCCAGATGTCCTTGAGGTAGACCGGCTGACCGTCACTGCCCGTTCCGAGCGGCTCGGTCGTCAGGTCCTTCTGGACGGTGCCGGCGAGCGCGTAGGCGACGACCAACGGCGGCGAGGCGAGGTAGTTCGCCTGGACGTCTGGCGAGATGCGGCCTTCGAAGTTGCGGTTGCCCGAGAGAACGCCCGACATGATCAGGCCCTTCTCGTTGATCGTCTTGGAGATGGGACCCGGCAGCGGGCCGGAATTGCCGATGCAGGTCGTGCAGCCGAAGCCGACAAGATTGAAGCCGAGCGCATCAAGCGAATCCTGCAGGCCGGACTTGGCGAGATATTCACCGACAACCTGCGATCCCGGTGCCAGCGAGGTCTTGACCCAAGGTGCGGACTTCAGACCCTTGGCGACTGCGTTGCGGGCAAGAAGGCCGGCGGCGATCAGCACCGACGGGTTCGAGGTGTTGGTGCACGACGTGATGGCGGCAATCGCCACATCGCCATGGCCGATGTCGTAGTCCGTGCCTTCGACGGCGTAGCGCATGTCCAGCTGACCCGGCTTCTTGTAGTCGCTCTCAAGCGAGCCAGCGAAACCGGATGCGATGTTTTCGAGCGGGATGCGGCCTTCCGGACGCTTCGGGCCGGCCATGGCCGGAACGACGTCGCCGAGGTCGAGTTCGAGCGTGTCGGTGAAGACGAGCTCGGCGCCATCACCGTCGCGCCACATGCCTTGCGCCTTCGAATAGGCTTCGACCAGCGCGATGCGCTGTTCTTCGCGGCCGGACATGGTCAGGTAGTTGATGGTTTCGGAATCGACCGGGAAGAAGCCGCAGGTGGCGCCGTATTCCGGACCCATGTTGCCGATCGTCGCGCGGTCGGCGAGCGTCATGTTGTCGAGGCCGGGGCCGAAGAATTCGACGAACTTCGAAACCACGCCCTTCTTGCGCAGCATCTGCACGACCATCAGCACGAGATCGGTGGCGGTCACGCCTTCCTTGAGCTTGCCGGTCAGCTTGAAGCCGATGACCTCGGGCAGCAGCATGGAGACCGGCTGGCCGAGCATGGCGGCTTCGGCTTCGATACCGCCGACGCCCCAACCGAGGACGCCGAGACCGTTGATCATGGTCGTGTGGCTGTCCGTGCCAACGCAGGTGTCCGGATAGGCGATGATTTCGCCGTCTTCTTCCTTGGTCCAGACAGTCTGGCCGAGATATTCGAGGTTCACCTGGTGACAGATGCCGGTGCCGGGAGGAACGACGCGGAAATTCTTGAATGCCTGCTGGCCCCACTTCAGGAAGCGGTAGCGCTCGCCGTTGCGCGCGTATTCGAGCTCGACGTTCTTGGCAAAGGCCGTCGGCGTGCCGAATTCGTCGACGATGACGGAGTGGTCGATGACGAGGTCGACGGGAACGAGCGGGTTGATCTTTTCGGGATCACCGCCGAGCGAGACCATTGCGTCGCGCATCGCTGCGAGATCGACGACGGCCGGAACGCCGGTGAAGTCCTGCATCAGCACGCGGGCCGGGCGATAGGCGATTTCGTTTTCTTCAAGGCCCTTGTTATCAAGCCATTCGGCGACGGCAAGGATGTTTTCCTTGGTGACCGAGCGGCCGTCTTCGAAGCGCAGCAGGTTCTCGAGCAGAACCTTCATCGAATAGGGGAGCTTGGAAACGCCGGCAAGGCCGTTCGCTTCGGCTTTCGGCAGGCTGAAATAGACATAATCTGTGCCGTTGACCGAAAGCGTCGACCGACAATTGAAACTGTCAAGGGATTTGGACACTGGATACCCCGTTCCGTTTGATCGCCAAAGTGACGTACGAACGCCCGAGCGCATTTTATGCGCAGTATGGGATGCGGGTACGGCCATTTCCGCTGTCCGTACGTGGAAATCATTCCATGTTCGGCGCAAGGATGAAATTCACGCCGACCGCTGGCGTGTTGGGGCGGTTATAGATAATTTCTCCGGAACGTGCCAGACCAAGGGCGACCAATTTGAGACAATTTTTTTGCGTTGCGACGAACGTCGTAAAAGGAATGTGAATGCCGATCAGTCTCGTCGTCGAAGGCCTCAGTGCGAAGCGCGGCGAGGACCTGATTTTTCACGACATTTCGTTCATTCTTAAGGCCGGACAAGCCCTTATCGTGACGGGCGCGAACGGGTCGGGCAAGTCGACGCTGCTGCGCGTTCTGGCAGGCCTTCTGGCGTCGGAATCTGGCACGGTGCGACTGGACGGAATCGCGTCGGAAATCGGCCATCCGCGCGAGCTCTGCCACTATCTCGGCCATCGCAATGCAATGAAGCGTGAGCTGACCGTCGAGGAGAATCTGTCCTTCTGGAAATCCTTCATGGGTGATTCGACCGGCGGGTCCGGGACGGGCGTTGAGGAAGCCACCGAGGCGCTGGGTCTCGGCGGCATCTCGCACCTGCCGTTCGGCTATCTCTCGGCAGGTCAGCAGCGGCGCATGGCGATGGCCAAGCTGCTCGTCGCCTATCGCCCGATCTGGCTTTTGGACGAACCGACGGCGGCGCTGGATGCGAGTGCCGACCGGTTGTTTGCCGCTCTGGTGTCGCGCCATCTCGTCGCGGGCGGCATCGTCGTTGCGGCAACGCACCAGCCATTGGGGGTGGAGGCGAGGGAGTTGCGGATGACGGGGTTTGCGGGTGTTGCGGGGGGATTGGTTTGAATATCGAGTTTGCCGCAATCACCCCCTTCTGCCCTGTCGGGCATCTCCCCCTCAAGGGGGGAGATCGGCTGGCGCTCTCCCGTGCCATCACCCCTCATCCGGCCTTTTGGGCCACCCTCTTCTCCTCGTTGGGGAGAAGAGGGTGGCTGCGGCAAGCCCACGGAGAAATCCCCACGTCTCGTATCAACGAAACATTGGGTTCGAAGGAGCCGCGGCAAACTCCCTCTTCTCCCCAGCGGGGAGAAGGTGGCCCCAAGGGCCGGATGAGGGGGGCTTTGCATCTTGGTTCGGAGTTCAATGCATGACCTCTCTCTTCCTCCGCGACCTCAAACTCGCCATGCGCGCCGGCGGCGGGGCGTTGATCGGCGTGTTGTTCTTCATGACGGTCGTCGCCGTCGTTCCGTTTGCCGTCGGCCCCGATCTCAATCTTTTGTCGCGGATCGGGCCGGCGATCCTGTGGATTGGCGCTCTGCTTGCCTCGCTGCTCGGGCTCGACCGGTTGTTCCAGGCGGAGCGCGAGGATGGCTCGCTGGACCTGATGCTGATGCAGGAAACGCCGCTGGTGCTGACCGTGCTGGTGAAGTGCCTGGCGCACTGGACGGCGACCGGCCTGCCGCTGGTGATCGCCTCGCCACTGCTGGGGCTGTTCATGAACATGAACGAGCTTGCGATCGGCGCGACCATGCTGACGCTGCTTGCCGGCACGCCTGCCATCACCCTCATCGGGGCTGCCGGTGCTGCCGTTGCGGTGACGCTGCCGCGCGGCGGTCTGCTGGTGTCGATCCTGGTCCTGCCGCTTGCCATCCCCGTCCTGATCTTCGGGGTCAGCGCTGCCTATGCGGCCGTCGAGGATCCCGCGCCGTTCTTGCCGCCTTTGCTGATATTGATCGCAATTACGCTGTTCTTCGCCGTGATCGGACCGCTTTCGGCGGCATTGGCGCTGCGATCCGCGTCGGACTGACGCAAATGTGATCGAAACGTCTTCATTGAAGAGAGAGGCCTTCGGCGTTAAAGAAGCATCATGAGCGAAAACAGTCTGGCCATCCGCAAATTCAGCGACCTTGCCAATCCCACCCGGTTTCTTGGCCTGGCGGCGCGCGTGCTGCCGTGGCTGGCCGCGCTGACTGCGGCATTTTTCGCGGTTGGCCTCTACCTCTCCTTCACCACCGAGGGCGATTACCAGCAGGGCGAGACGGTACGCATCATGTATGTGCATGTGCCTGCCGCCTGGCTGTCGATGATGTGCTACACGGTGATGGCGGTCTCGGCGCTCGGGACGCTGGTCTGGCGGCATCCGCTGGCCGATGTTTCTGCCCGCGCCGCAGCGCCCATCGGCGCCTGCTTCACGTTTCTCGCGCTCGTCACAGGTTCGCTCTGGGGCAAGCCGATGTGGGGGACGTGGTGGGTCTGGGACGCGCGGCTGACCTCTGTTTTCGTGCTGTTCCTGATGTATCTCGGGCTGATCGCGCTCAACCGGGCGATGGACGATCCGGGCAAGGCGGCCAAGGTGTCGGCCGTCTTGATCCTCGTCGGTTTCGTCAATATCCCGATCATCAAGTTCTCGGTCGAATGGTGGAACACCCTGCATCAGCCGGCGAGTGTTCTCAGGCTCGGCGGCTCGGCCATTGATCCGGAGTTTTTAGCGCCGCTGCTGGTGATGGCGGTTGCCTTCACGCTGCTGTTCTTCACCCTACACATCGCCGCGATGCGCAACGAAATCTGGCGCCGCCGGGTGACCTCGATGCGCCGGCAGGCGGCCCGCAGCGCCGGCCGGGAGGTCTGATCATGATGACCCATACGGCCTACGTCGCCGCCAGCTATGGCGTCGCCGCCGTTACGGTGGCGGTCCTTATCCTTTGGGTATGGGCCGACGGGCGCGCCCGCCGCCGCGAATTACGGGCGCTGGATGATGCCGGCATCCGTCGTCGTTCGGCGCAGCCGGGAGAGGCGCAATGAGCGTCGAGACGGAAAATGCCCGGCCGGGGAAGATGCGCATCGTCTTTGCGGCTCTCCCGCTTTTGATCTTTGCCGGGTTGGCGGCGATTTTCTGGAGCCAGCTCGATTCCGGACGGGATATCAGCGAAATTCCGTCCGCGTTGATTGGCACCAAGGCACCGTCGCTGGACCTGCCGCCGCTTGAAGGCGCTGCCTTCAAGGGTGCTGCCATGCCGGCGCTGACCGATGCGGCGGTCAAGGGTAAACTGACGCTGGTCAATGTCTGGGCGTCCTGGTGCGTGCCCTGTCGCGAGGAAAACCCGATCATCCTCGAGCTGGCCAAGGATCCCCGGCTGACGGTGGTCGGGATCAACTACAAGGACCAGACCGAAAACGCGCTCAGGTTCCTCGGCGAACTCGGCAATCCGTTTTCGGCGATCGGCGTCGATCCGCGCGGCAAGGCGGCGATCGACTGGGGCGTTTATGGAATCCCGGAATCCTATCTGGTCGATGCGTCGGGGACCATCGTCTACAAGCGGGTAGGACCGTTTGACGAGCGCAGCCTGAAGGAAGGGCTTTATCCGGCGATCGAGAAGGCCGCGGCTGCGAAGTAGCAGCCATGCCGCTAAGGACGTCAGGCATTCCTTTTTCCCTCATTACCGGGCTTGTCCCGGTAATCCAGCCACGCGATGTCCATCGCGTGAAAGAGCCTTTGCCCAAGGACTTGGGCGCGCCGGATCCCGGCCACAAGGGCGAGGATGAGGGGAGAATGGGGCGTCCTCTGGGTAGCACAGTCGGGTTTTGCCGGCCGGTAGCTCTGCCAGGCTTGCGTTCGATCACGCTTTCAAAGAACCGGGACTGCGAGCACGCTCTGCGCGCCGCCTTGCCAAGCCTTCACTGCCTCCAGCGGATAAACCAGCATCAGCACGTTCAAGGTCAGGTTATCGCGGATCAGCCAGCCGGTGAAAATCTCGAAGAAGATGGCGATGGCAACCGTGGCTGCAACCGGCGCGCGCCAGGCAAACAGGAAGCCGAGCGCCATGAAGGCGGTGTCCATCACCGAATTCAGGATGCTGTCGCCGTAATAATCGAGCGAGATCGTCGCGGTGCGGTAACGGTCGATGATGATGGGCGAGTTTTCCAGTAGTTCCCAGCCGACCTCGATCACCAGTGCCAGAAGCAGCTTGGCGGCGATCGGCTTGCGGCGCAGCAGGAGATGGGCAAGGCCGTAGAACAGGAAGCCGTGGATGATGTGCGAGGGGGTGTACCAGTCCGCCAGGTGCTGCGAATTGCCGGGGCCGTTGGCGACCGGCTCGAACAGCTTTACATAGCCGCATTCGCAGATCGGGATACGGCCCATCCAGTACATGATGACGGGCTGCAGGACGACGATGGCGGCGCAGACCGCAAGCCAGAGGGTCTGCCGTTGCGCGTTGCGCGGGGCGTCGATCGCGCTCACTTGCCGGCCTCTTCCGGCGGGTTCAGCGAGTGCTTCATGATCAGCGGCATCTGGAACATGGTGAAGGCGAGCGTGATGGGCATGGTGCCCCAGACCTTGAACGCGACCCAGAAATCATCGGCGGCCTTGGCGTCGGGCAGGTAGTAGGCATTGGCGCCGCGCCAGGCGATCTCGTTCAAGACGGCGAGGAACAGGAAGAACACGCCCCAGCGCAGGGTCAGCTTGCGCCAGCCTTCCTCATCGAGTTGGAAGGCGGCATTGAAGACATAACCGAGCAGCGATTTGCCGAAGGCAAGGCCGCCAAGCAGCACCACGCCGAACAGCGTGTTGATGATGGTCGGCTTCATCTTGAAGAAGAGTTCGTCCTGCAGGTAGATGCCAAGACCGCCGAAGACGATCACGACGATGCCCGATATGAAAGGCATCAGCGGCAGGTGGCCAAGCACGACCTTGGAAACGACGAGCGAAATCACCGTCGCCGCCATGAACAGACCGCTGGCGATGAACAGCGGCCCGCCGAGCACGGACAGAACCGGAAAATTCGCGGCCAGCCATTCGCCGCGTAGGTTGGCGAAGAAGAACACGAGCAGCGGCCCGAGCTCCAACGCCAGCTTGAGCATCGGGTGGTGCCGGTCGGCGGCGGTGGGCGTGATATCGCTTTCGAATTTCATCGGATCGGTCAAACCTGGTTCGTTTCGCCTCGCCATGGACGTCTCCCACGGCATATCTGTGGCATCAATGGGCAATCCCGGCAATGGCATGGGCAAAATCGCTGGCCTCGAAGGGTTCGAGATCATCGACGCCTTCGCCGACGCCGATGAAATAGACCGGCAGCTTGTGCTTGGCGGAGATGGCAACAAGGATGCCGCCGCGCGCCGTGCCGTCAAGCTTGGTCATGATCAGCCCGTTGACGCCGGCGACGTTGCGGAAGATCTCGACCTGGTTCAGCGCATTCTGGCCGGTGGTCGCGTCGAGTGTCTGCAGCACGGTGTGCGGCGCATCGGGATCAAGCTTGCCGAGCACGCGGACGATCTTTTCGAGTTCCGCCATCAGTTCGGCGCGGTTCTGCAGCCGGCCGGCGGTGTCGATGATCAGGACATCGCTCTTCTTCAGTTTTGCTTGCTCGAAAGCCTCATAGGCAAGGCCCGCAGCATCCGCCCCGAGTTTCGAGGAGACGATGTCGGACTTGGTGCGTTCCGCCCAGATCTTCAGCTGCTCGATCGCTGCCGCTCTGAATGTGTCGCCGGCAGCGAGCATCACCTTCAGGCCCGCGCCCGAAAGCTTGGCCGCAAGCTTGCCGATGGTCGTCGTCTTGCCGGTGCCGTTGACGCCGACGACGAGGATGACATGCGGCTTGTGGGAAAGATCGAGCTGCAGCGGCTTGGCGACGGGGGCCAGCACCTTGGTGATCTCGGCCGCCATGATACGGGTGACGTCCTCGCCGGTCACGTCCTTGCCGTAGCGCTCGGAGGCCAGCGTGTCGGTGACGCGCAGTGCCGTTTCGACGCCGAGATCGGCCTGGATCAGCAGGTCTTCGAGGTCCTGCAGCGTCTCGTCGTCGAGCTTGCGCTTGGTGAACAGCGCGGTGATCTGGCCGGTGAGCTGCGAGGAGGTGCGGGCAAGGCCCTGGCGCAGGCGCTGGAACCAGCTGAGTTTCTGTTTCGGTGCCTCGGGTTCCGGCGCGGGCTCGGCACGACCGGTGGCAAAGCCTTTGGGGAGGGCGATTTCGGCGGTCGTTTCGGGCTCTGCGTTTGCGGGGAGATCGTCAGCCCCCTGTGCCCTGTCGGGCATCTCCCCCTCAAGGGGGGAGATCGCATGTGGCGCGCTTTCGCTTGGCGCACCGGCGTTCCGCATTGTGGCGGGGTCACCCCCCTCGGTCGGCTCCGCCGACATCTCCCCCTCAAGGGAGGAGATTGCACCTGCGGCATTCTCCTGTGTTGTCAAAACCTCAGTGCTTGCGGACGTCGGGTCTTGCTCCGTCTGATCTCCCCCCTTGAGGGGGAGATGTCCTGAAGGGACGGAGGGGGGTGTCGCGCGTTCCTCGATCTCGGACGCTTCTGCTTCCGCCTCCAGCAGCGAGAGCGGGATCAGGCCAAGATCGCCGATCTGGTCGGTCGGGGGGAGAAGGGCGTGTCCCTCTTCTTCCGCGGCCTCGGTTTCGAACGCGGGCGCATCGGCGGTATCCGCAGAGGGGCCGCCGCCGGTATCCATTTCTGCCGGCAGCACCGGATCGGTGGCGACGGGCAGGTCCTCGGTGCGCGAGTGCGGCTCGAGCTCCGATTCGATCGCCCGGGTTTCTTCAGGCGTGAAGGCCGATTCGGCGAGATCCATGACCTCGTCGACCGCAGGCACGGCGGCGGGCTCGGCTTCGATCGGCTTGTCCTTGCCGAAGGTGAAGACCTTTTTGAGAAAGCTGAGCGCCATTTGAATTCCGTAAACTCAGGCCGCGTCGGCGGCCGTCAGTTGCATGTCCAAAGCGCGCCGCGCTTCAGGTCTTTGTTTTTATGCATGTCGTTGTCCCAAAACCGCGGTGCGCTTCTAGGCGACATGCATGAGATGCTTGCCGTTGTGGCCGGTGATCGTCGCCTGCACGAATGTGCGTGGCGTCAAGCCGGGGACTGCGGCGAGCGTGAAATTTTCCGTATGCGCCAGGCCGTTGTTCTCGACGAGCAGCCATTGCTGCGTTCCGACCATGCTGTCAAGATGGGACTGATGAAGCTGAAGTCCAGTGGCGTGCAGCCGGGCGGCGCGTTCCTTGACCAGGGCGCGATCGAGCTGCGGCATGCGCGCGGCGGGCGTTCCCTGTCGCGGGCTGTAGGGAAAGACGTGCAGATGGGCGATGCCCGCCTCTTCGGCGAGGCTCACGGCACTCTCGAACATCTCTTCCGTTTCGGTCGGGAAACCGGCGATCATGTCGGCGCCGAAGCTCACCTGCGGCCGCAGACGGCGCACGTCTTCGATGAAACGCAGGGCATCGGCGCGACTGTGGCGGCGTTTCATGCGCTTCAGGATCATGTCGTCGCCATGCTGCAGCGACAGGTGCAGATGCGGCATGAAGCGCGGCTCATCCGCGATCAGGTCCATCAGATGGTCGTCCGCCTCGATGCTGTCGATCGAGGAGAGGCGCAGGCGCCGGATTTCGGGAACCTGCTTCAGCAGCGTCTTGGCGAGCAGGCCGAGCGTCGGGGTGCCGGGCAGGTCGGCGCCGTAGCTCGTGGCATCGACGCCGGTCAGCACGATCTCACGATAGCCGCTGTCGGCGAGCTTGCGCGCCTGATCGACGACGGCGCCCATCGGCACCGAGCGGGAATTGCCGCGGCCATAGGGGATGATGCAGAAGGTGCAGCGGTGATCGCAGCCGTTCTGCACCTGGATGAAGGCGCGCACATGGCCTTCGATCAGCTTGACCATCTGCGGCGCGGTTTCGCGCACGCTCATGATATCGTTGACGCGCAGCTTTTCTTCCGCCGAGACGCCGAAATCGGGAAGCGACCGGTAGGAGACGCTTTTCAGCTTCTCCTCGTTGCCGAGCACGGCATCGACTTCCGGCATCTCGGCAAAGGTCTGCTGTTCGGTCTGGGCGGCACAGCCGGTGACGATGATGCGGGCATGCGGGTTTTCGCGGCGGGCGCGGCGAATCGCCTGGCGAGCCTGGCGCACGGCCTCGCCGGTGACGGCGCAGGTGTTGACGAGGATGGCGTTGTTCAGCCCCGCCTTTTCGGCTTCAGCCCGCATCACTTCGGATTCGTAGGTGTTGAGACGACAGCCGAAGGTTATGACGTCGACGCCGCTCAAAGCGCCCGGCTTTCCGTGGCCGCGACTTCGTCGCGCGACCACAGCCCGGTCGTGGGGTCGACCGTCCCGGACCATTCCCATTCGGCAGGTCCCGTCATTATGACATGGTCGTCGTGCTCGCGCCATTCGATCGACAGGATGCCGGGCGGGGTGGCGCTGGCGACGGTGATTGCCACATTGCGGCCGGTGCGGCCGGTGCGGGCGGCCGAAACCGCGGCCGAACAGGCGGCGGAGCCGCAGGCGAGCGTCAGGCCGGCGCCACGCTCCCAGGTCCGGGTTGTGAGCGACGAGGGCGAGGTGACCTGAGCCAGCGTGATATTGGCGCGCTCGGGAAACATCGGATGATTTTCGAGCAGCGGGCCGAAACGTTCGAGATCGAACGACATGACGTCCCGATCGACCCAGAAGACCGCATGCGGATTGCCCATCGACATGACGGAGGGCGAATGCAGGATCGGGGCGTCGATCGGGCCGATCTGCAGCTCGATGCGGCTGGTGTCGTGGAATTCTTCCGAAAGCGGGATGCGGTCCCACTCGAAAACGGGTGTGCCCATATCGACGGAGATCGTGCCGTCGGCATGCTCTTCGGCATTGAGGATGCCGGCGACGGTCTGGAAGGTGAAGGCCTTTTTGCCGGTTTCGGCGGCCAGCGCCTGGACGACGCAGCGCGTACCGTTGCCGCAGGCCTGCGCCTTCGAACCGTCGGAATTGAGGATGTCGATGAAGGCATCGGTTCCCTCAGCCTTCGGATCGTGGATCGCCATGATCTGGTCGAACTGGGTCTCAGGATCGGCATTGAGCGCGATCGCCGCGTCAGGCGTCACCTTGTCCTTGCGGCCGCGCATGTCGACGACCAGGATCTTGTTGCCAAGCCCGTTCATCCTTGCGAATTCGACCGTTGTGCTCATGACGTCCATTCCAGCGTTTCCTGGCCACCGTTTCTCGGCGTGTATATGGCGGAAATGCGGGAAAATTACCAGTGGTGCAAATCACCCTCCCCTTGAGGGGGGAGGTGGATCTCCCTCTTCTCCCCGGCGAGGCGATGGGGGTGGCGCGGCAGACTGCGGAGCAAGTGGCCCCCCTCAGCCGGCCCTGCCGGCCTCTTCTCCCCGCTGGGGAGAAGAGGAGCGTGCCGCAAACGCCTTCAGCCACGCGCAGGATACTGCCGTGGTGGAGGACGCACGCAAATGCGGAACCTCGATTGTATCTTTTAAGAAGCGGCTCCGCATTTGCGTGGCCTTCGGTGTTCTTCGGGGCTTCCGGCCCCTTGAAATGCTTGCCCTGTCTCGCTGCACCGCTTTGAGCGGCTTGCATGGCTGAACCAAGCCGGGCTTGGGACCCGGGGGAGACATTGTGACGGACCATTCGCGGCACCGCCCGGCGCACATCACCCTGTCTTCGGCCGCACGTTACAGCGTCGGAACAGGGCACCGGCTCCCGCCTGCCCCGCGACCGTCTCGCAAGGCACTCCGGTGGCGGAAGCAGGGAGAGTATGACGGAGATTCTTGCAGCGGGGATGAGCGGGGAAAAAATCGGCGGTTAGGCCGGATCGACGGATGCCGCTGCCCGGCTTCAATCCGTTGCGATCCTGTCAATCGCGGGTAATCTTGCCGGCACATGATTGACTCTTATGGAGGGAATAGATGTCCGACGCCATCCCCGTGCTGACCGGCAAATGCATGTGCGGTGCCGTCGAATACACGGTCGAGGATGCATTCGGCTATGCCATGAACTGCCATTGCTCGAACTGCCGGCGCACCACCGGTTCGGCCTTCAAGCCTTTCGCCGGGATCGAGCGGGGCAAGCTGCGGCTTGTGAAGGGCGAGGACGCGCTGCTGATCTTTGGCAACGGAGACGACGCGCATGATGTCCACTGTCGGACCTGCGGCTCGCTTCTCTATTCCGTCGTGCGCGAGGGGGCCTATGTCCACGTTGCCATGGGCACGCTGGTGGATGCGCCGACGATCCGCCCGTCGGGGCATATTTTCGTGGGATCGAAGGCGCCGTGGTACGAGATCACGGATGATCTGCCGCAGTATCGCGAGTTTCCGGAGGATTGAGGGCGCGCTTGTTTCGCACGATGGTAGCCCAAGGCTCCGTCATCCTCGCCCTTGTGGCGGGGATCCAGCCGCCGCGCGTCGGCGCGGCGAAAGGACTGGTCGCATGAGGTTGGGAGTCCTCTCACGGCGCGGACGCGCCGTGGCTGGATTCCTGTGACAGGCACGGGAATGACGGAGGAGGAGGGCTTGCGGCGAGAAAGCCCACTCAGATCGCGGGAACATCGAAAACCTCACCCGCCCGCAGCGCCCGGAAACGCTCCGGCGCAACGCCTTGCTCTCTCAATGCCTTTTCCAACGCGGCGACCGGCTCCTTGATCCCCTCATTCGTCAGCTGGATCGTCGCGAAATGATGGCCGGCGACATAGGTCGCGTTGCAGAGCTGCATGCCTTTGACCGCTTCCGCCGGGTTCTGGTGCTGCGCCTTCATGAACCAGCGCGGCTCATAGGCGCCGATCGGCAGGTTGGCGAGACGGAAGAGGCCGTGTTTTTCGCAGGCCGCGCGGTAGTTGATGCCGCCGTGAAAGCCGGTGTCGCCGATGTGATAGATCTTTCCGGCGGGCGTCGAAATGACGAAGGCGGCCCAGAGCGCCATGCGGCGGTCGCGGGTGCCGCGGGCTGACCAGTGGTGACAGGGTTCGCTATCGATAGTGACGCCGTCCCGGAACGAGAGCTGGTCGCCCCAGTCGACGGCGGAAATCTTGCACACGGGGATGGCGCGGCGGATGATCGTGTCGTTGCCGAGCGGCGTCACGATATGCGGACCGTCCGCCTTGTGCAGCCGTTTCAACGTTGCGAGGTCGAGATGGTCGTAGTGATTGTGGGTGACGAGCACGATATCGATCGGCGGCAGGTCGTCGAAGCGGATGCCGGGCTCGACGACGCGCTTCGGGCCGGCAAAGGAAAACGGGCTGGTACGGTTCGACCAGACGGGGTCGGTGAGGATATTGAGGCCTGCGACCTGGATCAGCAGCGTGGCATGGCCGATCATGGTCACGCGCAGGTCCTGCCCTCCGATGCGATCAGCCGGTTTCGCGGGTGGAAAGGGGCTGGGTGCCTGTTTTGGCCAGGCGCTCCTGCCGCCCCCGAACTGCCAGCGCATCAACTCGCGAAAGCCGAGCGGGGCTTCGCCTTCAGGATTGAAGAAATGCGTGCCGTCGAAATGATCGGAGACGGGGCCTTGGTAGTAAGGATTGCGGTTGCGCCCGCCTTTCGTGTTCATGCGGTCTTTCGATCTCCGTGACGTTGGCCTTGTGCGATCATGAGCTGAAACTGGTAAGTTGCCGCGCTTGATGAAAGAATCCAAAGAAAATTATTCGCACATGAGTCCGACTTGATTTTGCTGGCAACCAATATCTTCTTATCGCAAATTTCCATTAGCGGACTGGCTTTCGCAGTCGCGTGTTTGGCAAAACCTGTTGGAAGACCTATGTCGAACTTCCTTGAGACGAAGCCACCTTTTTCGTCGCCAGTCTTTAAGGCACTGGCAATATTTATCCTCTCCCTCTCCGCCCATTCTCTTATTTCCGCAGGAAAAGCATGGGAAGGATAGATTGGGATTCATCGAAGATCTTCAGTCGAAGAATTTCACCTGCAACTTTTCTCCCTCTGGGTTGCGGTTCAATTGTGTCCGTTTCGGATGCAAGCGGGCTTTTCTCTTCTCGAAATACCTGATGCAGTGGAGCGTCTCTCCCGAAATTTTGAACTCCAACGCATACAATGCCACGACCATTGACTACCAGTTGGCCAAGGGCTGCTATCGTCCGGAAGATGTGACGAAAGAGCAGGAGAAGTTCGTTTTCAGGCATGGACAGTTAGAAATGACAGATTGCGCCTTGCCTGTCTGGATCTTTCCCTCAAGTTGTAGGGGGCGTTGTCAACGAACGCGGTTGCTTCAGCTTTTGGATAGTATTCCAGCATTTTTGGCCTCCATCCTTGACTTTCCCGCCGCTTTCCTGTTTATCCGCCGCAATCTGCGACAAGTAACGAGACTTGAAGCCGCCGACCGGGACCCCAAGAGGGTATAAAGAGATCCCGGAGGTCAACACCCGACAGCGCGTTGCGCCCTCGGGTGCTTTTTGGCTTTGCGTCTTGTTTTCGAGATTGCAGGTACCACGTTTTCGGGGCAAATCCAGTCAAGCCGAAAACGAGAAGGACGAGCTGATGTTTGAAAGTCTCCAGGACCGCCTTGGATCCATCCTGAATGGATTGACCGGCCGTGGCGCGCTGTCGGAAGCCGATGTGTCGGCGGCCCTGCGCGAGGTTCGCCGTGCGCTCCTGGAAGCCGACGTCGCGCTCGAGGTCGTGCGCTCGTTCACCGACAAGGTACGCGAAAAGGCTGTCGGCGCGGAAATCCTGAAGTCGATCAAGCCCGGCCAGATGGTCGTCAAGATCGTCCATGACGAGCTGATCGCCATGCTCGGGTCCGAAGGCGTGCCGATCGATCTCAATGCTCCGGCGCCGGTCGTCATCATGATGGTCGGTCTGCAGGGCTCGGGCAAGACGACGACGACGGGCAAGATCGCCCTTCGCATGACGACGCGGGACAAGAAGAAGGTCCTGATGGCGTCCCTCGACACGCGCCGTCCGGCAGCGCAGGAGCAGCTTCGCCAGCTCGGGGCCCAGACCGGCGTCGATACACTGCCGATCATCGCCGGCCAGTCGCCGACCGATATCGCCGCGCGCGCCGTGCAGGCGGCCAAGCTCGGCGGCCATGACATCGTCATTCTCGATACCGCCGGCCGCACGCATATCGACGAGCCGCTGATGATCGAGATGGCCGAAATCAAGCGCCGCTCGAACCCGCATGAAATCCTGCTGGTCGCCGATGCGCTGACCGGTCAGGATGCCGTCAATCTTGCCCGCAATTTCGACGAGCGCGTCGGCATCACCGGCCTCGTCTTGACCCGCATGGACGGCGACGGCCGCGGCGGTGCGGCCCTTTCGATGCGTGCCGTCACCGGCAAGCCGATCAAGCTGATCGGCGTCGGCGAAAAGATGGCGGAGCTGGAAGAATTCCATCCCCGCCGCGTCGCCGATCGCATCCTCGGCATGGGCGACATCGTCTCGCTGGTCGAGAAGGCCGCCGAAAACATCGATGCCGAGAAGGCGGCGGCCATGGCCGCCAAGATGAAGACCGGCAAGTTTGACCTCAACGATCTCGCCGACCAGCTCAAGCAGATGCAGAAGATGGGTGGCATGGGCGGCATCATGGGCATGATGCCCGGCATGTCCGGCATGAAGGACAAGATGGCCGCCGCCGGCCTCGATGACAGGATGTTCGGCCGCCAGCTCGCCATCATCTCGTCGATGACCAAGGCCGAGCGCGCCAATCCCGATATTCTCAAGCATTCGCGCAAGAAGCGCATCGCGGCCGGCTCCGGCACGGATGCCAGCGAAATCAACAAGCTTTTGAAAATGCACCGCCAGATGGCCGACATGATGAAAATGATGGGCGGCAAGAAGGGCGGCGGCATGATGAAGCAGATGATGGGCGGCCTCGCCGGCAAGATGGGCCTCGGTGGCATGGGCGGCGGAATGGGCGGCATGCCGGACCTGTCCAAGATGGACCCCAAGCAGCTCGAAGCCCTGCAGAAGCAGGCCGAGGCCGCGGGTCTCGGCAAGGGTCTGCCCGGTGGTGGCGGATTGCCGGGTTTGGGTGGCGGCATGAAGCTGCCTGGTCTCGGCGGCGGTTTCCCGGGGCTTCCCGGCCTGCCGAAGAAGAAGTGAGCGAGGACGGGAAGCGGAATGGTTGATCCTGCCGTCAAAACAGAACTGTCGAGCTACCGTCAGTCGATCGACAATATCGACGCGGCGCTCGTCCACATGCTGGCCGAACGGTTTCGCTGCACCAAGGCGGTGGGCGTGCTGAAAGCCAAGTACAATTTGCCGCCGGCGGACCCGGCGCGCGAGGAATACCAGATCGAACGCCTTCGCCGCCTGGCGAAGGATGCCAATCTGGACCCGGATTTCGCGGAGAAGTTCCTGAACTTCATCATCCACGAGGTGATCCGGCATCATGAAGCAATCGCTGCCGATCTCAAGGATTGATCCCGAAAAGTGGCTACCGGTTTTCGGACCAGATCAATCCCAGGGAAATCAGCTCTAACAAATACACAAAAAGGCCGCCAGAGGCGGTTGAATATCTCAAGGAGTACATGACATGGCACTGAAAATTCGTCTCGCCCGCGGTGGTTCCAAGAAGCGTCCGTTCTACCAGATCGTCGTTGCCGACGTGCGTTCGCCGCGCGATGGCCGCTTCCTGGAAAAGGTCGGTTCGTGGAACCCGATGCTGAAGAAGGACGACGCCAAGCGCGTTGAGCTGAACAACGAGCGCATCCAGCATTGGCTGTCGAACGGCGCCCTGCCGACCGACCGCGTCCTGCGCTTCCTCAACGAAGCCGGCATCGCCAAGCGCGAAGTCCGCAACAACCCGGAAAAGGCGGTACCGGGCAAGAAGGCCCAGGAACGCGCTGCCGAAGCCAAGCAGAAGGCTGAAGACGCCGCTGCTGCTGCCGCTGAATAAGCCACGCGACAGCGCATGTTTTGAAGGCGGGCGGCGTTTTCATGCCGCCCGTTTTCGTTTATTCGAAGGGCACACTCTGGAGACGACCCGGCGATGAGCAAACTGAAGAATCCTGTCCTGATGGGAACGATCGGCGCGGCGCAGGGCCTGCGCGGTGAAGTGCGCGTCAAATCCTTCGCCTCCGAGCCGACGGCGATCGGCGACTATGGGCATCTCCACGCCGAGGACGGCCGCTCTTTCGAAGTGCTTGAAGTGCGCGAGGCGAAGAACGTTGTCATCGTGCGCTTCCGCGGCATCAACGACCGCAATGCCGCCGAGGCGCTGAACGGGCTCGATCTTTACGTCGAACGCGACAACCTGCCGGACGATGATCTCGACGACGATGAATTCTTCTATGCCGATCTCGAAGGGCTGGAAGCGCTCGATGGCGAAGGCAAGAGCTACGGCACCGTCACCGGCGTCTTCGATTTCGGCGCGGGCGACCTTCTGGAGCTGAAAGGGCCTGGAAAGCGGCCGGTGCTGATCCCGTTCTCCGAATGGTCGGTGCTGGAAATCGATCTCGAAGCCGGAACCATGCTGGTCGATCCACTGGCGGCCGGGCTTGTCGACGACAGGCAAGACGATCCGAACGCGCCCTTCAAGCCTAAGAAGAAGTGAGCGGCCAAGCCATGAGCTTCCGCGCGACCATTCTGACGCTTTATCCGGACATGTTTCCGGGGCATCTTGGCCATTCGCTGTCCGGCAAGGCGCTCGAGCGCGGCCAGTGGTCGCTGGATACGGTGCAGATCCGCGATTTTGCCGAAGACAAGCACCGCACGGTCGATGACACGCCGGCCGGCGGCGGCGCCGGCATGGTGCTGAGGGCGGATATCCTCGCCAAGGCGATAGACCATGCCTCTGATGGAGACGACCGCCCGCGGCTTTTGATGAGCCCGCGCGGGCTGCCGCTGACGCAGGAGCGCGTGCGCGAGCTGGCAGTCGGTCCGGGCGCGATCATCGTCTGCGGCCGCTTCGAGGGCGTCGACCAGCGGGTGATCGACAGCCGCGGGCTCGAGGAGGTTTCGATCGGCGACTATATCCTTTCCGGCGGCGAACCGGCGGCGCTGGTGCTACTCGACGCGGTCGTGCGCATCCTGCCCGGCGTCATGGGCAATGATCTCTCGGGTGTTCACGAGAGTTTCGAGGGCGGGCTGCTGGAGCATCCGCACTACACGCGGCCGCAGGTTTTCGAGGGCATGGAAATCCCCGCGGTTCTGACGTCGGGCCATCATGGCGAGATCGAGAAATGGCGCGAGGCCGAGGCGCGCAAGCTGACGGCTGAACGCAGGCCGGATCTGCTGCGTTCCTAGGCGGCATTCCAAAACCGTGTCTTCAACGTCGCATGTATTTTGGCCGGGGGATGGACCATCCCCCGGCCATTGGCATAGCAAGGCGCGATCTGTTTATTTCGTTCAGTTCGCTGCCGCAGCTGCCTTTTCGATAAGGTCCGCAACGGCTTTCGGATTCGAAACATACACCGCATGGCTACCAGGAACTTCGACGACTGTGGAACCGGCCCGCTTTGCCATCAGGCGCTGGGCGGCCGGCGGGATCATGCGGTCATCAGCCGCGACCAGATAGTGGCTCGGCTTGCTCTTCCAGGCCGGTTCGGTCACTGCACCGGTGAGGGCTGCAACGCCCCACGGAACCTGGGAATCGGCCATGAAGGCAGCGATTTCGGGTTCGACGTCAGCTGCAAACGATGCGGCGAATTTCGTCTTGTCGAGGAACAGGAAGCCGTCGACCGGGGGCAGGATCGGCGGTACCGCGGCGCCTTTCGGCGGATTGGCGATCAGTGACGAGACAGACTCGCCCTTGTCGGGCGCAAAAGCGGCGATATAGACGACCGACTTGACCTTCTCGTCGGTGCCGGCTTCGCTGACGACAACGCCGCCGTAGGAATGGCCGACGAGCACGACCGAGCCGTCAAGCTGGTCGATGGCGCGCTTGGTGACGGCAACGTCATCGGCAAGCGAGGTGGTCGGATTCTGGACGATGCTGACGGTGTAGCCATCTTTCTTCAGGATGTCGTAGACGCCCTTCCAGCCGGCGCCGTCGACGAAACCGCCGTGGACGAGGACGATGTTCTTTACGGCAGCGTTGTCTTGTGCCGATGCGGTGGAAGTGCCGGTGGCGGCCAGAACGATGGAGGCGGCGGCAAGCAGAGCATTCTTGAGCATTTGCGTAACTCCTTTGTTTGTTGCGCGATAAATGTTATCGCGATAATCATCGTGTATGCCATCGACTTTTATTTGTCCACATTTTTATTATCGCAATAATGATTTTTGTGATAATGTGCTGAAAACGTTCAAATTAAATTTCGGAGACCAGATATGACCGACGCCCCAACCCTGCCGCTCGACAGCCAATTGTGCTTCTCGATCTATTCCGCCGCGATTGCGATCAACCGGGCGTACAAGCCCATGCTCGATGAACTCGGCGTGACCTATACCCAGTATCTCGCACTCAGCGCGCTATGGGAACGGGATGGTCTGAGCATATCCGCCATTGCCGACCGACTCGGCCTCGAGTCGAGCACCATTACGCCGGCGGTGAAGCGGCTCGAGGCCGCCGGTTTCCTGTCGCGGCGGCGAAGCACGGCGGACGAACGCCTGGTCGAGGTATTCCTGACGGAGAAGGGCACCGACCTTCAGCCCCAGACCGCATGCCTCACCGATGCGCTGCTGCGCCGTTCCGGATTTACCGTTCCGCAGATGATCGATTTGAACGACAAGGTTCAATCGCTGAGGGATGGCCTGGTTCGCGCGGGCGATCAGGCATAGTGGGTGCGCTGACGCTTCGGGCCTGAAGCGCCCCATTGCTTGGCAGTTGCACCCAATCGGGCTTCTTGACCGCCGGGTGCATCACCCCGTGACGAAATAATAAACCGCCAGCAGCAGCCCAACGGCGATCACGATGGCGCGGATGAAAACCTGCGGCACGCGGCGGGCGAGCCAGACGCCGGCGTAGCCGCCGAGGGCGCCGCCGGGGATCATGAAGGCGGCATGCAGCCAGCCGACGACATTGCCGCCGGCAAAGACGACGATGGCGACGGCGGCGATCACCATGGCGAGAAAATTCTTCAAGGCATTGACGCGGTGATAGTCGCCGCCGGTCGAAAGACCGAGCACGGCGAGCATCATGATGCCCATGCCGGCACCGAAGAAGCCGCCATAGATGGCGGTGACGAACTGGCCGACGAGGCCGAGCGGCCCGACGGGCGTGCCGCCTTCCTTCGGGTTCGGGCGCAGGAGCGGACCGAGCGCGAAGATCGCGGTGGCGGCGATCAGCAGCCAGGGAACCATCGCCCGGAAGGACGGGTTGGACAGCGAGAGCAGGATCAGCGCTCCGGCCAGCCCGCCGATGAGCGAGATGATGCCGAGGATGGTCGCTTCGCGAAAATCCTTGCGGATTTCGCTGTGATAGGCCAGCGCCGAGGTCACGTAGCCCGGAAACTGCACGATCGAGGAGGTGGCATTGGCGACGATCGGCGGCAGGCCGGCCAGCGTCATCGCACCGAAGGTCAGGAACGTGCCACCGCCGGCGACGGCGTTGACGGCGCCAGACAGAAAGCCGGCGACAAACAGAAGACAGGCAGTGGTGATGGACATGACGCTCCTCCAGCGGTACAAACGCACATAGCCCGAGGGTCAACCGGCGGCAAGTCGCGGAAATTGTCATTCGCAGGCTTGCGGCACGGAGAATTTTTGTCATTCGGGGATGACAAATGCCGGTCTTTGGTGTATTCGCCCGACCGGTTCGGGAAAATCCCGCAGCTCGAAAACAAAGAATGGTGAATTCGCTCCTGTTTCTCTTGCCGAGAAACAAATCCTTGAGGCCCTCATCCGAGGCTTGGTCCAAGAGGCATGATTGAGCGCTCTGGCTGTTTCAGAAGAACTTGAGAAGGTTAGACCAATGAACATCATCCAGCAGCTGGAAGCCGAACAGGCCGCCAAGATCGACGCCAAGCGCACCCTGCCTGAATTTTCCGCAGGCGACACTGTTCGCGTCAACGTCCGCGTGACGGAAGGTACCCGTACCCGTATCCAGGCCTATGAAGGCGTTTGCATCGCCCGCTCCGGCGGCGGCATCAACGAAAGCTTCACGGTCCGCAAGATTTCCTACGGCGAAGGCGTCGAGCGCGTATTCCCGGTCTATTCTCCGCTCGTCGAGAGCGTCGAGATCGTTCGCCGCGGTAAGGTCCGTCGCGCCAAGCTCTACTACCTGCGCGATCGTCGCGGCAAGTCGGCCCGTATCGTTGAAGACACCGGCGTTCGCGCTCGCAAGCTGAACGACGCCGAGCGCCAGGCCGTTGCCGACGAAAAGGCGCGTCTGGAAGCTGAAAAGGTTGCAGCAGCGCAGGCTCTGGCCGCCGAAAAGGCAGCAGCCGAAGCCGCTGAAGCAAAGGCTGCGGCCGAAGCCGCCGCCGCTGCAGCGGAAACTGCTGCTGAATAAGTTTCAATCCATCGGGATTGTTGGACAAGGCGGTCTTCGGGCCGCCTTTTTCTTTGGTGCGCCTTTCTGTGGGGGATGGGGCAATGAACAATTATATCGAAACCAACCGGCTGAACTGGGACGACCGGGCGGAGCTGCATGCGACGGATACGACGGGGCGCTACCAGATCGCCAAGGTGCTGGCCGGCGGCTCGTCGCTGCATGCGCTGGAGGAGAGCGAGATCGGCGATGTCACGGCCAAGGACATCGTCCACCTGCAATGCCATATCGGGCTCGACACGCTGAGCCTGAAGCATCTCGGCGCGGCAAGCGTGACCGGGCTCGATTTTTCGCCGGTCGCCATTGCCGCAGGACGCGAATTTGCTGCGACGGCCGGAACGGATGCGACATTCGTCGAGGCATCCGTCTATGACGCGGCGGCAGCTCTCGGGCACCGGACCTATGACATGGTTTTCGTTACCTGGGGTGCGATCCACTGGCTGCCGGATATCTTCCATTGGGCCAAGGTCGTTTCAAGCCTGCTGCGGCCCGGTGGAAAGCTCTACCTGCTCGATGGGCATCCGCAGATGTTCCAGCATGAGGCCATGGACGGCAGGCTTTCGCTGGCTCACCGCTGGCGCACGCCGCACGATGCGCCGCTATTGTTCGAGGAAACCCACACCTATACCGGCGACACGCGGCCGCTGACGCACAAGCGCATGTATGAATGGTTCCATCCCCTGAGCGATATCGTCAACGCGCTGCTGAAGGCCGGACTGGCGCTGGATTTTTTCAACGAGCACGAGGTGCTCACCTGGCGGCATTATCCCGGCATGGTCGAGACTGGCGAGGACCAGTTCGAGCTCGGGCCGGAACTGCCGCGCATGCCGCTGTCGTTTTCGATCGGGGCGAGGAAGGCCGTCTGGACCATCAGGGCCGAGTAGCAGGGTCCCAATGCTCGTCGGCTTTGCCGTCCTTGATCCGCCACGTGTCAAACCAGGTGGTGGTGTAGGTCTTGGCCGGGTCCTTCTCATCCTTGATTTCGCGAACGTAGCCGACGGTGACGAGGTCCCCTTCGGCCGTCACGAAGGCGACCGGGGTCTTGATCTTCGCAGGGATCGGCGAAGGCTGAAGCTTCAGGACTTCCGTGAAATAGGCGACGACGCCGGCGCGACCGGACGCGGCGTTGGGATTGTGCTGGATGTAGCGCTCCGTCAGATAGTCACCGGCCTTGTCCCAGTGATTGGCTTCGAGCAGATCGCGGATGATGCCGTAGACCACCTGCTTGTTGGCGTGGAGCTTCGGCTCAGGGCTCGTGAAGAGCGCTTCGGCGTCTGCGGCCGCCACCACCGCCTCCTGCGCCCGCACGGGAAGGGCCGAAAGTGCTGCGGCAACCAGCGACAGGGCAAGAACGGCGGATGTTATAGCTGCTTTCATTGTCTTTCCTTTTGCTCCGGCACAAAGCGTGACGATAAGCGGCAAGCAGACTTGCGCCGCCGTTTGAAAGGACGCTAGAGGCTGCGGTGCGGCAAGAAAAGACGGCAGTTTTTCCGCCCATGGTGTTGAAAAGAGAACCAGGTACCCTGCACGTCACCGCTTCATCGGCAATAGTGCCAGCGCCCGCCGTCGAAACACCGCTGTAAGGGACGATCCCTCCTTGCTTTGGCCGGAGGTTTCGTGACAGTCTTGCCCGCCACAATTCAGGAGCTATCCATGTTTTCCCGCCGCACCGTTCTCGCCGGCCTGACCGCCCTTGTTCTCGCGCCCTTGAGCGCTCTTGCCGCCGAGCTGCCGGATCTGGGCGGGCGGACGGTGGTGGTCGTGACCGAGAATGCCTATCCGCCGCTGCAGTTCGTCGAACCGAAGAGCGGCAAGGCGATCGGCTGGGAATATGACGCGATGGAGGAGATCGCCAAGCGGCTGAATTTCAAGCTGGAAATCCAGAACACAAGCTGGGACGCGATGATCCAGGCGGTCTCGGACGGCCAGTACGACATCGGCATGACCGGCATCACCATCAAGGACGAGCGCAAGACGCAGGTGGATTTCTCCGATCCGTATATGCGTTCGCAGCAGTTCATGCTGGTGCGCGGCGACGAGAGCCGCTTCACCGATGCCAAGACTTTTGGCGCGTTTGCCGACGGGCTTGTCGGGGCTCAGCCGGGCACCTCGCCTTTCTATACGGCCGTCTATGAGATACTCGACGGCAACGAGCAGAATGCGCGCATAAAACTGTTCGAGACGTTTGGCGCGACGGTGCAGGCCTTGAAGGCCGGCGATGTCGATACGGTGCTGACGGACAGCGTCGCGGCCAAGGGCTACGTCGATTCTGCGAACGGTGCGCTGAAAGTGATCGGCGGGCCGCTCGGCACGGAGGATTTCGGCTTCATCTTCAAGAAGGGCTCGGATCTCGTAGCACCCGTCAATGCCGCGATCGCCGCACTGAAGGCCGACGGCACGTTCGACAAGCTGAACCAGAAGTGGTTCGTCGACTACAAGATGGGCGAATGATCACCATCCGATGACGCCTGCGCAGCCGCAACACACATCTCAAAAGGGCGACTATCCCTGGTGGCTGGTCGCCCTTGCCGTTATCGCCGCAGCACTCGCCGTGGTGATCGTTTCCAACGATATCTACGCCCAAGTCTTCACCATCGTTTCTGCCGGCGTCGGCATCACCATCCTGGTGACGCTGCTGGGGTTTTTCTTCGCCACGCTGCTGGGGCTCGGCATCGCGCTGATGGCGCTGTCGGAGCGCGCAGCCCTGCGCCAGATCGCCCGGTTCTACACAGAGGTCATCCGCGGCATCCCGATCCTCGTGCTTCTGTTCTACATCGCCTTTGTCGGCGCGCCGGCGCTGGTGACGCTGGTCAACGCGGTCCTTGGCCCGCTGGTGGAGGCTGGCTATGCCAAGCCGCTTCTGGTGCGCGACGTCTCCTTGATGTGGCGGGCAATCATGGCGCTCACCATCGGCTACTCCGCCTTCATCGCCGAGGTCTTCCGCGCCGGCATCCAGTCGGTCGACAAGGGCCAGATCGAGGCGGCCAAGGCGCTCGGGCTGTCGCGCTATCAACGCTTCCGGCTGGTGGTCTTCCCGCAGGCGGTTCGCGTCATCCTGCCGCCGCTCGGCAATGATTTCGTGGCGATGGTGAAGGATAGTTCGCTGGTTTCCGTGCTCGGCGTCGCCGATATCACCCAGATGGGAAAGATCTATGCGTCTGGCTCCTTCCGCTTCTTCGAGACCTATTCGATCGTCGCCTATATCTATCTGATCCTGACGATTGGGCTGTCGCTGGGGTTGCGGCAGTTGGAGAAGAGGTTAAGGCGGGGGCACAGAGAGGCGAACTGAACGCTGGTAGCCTCTTCTCCCCAGCGGGAAGAAGGTGGCGCGTAGCGCCGGATGAGGGGGCGACACGAACTCGAGTTTGCGGCAAGGCCCCCTCATCGCCTCGCATGCGCTCGGCACTTCTCCCCACCGGGGAGAAGTGGGAGTACGCGGCGCGCCCATCACCGCTCGATCTCGCCAATTGCCGAACCGTCAAAAAATTGATATATCCGCGCCCATGGAATCCAAATTCGGATGTTTTGCGCAGAAAATCGTCGTGCTGCAGGACCGCAAGCGTCTGCCGGCACGGTTTTTTGCGTGCGTTTCGGGCGCGTTCAACAGCCGACTTCGTTGATCTTCGGGGCCTGACCCCGGCTGGGTTTCCGGCGCCCTTTTGCCGGCCATTTTCCTGACCTTCTTCTTTACTATGGATGAAAAGCCATGAGCGCACCGCGTACTCTCTACGATAAAATCTGGGACGACCATCTGGTCGATCAGCAGGACGATGGAACCTGTCTTCTCTACATCGACCGCCATCTCGTTCACGAAGTGACGAGCCCGCAGGCGTTCGAGGGGCTGCGCATGACGAACCGCAAGGTGCGTGCGCCGCAAAAGACGCTTGCCGTCGTCGACCACAACGTGCCGACGTCGCCGGATCGCCATCTCGGCATCAAGAACGAGGAAAGCCGCATCCAGGTCGAGGCACTGGCCCAGAACGCCGCCGATTTCGGCGTCGAATATTATTCGGCCAGCGACAAGCGCCAGGGCATCGTCCACATCGTCGGTCCGGAACAGGGCTTCACCCTGCCGGGCATGACGATCGTCTGCGGCGACAGCCATACCTCGACGCATGGCGCCTTCGGGGCGCTGGCACATGGCATCGGCACGTCCGAGGTCGAGCATGTGCTCGCCACCCAGACGCTGATCCAGAAGAAGGCCAAGAACATGCTGGTGCGTGTCGACGGCCAACTGCCGGAAGGCGTCACCGCCAAGGATATCATCCTTGCCATCATCGGCGAGATCGGCACGGCCGGCGGCACCGGCCACGTCATCGAGTTCGCCGGCGAAGCCATCCGCGCGCTGTCGATGGAAGGCCGCATGACCATCTGCAACATGACGATCGAAGGCGGCGCCCGCGCCGGCCTGATCGCGCCGGACGAAAAGACCTTCGAATATATCAAGGGCAAGCCGCGCGCGCCGAAGGGCGAAGAACTGGAGCAGGCGATCGCCTACTGGAAGACGCTGCACACCGACGAAGGCGCCCATTTCGACCGGGTCGTCGTTCTCGATGCCGCCGCCCTGCCGCCGATCGTCTCCTGGGGTTCCTCGCCGGAAGACGTCATCTCCGTTCAGGGCATCGTTCCGAACCCGGACGAAATCCAGGACGAGAACAAGCGCACCTCGAAGTGGCGTGCGCTCGACTATATGGGCCTGAAGCCGGGTACGAAGATCACCGACATCAACATCGACCGCGTCTTCATCGGCTCCTGCACCAACGGCCGCATCGAGGACCTGCGCGAAGTCGCCAAGGTCGTTGAAGGCCGCACCGTTGCCCCGACCGTTTCGGCGATGATCGTGCCGGGCTCGGGCCTCGTCAAGGAACAGGCGGAAGCCGAAGGCCTCGACAAGATCTTCAAGGCAGCCGGTTTCGACTGGCGCGAGCCGGGCTGCTCCATGTGCCTTGCCATGAACGACGACCGCCTGAAGCCGGGCGAGCGCTGCGCCTCGACCTCCAACCGCAACTTCGAAGGCCGCCAGGGCTTCAAGGGCCGCACCCATCTGGTGTCGCCCGCCATGGCAGCGGCAGCCGCCGTCTCCGGCCACTTCGTCGACATCCGCGACTGGAAGTAAGCACTCTACCCTCCCCTTGAGGGAGGGTCGGCATGCCGTGCCGGGGTGGGGTGACCTTGGTGGCCACCTCACGATCACCCCCCACCCGCAGCTTCGCTGCGGCCTCCCCCTCAAAGGGGAGGTGGGAGGAGGAAGATGACCAAGAAATCGTTGAAGCCGAAACGCCGCCTTATCCTTCTGCGCCACGCCAAATCCGCATGGCCCGACGGTGTTGCCGATCGTGAGCGGCCACTGGCGGAGCGCGGGCGCAAGGCAGCACCCGTCATCGGCGCCTATATGGCCCGCGAAAAGCTGATCCCCGATCTCGCTCTCGTCTCGCCCGCCCGCCGCGCGCAGGAAACGTGGGCGCTGGTGCGCGATGCCCTGTCGAAGAAGGTCGCCGAGCGCGAGGCGCCGGGCGTCTACGAGGTGTCGGCCGAGCGCATTCTCGATGTGATCCGGACAGTCGAGCCCGGCATCCGCACCTTGCTGGTCGTCGGCCATAATCCGGGCATGGAGGATGCCGCGTCGCTGCTGGTTGCGGATGGCGACGCGGATGCCATGGGCCGCATGAAGGAGAAGTTCCCGACGGCTGGCCTCGCTGTCATCGACTTCGATGTCGACGGCTGGGATGAGGTTGCCAAGGGCACGGGTTATCTGGAGCGGTTCGTGGCGCCGCGCTCGGTTGGGTGAGCGGCGACGACCAATGTTACCTACGCAGACTGCACATTGGACGCGGCACAGCATCGTCACCGCAAGCGCACGTCATGCCGCGTCCATCCGAAAAATAGCCCAGATGTTGCAATCGGCGTGACGCTCGTGCGGGTAAAGTTCCCGCAGGCGACGCTGAACTTCCCTTGCCCTGCCATAGTTTTCAAGCAAACCGTGTGTTGAAAGCTCTGCGTTGGCGAAGACATCCGGAAAACCTCCACAGTTGCACAGCGCACTGACGCTGTGGCCCTGATCCAAAAGGTCGTACCCAACAAATTGAAAGCGATCGCCCAAGCCTTCCTGGACTGCCTCTTCTGTTGGATTGCGCAGAACCGCGAGGATGTTGACGTTCGCGGGCGAGCCGAGTTCCTGCCTGAAAAAATCAAGGTCCGTGAAGAAGTTCAGCATGCCGTCTTCGTTGACGATGTGATCCCAATAGCTGGCCTTCGTTTCCTCAAGAATGACCGGGCAAATCATCCCGTCGAGCGTCACGACCTCATCAAGTTGCGTCAGGCCCGACCAGGCAATGTATTCGCTCCATCGCGGTCCTTGCGATGGACCGAATTTCCCCACGGCGATGTAGAGGGGCGTGTTCACGGATGCCTTGTGATTGCCGAACTTGCCCGTCATCTCACCACCCTCACCACCGTCCCCCGCCGCATGAACCGCAGCAGCCGCTTCATCGCCGGACGGTTGACGGCGACACAACCTTCCGTCGGGGTATAGCCGGGCTTGGCGAGATGGAAGAAGATGGCCGAGCCGCCATGGCGTTTGCGGCTGCGCAGGTTCCAGTCCATCACCAGGCAGATGTCATAGAGGCCGTCGTCGCGGCGCATCTTTTCGTGGCTGGGCTTGAACGGCGTGGTGACGGGACGGTTGTAGTTCGCATCGCGCGGTTCGTCGCACCAGAGCAGGTTCTGCGGTGTGAAGCGGAGCGGCAAAGCGGTCGGCGGCAGGGTGACGCGGTCGCGGCGGACGTAGCCGCCGACGAGGCGCATGGCGGCGATCGGGGTAGCGCCATCGCCTTCGCGCTTGCGTGAGCTGACGCCGCTGCGACCGATCGCGGCCTCCTCGGTGCGGCCTGCGAAAGTGACGAGCGCGCGGCTTCGATTTCCCGGTTTTCTTCTGACGACGATGGTGCGGGCGTGATTTGCGGCCTTGCGGGGTTTTCGTCGCATTTTACACACAGTTTTTTGCGTTGTCCGTGATCTGAAACCACACCATAGCACTACACAATATGTAACAAACGGGTGAAGCTTCCATTGAGCCAGTTTCAATCCGGAAGCAAGGAGGGATCTCAGCATGTCGGCCCGCACCATTCTTCTCGTCGATGATGACAACGACCTGCGCGAAACGCTGACGGAGCAGCTTTCCCTCTATGAGGAATTCACCATTCTTCAGGAGCCGACGGCGGCCAAGGGCATCCATGCGGCTCGCAACCAGCAGATCGCTCTTCTGGTGATGGATGTCGGCCTGCCGGACATGGACGGGCGCGAGGCGGTGAAGCTCCTGCGCAAGGGTGGCTTCAAGGCGCCGATCATCATGCTGACCGGCCATGACACCGATTCCGATACCATTCTTGGACTGGAAGCGGGTGCCAACGATTATGTGACCAAGCCGTTCCGCTTCGCCGTTCTGCTTGCCCGCATCCGGGCGCAGCTGCGCCAACATGAGCAGAGCGAGGACGCGACCTTCACCGTCGGTCCCTATACGTTCAAGCCGGGGCAGAAGCTGCTGACGCTGGAAAACGGCCAGAAGATCCGGCTCACCGAAAAGGAAGCGGCGATCATCCGCTATCTCTATCGTGCCGACCAGAAAGTGGTGACGCGCGACGTGCTGCTCGAAGAGGTCTGGGGGTACAATTCCGGCGTGACGACCCACACGCTCGAAACCCATGTCTATCGCCTGCGCCAGAAAATCGAACGCGACCCTTCCAATGCGGAGATTTTGGTGACAGAGAATGGCGGGTACAAGATCGTTCCCTGAAGACACGGGACGTGACGACACCCGGCCTTATGCTCTTTCCGAGGTATTCCCTTGTCGCTGAATGACGACATCGCCCTTCTGTCCCTCGTGCCGCTGTTTGCGGATATCGATGACGACAAGCTGCGGCTGATCGCCTTCGGGGCTGAGCGCCGACGCCTCAACAGGGGCCAGCAGCTCTTTCGCGAAGGCGCACCCGCCGATTGCGCCTTTGCCATTGCCAGCGGCTCGTTCAGTCTGACGCGCAGCCTGGTCGACGGCGGCGTCGAGGTCGTCGATACGGTTGGGCGCGGAACGCTTCTCTCTGAACTGGCGATGATTTCCTTCGTCGAGCGCAAGTTCACCGCAACTGCCGAGGAAGACAGCGAAGTCATCCGCATCAACCGTCCGCTGTTTCGCCGCATGCTGGAGGAATATCCGGAAGTGGCCGTCGTCGTCGAAGCACGGATCAAAGACAATCTGCAGACGATGATCCGTGACATGCAAAAGCTGGCGCCGCGGTTCGGATAGACGGCGGCGCCGTTTCCAGCGGTGCTTGTGCGTCGCGACCATATCCGTTCTCCTGCCTGAAACGCTGCGCTTTGCCCTTCTCTTCGCGGTTGTCGCTTCCCATCTAGGCGATGACAGCCAAAAACATTCAGCCACCGTCAGGTAGAATCATCATGAAGAAAATCGGTTTCCTTTCTTTCGGGCACTGGAACCCTTCACCCCAATCACAGACCCGCTCGGCCGGCGATGCGCTTCTGCAGTCGATCGATCTGGCTGTTGCCGCCGAAGAGCTCGGCGCTGACGGTGCCTATTTCCGCGTCCATCATTTTGCCCGGCAGCTCGCCTCGCCGTTTCCTCTTCTGGCTGCCGCCGGTGCCAGGACCAAAAAGATCGAGATCGGCACGGCGGTTATCGACATGCGCTATGAGAACCCGCTCTACATGGCCGAGGATGCCGGGAGCGCCGACCTGATCGCGAACGGGCGCCTCCAGCTCGGCATCAGCCGCGGCTCTCCCGAACAGGTGATCGATGGCTGGCGCTATTTCGGATTTGAGCCGCAGGAAGGCTCGACGGATGCGGATATGGGCCGCAGACATACCGAAGTCTTGCTCGAAGTCCTGAAAGGCCAAGGTTTTGCCCAGCCGAACCCGCGGCCGATGTTTCCCAACCCGCCCGGCCTCTTGCGCGTCGAGCCGCATTCGGAGGGCTTGCGTGACCGGATCTGGTGGGGCGCAAGCTCGAACGCCACGGCCATATGGGCGGCGAAGCTCGGCATGAACCTGCAGAGCTCAACGCTGAAGAACGACGAAACCGGCGAACCCTTCCACGTCCAGCAGGCGGCGCAGATCCGTGCTTACAGGGAGGCATGGAAGGAAGCTGGCCATACGCGCACGCCGCGGGTGTCCGTCAGCCGCAGCATCTTCGCACTGGTCGATGACCGCGACCGCGCCTATTTCGGCGCTGGCAGCAAGGAACAGGATACGGTCGGTTATATCGACGACAATACCAGGGCGATCTTCGGCCGGTCCTATGCCGCTGAGCCTGACATTCTGGTCAGGCAGCTGGCCGAGGACGAGGCGATTGGCGAAGCGGATACGCTTTTGTTGACGGTCCCGAACCAGCTTGGCGTCGAATATAACGCCCATGTCATCGAGGCGATCCTGAAGTATGTCGCACCGGCGCTCGGCTGGCGGTGAAAATTTCTCAAAGATCGAAATGCGCAATGACGGGTACGTGGTCCGACGGACGTTCCCAGCCGCGGGCCTCTTTCAGGATGTCGACGCGGGTCAAATGCGGAGAAAGGTCGGCGGAGGACCAGACGTGGTCGAGGCGGCGGCCGCGGTCGGCGGCTTCCCAATCCTTGGCGCGGTAGCTCCACCAGGTGTAGAGCTTTTCCGGAGATGGCGTGTGCTGGCGCATCAGGTCGACCCAGGCACCGCCATTGAGGACTGACGTCAGGCCCTGCGTCTCGATCGGCGTGTGGCTGACGATCTTCAAAAGCTGCTTGTGCGACCAGACGTCGTCTTCCAGCGGCGCGATATTGAGGTCGCCAACCAGAATGGACGAGATGCCGGCTTCGCTTTCGGCATGCAGCAGCTTCATCTCGTCGATGAAATCGAGCTTGTGGCCGAATTTCGGATTGATTGCCCGGTCCGGCTCGTCGCCGCCGGCCGGCACATAGAAATTGTGCAGCCGGATCTTCTTGGCCGATTTTTCAAACACCACGGAGAGATGGCGGGCATCGCCGACGCCGCAATAGTCGCGCCGGTCGGTCAGCTCGTGCAGCGGCAGGCGGGAAATGGTGGCGACGCCGTGGTAACCCTTCTGGCCGTGAATGGCGATGTGCTCGTAGCCGAGCGCCTTCAGTGGCGAAAAGGGGAACAGATCGTTCGGGCATTTGGTTTCCTGCAGGCAGAGGATGTCCGGCGACCAGGTCTTCAGCAGATGTTCGACCAGCGGCATGCGCAGGCGCACCGAGTTGATGTTCCAGGTCGCGATCGACAATGCCATGCGGGAGGTCTTTCCTTGGGTGTGCTTCGTTGAGGCGGGCGCCGTCCACCGGCGCGTCTCGTCTTAAGGGCTTTTATCGCGCTTGGCCATTGGATTTGCAGCCGATATTGACAGTTGCGCACGGTGATATCTATTGCCGCTCAGGTTTCATTTGCCGCGCTGGATACGGCCCGGCTTTTCCGGAAAGGTCCCGCATGATCCGGCATCTCGGCCCCGAGGATTTCGACATCTTTCGCCGCATCCGGCTCGAAGCCCTGCGCGCCGAGCCGGCCGTCTTTGCCAGCAGCGCCGCGGATTGGGAAAAGCTGCCGGATGACGAGTGGCGCCACCGCCTGACCGTCAATGCGGTCTTCGTCGATTTTCTCGACGAAGAGCCGGTTGCCATCATGGGGCTTATTCGGCAGGGCGCCAGCAAGATGGCGCACCGGGCTACCGTCGTCATGGTTTATGTGCGTCGCGACCGGCGCGGCGGCGGTCACGCGAAAGCGCTTCTCGAAGCGATTGCTTGCCATGCCCGCGAAGCCGGTATCCGGCAATTGGAGCTTGCCGTCAGCGCCGAAAACCCGGCGGCCATCCGGTTCTACCGGCGCGAGGGCTTTGTCGAGGCGGGCCGCATAGCCGGCGGCACGATCCACGAGGGACGGGAGATCGACGAGATCCTGATGACGCGGCGTATCGACCGCGAGGCGGTCTGAGTTCCGGTCAGTGCGGCCATTGGCCTATAAGGTGCGGGTCATTTCGACTTGTTGCGCACGTCGTCGTAAGGAATCTGGAAGACCTTGTCATCCATCGGCACGCCGTTCTTGACGTTGAAGATCATGACGGACGTATCCTTCTTCTGCGCGTCGGTGATCGTCCATTGGCGCAGGTCATAGGTCTTCGGGTCAAACATCAGCGTGATCGTCGCATCGCCGAAGACGCTTTTGTCACCCAGCACGATGGTGATCAGATCGGCCTCTTCCTTGACGTCGCGCACCATCTTGCCGGTCAGGTCGATATCGTCGGAGAGGAGCAGCTTCAGCGGTGTCTTCGACAGCGGATAGATATCCCAGGTCTTCATTTTCTGGTTGCCGATGACGACAGACTTGCCGTCGGCGATCACCCGCATCGGCGAGGGGGCTTCGTAGTTGAAGCGGATCTTGCCGGGGCGGCTGATATAGAACTTGCCACCGGTCTGCTCGCCGCGCGGGCCGAACTGCACGAACTCGCCGCTCATCGTCTTCACGGAGGCGAAATGATCGGCGATTTTCTGGGCGACGCTCGCCTGCGCCCGGGCGGGCTCGATGGGAAGGGCGATGAAGGTCAAAGCGGCGAAGACGGCAAGACCACCGGCGAAGAATCGGCGGGACAGGGGCGAAAATTTGCTTTCCTGTTTCCTGCGGCCGGTTTCGGTGTCTGTCATGGCAATCTCCTTCATTTCCAGTCTCATGTGGAGCGCAAGTGCGGCACCTTCAAGGCGTTGCCTGCGCCCGTCTTCAATTCGCCGTGAGGTCGCCCAGGCCGTTCGTCCGGCCCGGCTCGACGAGGGTCATGTGCGGTTTTAGCGGCCGGTGATTTCGCTTTCGGTGGGCACGAGAATCTCGCGCTTGCCGGCATGGTTGGCCGGGCCGATGATGCCTTCCTGTTCCATCCGCTCGATCAGCGAGGCGGCGCGGTTGTAGCCGATGCCGAGGCGGCGCTGGACGTAGGATGTCGAGGCCTTGCCGTCGCGCAGCACGATGGCGACGGCCTGGTCGTAAGGGTCGTCGGATTCGGCGAGGTTGGAGGTGCCGGCAGGGCCGCCGCCTTCGCCGTCCTCGTCGTCATCCTCGGTGATGGCGTCGAGATATTGCGGCGCCCCTTGCGTCTTGAGGTAGGCGACCACGTCCTCGACCTCGGTGTCAGACACGAAGGGACCGTGGACGCGCTGGATGCGGCCGCCGCCGGCCATGTAGAGCATGTCGCCCATACCGAGCAGCTGTTCGGCGCCCTGTTCGCCGAGGATGGTGCGGCTGTCGATCTTCGAGGTCACCTGGAAGGAGATTCGGGTGGGGAAGTTGGCCTTGATCGTGCCGGTGATGACGTCGACGGAGGGGCGCTGCGTCGCCATGATGACGTGGATGCCGGCGGCGCGCGCCATCTGGGCCAGGCGCTGGACGGCGCCTTCGATGTCCTTGCCGGCGACCATCATCAGGTCGGCCATTTCGTCGATGATGACGACGATATAGGGCATCGGGGCCAGGTCGAATTCTTCCGTCTCGTAGATCGCCTCGCCGGTCTGGCGGTCGAAGCCGGTCTGGACCGTACGGCTGATCTGCTCGCCCTTGGCCAGCGCCTGCTCAACGCGGCTGTTGAAGCCGTCGATATTGCGCACGCCGATCTTCGACATCTTCTTGTAGCGCTCTTCCATCTCGCGCACGGTCCACTTCAGCGCGACGACAGCCTTCTTCGGATCGGTGACGACGGGGGAGAGCAGATGCGGAATGCCGTCATAGACGGAGAGTTCTAGCATCTTCGGGTCGATCATGATCAGGCGGCACTGTTCCGGCTTCAGGCGGTAGAGGATCGACAGGATCATCGTGTTGATGGCGACCGACTTGCCCGAGCCGGTGGTGCCGGCGACCAGCAGATGCGGCATCTTGGCAATGTCGACGATCACCGGTTCGCCACCGATCGTCTTGCCGAGCGCCATGGCAAGCTTGGTCTTGCTGGTCTCGAAATCGCGGGAGCCGATCAGTTCGCGCAGGTAGACCGTCTCGCGGCGATGGTTCGGCAGTTCGATGCCGATGGCATTGCGGCCGGGGACGACGGCGACGCGGGCGGCGATCGCCGACATAGAGCGGGCAATATCGTCGGCAAGGCCGATGACGCGGGAGGACTTGATGCCGGGGGCGGGCTCCAGTTCGTAGAGCGTGACGACGGGGCCGGGGCGGACATGGATGATCTCGCCCTTGACGCCGAAATCTTCCAGCACACCTTCCAGCATGCGGGCATTCTGTTCCAGCGCATCGGCCGACAGGGTCGCGTCGCGCACGACGTTTTTCGGCTCGGCGAGGAAATGCAGCGGCGGCAGGATGAAATCGTCGTCGTCCGCGACGAAGGAGCTTTGCGCTTCGCGCTCGACGCGCTGGCCTGTCTTCGGACGCGGGGCGGCGGGAACGACGCGTGCGTTGAGCTGAGCCGGCGGCTGCTTGCGTGGTGCGGGCACCGGCGCCCAATCGGCGGCGGCATCGATGTCGCCGTCCTCATCGTCTTCCGGCATGATGCCGGCCGGCCGGCCGGCGTCGAGGAAATCATCGTCGTCATCGTCGTCGATCGACATGGGCGGTGCTGCGACAACGCGGCGCTCGCTGCGGTCGAGCGAGGGCTCGACCCGCTCCGAACGGGCAGTGGTCTTCGGGCGCACCGGTTCGTTCAGCGTGCCGAATTCGTCGGTGTTGAAGTCGTAGGGCTCGTCATAGTGGCGCGAGGCCGGCTTGCGGCGGCCGCTGAGGCCGAACAGGCGGCGCAAGCGCGCCTGCGCGGTGAAGCGCATATGGGTGAACGCGCCGGCAATGACCATGACGATGCCCCCGGATTCGTCGTCCTCCAGTTCGTCGCTGACCGTGCGCGCCTTGCTTGGCGCTGGAGCGGGTACCGGCAAATCGTCTTCCTGATCGGCGACCCCGATCACGCCTGCGCTGTAGACCAGGAAATAGGTGGCGGGCAGGGCGAGCAGGACACCCAGCACCAGGCCGAACGTTCCGGACGGAAAGGCACCGGTAAAGAGCGCCGGGAACCTCAGGATCATGTCCCCGAAAACACCGCCGAGGCCGCTCGGCAGCGGCCAGGTGACCGGCGCCGGAATGCAGCCGAGAGCGGCGGAGGCGAGCACCGAGCCGCCGAACCAGGCGGCCGCGCGCTTGAGGATGCGGTCGAAGGGTTTGCTGGAGATCAGGACCAGCGCCCAGGCAACGACGGGAAGCAGCGCGACGACACTGGCAATGCCGAAGAACTGCATGAAGATATCGGCGAAGGCCGCACCCGTATAACCGAGAATGTTGGTCGGGGCATCCGCGGTCGCATAGGAGAAGCTCGGATCGGAGACATTCCAGGTCGATAACGCTGCAACCGCGAAGCCGAGCGCGACGAACACTGAAATGCCCGCCAGCGCGGCCACCTGCCGCCAGACAAATGTGGAAAGCACAAACCGGTTGGAACGGTTGTCGAATACCGCCTGATTGCTTCTGCTCATGGTGACCTGCTGCCCGTTCGTCTGCAAAGCGCAATGCGCACATGCTTCCACCGTAAGCAGAGGAGGGTTAAAGCCCTATTAACCTTGATGCTTCGTTTACGGGAAACGCTGCCGCCGGGCTGGTTTTCCACTGCCAGGGCAAGCCGGACACAAAAAAAGCCCGGATACGAGATCCGGGCGAAATGCGGTTTCGTTTGATCCGAAACCGCGACGGGACTGGATACGGAGCCGGTTTTCCCGGCTCCGCAATTTCTTAGGAATGGTAGGCGGCTTCGCCGTGCGACGACAGGTCGAGACCTTCGCGTTCGGCTTCGACCGGGACACGCAGGCCGACGATCACGTCGACGATCTTGTAGAGGATCGCCGAGCCGATGCCCGACCACAGCAGCGTGACGATCACACCCTTGAACTGCGACCAGACCTGAGCTGCCGTTCCGGCATAACCGGCTGCGAAATCGGCGGTCGAGTAATCGACGATGCCTGCGCCGCCGAGGGCCGGATTGACGAAGACGCCGGTCAGCAGTGCGCCGAGGATACCGCCGATGCAGTGAACGCCGAAAACGTCAGCCGTATCGTCGTAACCGAACTTGTTCTTCACGGTGGAGACGAAGAAGTAGCAGATCGGCGAAACGACGAGACCCATGACGATGGCACCCATCGGGCCGACGAAGCCGGCAGCAGGCGTGATGACGACGAGGCCGGCGACGGCACCCGATACCGCGCCGAGGATCGAAGCCTTGCCGCGGGTGAAGGTTTCGACGACCGACCAGGAGATCACTGCGGCGGCGGCGGCAACGAAGGTGTTGATCATGGCGAGCGCGGCATAGCCATTGGCTTCAAGGTTGGAGCCGGCGTTGAAGCCGAACCAGCCAACCCACAGAAGGGAGGCGCCGACCATGGTGAGCGTCATCGAGTGCGGAGCCATCATGTCCTTGCCGAAGCCGGTACGCTTGCCGACCATGATGCAGCCGACGAGACCTGCGATACCGGCATTGATGTGAACGACGGTGCCGCCTGCGAAGTCGATCGCGCCGAAGCCGAAGATCAGGCCGGACGGATCGGCATAGAGGCTCGGGCCGCCCCAGAACCAGACCATGTGAGCGATCGGGAAGTAGATGAAGGTCAGCCACAGGATCGTGAACAGGATCACGGCGGAGAACTTCACGCGTTCGGCGAAGGCACCGACGATGAGGCCGGGGGTGATCGCGGCAAAGGTCATCTGGAAGATGACGAATGCCAGTTCCGGAATGACGACGCCCTTGGAGAAGGTTTCAACGACGGTCGTCGTGTCGACACCGGCAAGGAACAGCTTGGAGAAGCCGCCGACGAAGGCGTTCAGGCTGCCGCCGGCCGTGAAGGCCATGGAATATCCATAGATCACCCAGACGACCATCGCGACGGAGGCGATCATCAGCACCTGCATGAGCACGGACAGCATGTTCTTCGTGCGCACGAGGCCGCCGTAAAAGAGGGCAAGGCCAGGAACCGTCATCAGGAGCACGAGCGCCGAGGACACGAGCATCCAGGTGGTGTCGCCCTTGTCCGGAACCGGCGCTGCGGCCACGACTTCAGCGGCGGCTGGCGCTGTTTCCTGCGCAAAGGCAATGGCTGGGGCGAGGAAGGCTGCGGCGGCAGCGCTCACGCGTCCGAGAGAGGTGGAAAGTTTGAATGAGGACATTTGCAATATAGCTCCCTGAACGGCCGTGACTTACAGCGCTTCTGAATCGGTTTCGCCGGTACGAATGCGCACCGCATGGTCAATCGAATAGACGAAGATCTTGCCGTCGCCGATCTGACCGGTCTTGGCCGCGGATGCGATCGCCTCGACGGCCTTGTCGACGATCTCGGAGGCGACGGCGATTTCGATTTTCAGCTTCGGCAGGAAGCTGACGGCATATTCGGTGCCGCGATAGATTTCTGTGTGCCCCTTCTGGCGCCCGTAACCCTTCACTTCAGTCACAGTCAGGCCTTGGATGCCAACAGCGGTGAGGGCTTCGCGAACCTCATCGAGCTTGAACGGCTTGATAATGGCCATCACAATTTTCATCTGGTTTCCCATCCTTGTTCATGTTCGGCTCGGGGCCGTCTCTCCTTGCCGCCGAGCACAAAATCCCCAACGACCGCGCATTGCTATTCAAGGCGCGTGCCAGTTTCGGGCGGGGCTGTTAACCCCATGAAAAGACATGGAAATGCCACATTTTACCGGATGCGGACGGCGGAATGTTAAAAAATCGTCAACTTAAACGATGAAAAAATAGGCAAAAATTAAAAAATGACGCTTTTTTATTCAGATGCCTTTTTCCGGATCAAGCCTTCCTGGGCAACGGAGGCAATCAACACGCCGGAACGATCAAAAAGGCTGCCGCGGGTCATGCCGCGCGCACCAAACGCACTCGGGCTATCCTGGGTATAGAGCAACCAGTCATCCATGCGGCAGGGCCTGTGGAACCACATGGCGTGATCGAGGCTCGCCACCTGCAGGTCGCGGTCGAAGACCGAGGTGCCGTGCGCGTAAAGCGCCGTGTCGAGCAGGGTCATATCGGAGATATAGGCAAGCACGGCCGCCTGGATATGGCGCTCGTTCGGGACTGTGCCGACCGCCTTTACCCAGACGTCCTGTACGGGCTCCAGCTTGTCGCGCGAGAAATAATGCTTGAGCGAGACGGGGCGGATCTCGATCGGCCGCGGGCGCTCCCAGTAGCGGCGGATGGCCTCGGGCGCATTCACCAGGAATTTCTCCTTGATGTCCTGCTCGCCCATCAGGCTTTCCGGCGGCGCCACGTCCGGCATGGTGATCTGGTGGTCGAAGCCGTCCTCGTCGAACTGGAAGGAGGCCGACAGGGCAAAGATCGCCTTGCCGTGCTGGATGGCGACGACGCGGCGGGTGGCGAAGCTCGATCCGTCACGGATACGGTCGACATCATAGATGATCGGCACCGCCGGATCGCCGGGCCGCATGAAATAAGCGTGCAGCGAATGCACATAGCGGCCTTCGCTGACGGTGCGTTGCGCCGCCACCAGTGCCTGGCCGATGACCTGTCCGCCGAAGACGCGCTGCCAGCCGACCTGCGGCGAGCGGCCGCGAAACAGGTTCTCCTCGAGCTTCTCCAGGTCCAGCGTCTGCAGGAGGACATCCATCGGGGCGGGGTTGGGGCGCGACATTTCGGCAATCTCCAGCGCTAGAATGGCGCCGGTGGTAGGAAGGGGCGCAGCAATGATCTATATAGGCAACAAGCAATGCTCAAGAGCGACGGGAGAATGAGAGATGATCGATGTGCTGATTGCGGGCGGCGGTTATGTCGGCCTGTCGCTGGCCGTATCCATCAAAAAGTCCGCGCCGCATCTCGCTGTGACCCTGATCGACGGCGCGCCAGCGGATGCCTGGAAGAAGGACGAGCGCGCCTCGGCGATCATCGCCGCAGCCTCGCAGATGCTCGACGTGCTCGGCATCTGGAGCGAAATCGAGCCGGAAGCCGAGCCGATCAAGCGCATGGTGATCACCGATTCGAAAACCGCCGATCCGGTCCGCCCGGTGTTCCTGACGTTTGAAGACGGTGGCGTCGATGGGCGGCCGTTTGCCCATATGGTGCCGAACGTGGCGCTGGTCGGCGCGTTGCGAAAGGCAGCGGGCGCCCTTGGCGTCGATGTCCGCCAGTCGACAACGGCAAAGGATTTCAAGAGCGGCGATCATGCGGTTGCTGTCACGCTTTCGAGCGGCGACGTGCTCGATGCGCGTTTGCTCATCGCCTGTGACGGTGTGCGCTCGAAGCTGCGCTATGCCGCCGGCATCAAGACCGTCGATTTCGACTATGGCCAGTCGGGCATCGTGACCACCGTCGAGCACGAGCGCCCGCATGACGGCACGGCGGAGGAGCATTTCCTGCCGGCCGGTCCGTTTGCGACGCTGCCCTTGAAGAACAATTGTTCCTCCCTGGTCTGGACGGAGTGGACACACGACGCGGAACGCCTGATCGCCAGCGACGACCTCGTTTTCGAAGAAGAGCTGGAGCGGCGCTTCGGCCACAAGCTCGGCACGCTGAAGGTCGTCGGCGGACGGCAGGCCTTTCCGCTCGGCCTGACGCTGGCGCGGGATTTCATCGCTCCGCGCTTCGCACTCGCGGGCGATGCTGCACACGGCATCCATCCGATTTCCGGCCAGGGCCTCAATCTCGGCTTCAAGGATGTGGCGGCGCTGGCCGAAACCATCGTCGACGCCGATCGCCTCGGTCTCGATATCGGCTCGCTCGCGGTGCTCGAGCGCTACCAGAGCTGGCGGCGCTTCGACACGTTCCGCATGGGGGTGACGACGGACGTGCTGAACCGGCTGTTTTCCAACGACATCACGCCGGTCCGGGCGCTGCGTGATTTCGGATTGGGGATCGTCGATCGCATGCCGTCGCTGAAGTCGTTCTTCATCCGGCAGGCGTCGGGGCTTGGCGGGCAGGGCGAGCCGAAGTTGCTGGGCGGCCAGCCGATCTGATTGATCAATCCTCGATCTTGCGCGCCTCGGAAATCAGCATGATCGGGATGCCGTCGCGGATCGGATAGGCGAGCTTTGCCTTTTCCGAGATCAGTTCATTGTCGGCGGCGTTGTAGCTGAGGCGGCCCTTGGTCAGCGGGCAGACGAGAAGTTCAAGCAGTTTCGGGTCCACGCGGCTGGTCCTGTCTTCCATGGCGCTAGCCTTACTGCAGAATGTTTTCGATATCGCCGAAACTGCGGGCAAGCACGATTTCGGTGATGGCGATCAGCGTTTCGGCGCGGGTCTTGAGGTCCGGGGCTTCCAGAAGCGCCTGCTTCTCGGCCGGGCCGTAGGGCGACATCATCGCCATGGAATTGACCAGCGTGGCATTGCTCGCCCGCTCGACGCTTTCCCAGTCCGCCTCCAGCTTGTTGGCGTCGAGATACGCCCGGAAGGCGGCCAGCAGGGCTTCCCGGTCAACCTGGGCTTCGTCCTGTGGCCCGGCAAGATCGGCGGCGAAGGGCGCGATGCGGAAATTGCGATAACCCTTCGTCGGATGTTGTTCGTCGAAGAGGCGGAAACGGCAGATGCCGGTCAGGGAGGTCAGGTAGCGACCGTCCTCCATCTCGGCGAAGGAGGTGATCCGGCCGATGCAGCCGACCTGGCAGAGCGCCTGCATGTGCGCCTGGCCGGCTTCCTCGCGGGCCTCGCCGAAGAAGGGCTGGACCATGCCGATCAGGCGGTTTCCAGCCAGCGCATCGTCGAACATGGCAAGGTAGCGCGGCTCGAAAATGTTCAGCGGCAATTGCGAGCCGGGAAGCAGGAGCACGCCCGTCAGCGGAAACACCGGAAGCATATCCGGCAGGTCCTGTGGCCTCAGATAACGCGCATTTCCAACTTGCATTTCTGACCATACCCCGTCGCTGTCGGGCGCTTTCTTGGTAATTGCGGCGCCGCCGCCGCTCATGGGCCGCCGCTATGGACAAGAAATGGTGCGCCCGCCTGAAATCTCAAGAGAGCGCGTCACAAAGGCGTCACGAGAACAGGATCGACGACAGTTTGCGCCGTGCCGAGAGCGTCGCCGGGTCCATCGGACCCCAGACGTCGAAGAACTGCAGCAGTTCGCGCCGCGCGCCGTCGTCGTCAAAGGCCCGGTCGCGCTTCATCACCTTGAGGAGGTGATCGGCCGCCGCCACGCGGTCGCCCTCGACATTGCGGATCTTGGCAAGCTTGATGCGCGCGGCGTGATCGTCGGGATCGGCCGCGAGCAGTTGCTCCAGCACGTTGGGGTCACCGAGCTTGCGGGCTTCCTCGATCTGATCGAGCTTTTTGAGCACGGCAATGATGGCGGCATCCTTGGCCAGCGCCTCGGAGAGATTGGACAGCACGTCGCGGGCCTGCTGCGGATCGCCGGCGGCGATCATACAATTGGCAAGGCCGGCGAGGGCGGCGGCATTTTCCGGATCCGCCTGCAGCACCGCGCCGAAAAGGCCGGCGGCGTTCTCAAGGTCGCCCTGATCGTGCAGCGTCTTTGCCTCGGCAAGTGCCGCTTCGATCTCGGCCGCCTGGTCGTCGACGACGGGACCGGCGATCTTGTCGATGAACTGGCGGATCTGGCTTTCAGGCACCGCACCCATGAAGCCGTCGACCGGACGGCCAGCGGAAAAGGCGATGACGGCGGGGATCGACTGGATGCCGAGCTGGCCGGCGATCGACGGATGATCGTCGATGTTCATCTTGACGAGCTTGACGCGGCCCTGAGCCTCGGTGACCACCTTCTCGATCACCGGCGTCAGCTGCTTGCAGGGACCGCACCAGGGTGCCCAGAAATCGACGAGCACCGGCTGGTGGCGCGACGCCTCCAGCACGTCGCGGGCAAAGTTGGCGGTCGTCGTCTCCTTGATCAGGTCGGCGGCAGGGGCTGCAGCGGGAGCCTGAGCCGGTACACCGCCATAGCTCGCCGTCGCCGTCATCTGGTTGCCGTAGGAACCCGCATAGGGATTGTCGCTGCCGCTCATCGTCTCTCCTCGCGGACATCCTCGTCCGTCTGCGTCTTACTGCTTGGTTTTCCCGTCAAAGATCGTATGTCAGGACGTCACTTTCAAGACAAGCGGTTCGTGTCCCGTCGCCTCGATAAAGCGCAGGAGGTCCCTGGCGGCGATCGACGTCGTCGCATCGTTGACGAGCGGATGGCAGTTGACGATCTCGTCCTTCATCAGTTCCTCGTCGACGATGATCTTCACGTTTTTCCCGGCGTCGTTGATCACGCCGAAGGCGGTGACGGCGCCGGGAATGACGCCCAGATATTCCATCAGCTTCTCCGGCCTGCCGAAGGAGACCTTGCTCGCACCGCCGATGATCGTGTGCACGGTCTTCAGGTCGACGGTCGCGTTCTCTTCGACGGTGAGCAGGAAATAATTGTCCTTCTTGTCCTTCACGAACAGGTTTTTTGTGTGTCCGCCGGGGATCTCGTCGCGCAGCGCCACCGATTCGGCGACGGTAAAGACGGGCTCGTGACGCTTGGTCGTGTGCTCGATGCCGAGGCTGTCCAGAAACCGGAACAATTCATCCTGCGTCTTCGGCTGCACTTCACTCATGGCGGGTTCCTTCGGCTTGAAAATGGCGGTCATCATTTACGGCGAAGGGCAGACAAGCGCAATGATTCTCCGTTTGCAGGCTGCAAAACGCCTTGTTTTCAGGGGCTTGCGACATGTGTGCAAAAATTTCTTGGTTTCTTCGTCATTTCCCTGTTGCATTTGGAAAACGGCTGGGCCATATAGCGCCCGTCGCCGCAACGCAGCGACCTTCGGCCACCGACTACCCCAGGCCGTCGACAATGAGCGGGTGTAGCTCAGGGGTAGAGCACAACCTTGCCAAGGTTGGGGTCGGGCGTTCGAATCGCCTCACCCGCTCCATTTTCTCTTCAATGTCAGTGATTGCAAGGTGCGCTCGTGCGTGGCTGGTCACGCGTCGGTCGAGCGCTGTTCCCGTGCCTCCAGCAGCAGCGGCTTGGTTTCGGTTGCCCGGCGCTCGTGCATTTTTGCGCGCAAATCTCTCGCAATCTCGCGCAAGCCCACCTTTCCGGCCCGTCCCAAACCGGCAATGACGAGATCGGCGGCAATCCATGGGTGTTTGCGCACGAGCCGCAGGATGATGTGGGCGACGGCTGCGGCGGCGGCGCGGTCGGCGACGGAGGCGCCGAAGCGCCTTTCAAGGAAGCGCTCCAGCCGTCTTTGCTTTATCACGGGCTCACGACGCGGCGCCGGCCTCAATGAACGGCTGCGCCCCGGCGAGGGCCCTTGTTTGCGTCCCTGTGCACTTTCGCTTGCTTGCGCATTTTTTTTGGCAGGGCCGACTCCGCCGCATCACGCACCACTTCCGTTGCGGCGTGGGCAGCGCTGCGAATGGCGTCACCGGCAAGGCCCATGGCTTTCGCACCCTTGCGCGCGCCCTTCCTGGTCGCGTCGGCAATGTCTTCCCGTTCTTCGACGAGAACGGCGGCGGCGGCGGCGGCACCTGCGGTCAGGGCACTGGCGAGCACGTTGCGGCCGATATCGCTGGCGAGCAGCGACCGGATGACGGACGATTTGCGGATGGCTTTCGGCACTCTATAGCCCGCGACCTTCTTCGGAATCCTGTTCTTTGCCATGTCGGTTCTCCTTCCTGGCAGTGAACGCAGGAGACCTCCCGGCGGTTCCCCATTTTCTTTAGCCGGCAGCCGAATTTTGCCGAAACATCACTCCGCGGCGGCCCCGAGAAAGTGCGGTTCTGCGCCGGGTGCTGGCCGCGATTGCTGCCGTGGTATCTCCCTCAGCCTCGTCCCACAAACGGCATCTTTGTCGCCATCACCGTCATCGTCAGCACGTTCGCGTCGAGCGGCAGGCCTGCCATGTAGACGATGGCGTCGGCAACGAGTTTGGCGGGGATGGTCGGTTCGCTGGCAATCTCGCCATTGGCCTGCAGCACGCCGCCGCTCATGCTGGCGGTCATTTCGGTCGAGGCGTTGCCGATGTCGATCTGGCCGCAGGCGATGTCGAAGGGGCGGCCGTCAAGGGCTGTCGATTTGGTGAGGCCGGTGATGGCGTGCTTCGTCGCGGTATAGGGCGCCGAAAAAGGACGCGGCGTCGAGGCGGAAATCGAGCCGTTGTTGATGATCCGGCCGCCGCGCGGCGTCTGCGCCTTCATCAGTTTCATCGCCTGCTGGGTGCAGAGGAAGGCGCCGGTCAGGTTGGCGGCGACGATGGCGTTCCACTGTTCGAAGGTGATGTCTTCCATCGGCACGGCGGGCAGTCCCATGCCGGCATTGTTGACGAGCAGGTCGAGACGGCCGAAATCATGGGCGATGGTCTGAAAGAGGGTGGCGACCGATTGCGGATCGCCGACGTCGGCGGCGAATGCCCGCACGGTGCCGGTGGTATGCGCGGCCATGTCTCTTGCCGTGGCCTGGAGAACGTCAATTCGCCGGCCGGAGATGACGACGGTGAAGCCGTGTTCCACCAGAGCTTCGGCAATTGCGCGGCCGATGCCGGTGCCGCCGCCGGTCACCAGTGCGATCTTTCCTCTTCCCGTTCCCGACATCGTCTCCACTCCTCCCGGCTCGGGTCACCCGCAGTCGCGTCAAAGACGAGCGCGCCGCGAGACTTCCCTTGAGCCGTATCTGAGCAGGATGTCAGCTCCTGGTAAAGACGTAGTCTGTTTCCTGCCGCAATGTCTCGCCGGGCCGCAGGACGGCTTGCGGGAAATTCGCGTGGTTGACGGCGTCCGGCCAAATCTGCGTTTCCAGGCAGAATCCGGCGAAGGGGCCGTAGCGGCGGCCTTCAAGGCCGGGGACCGGGACGTTCATCTTGAAACCGGTGTAGAACTGCACGCCGGGCTCTGTGGTGCGGACCTCCAGCGAAACGCCCGAATTGATGCTGCGCACCAGGGCGACGGACTGCTTGGGGCCGCGTGCGTCGGCGAGACAGAAATTATGGTCGTAACCGATCCTGTCGCCCTCCATCTGGCGGCGCATCGGCGTCATGGCGCGCAGGTCGAAGACGTTGCCGTCCACGGCGCGGATTTCGCCGGTCGGCACCTGCCGCTCGTCCGTCGGCAGATACTGGTCGGCGGCGATCATCACGTCGTGGCCGAACGCATCGGCGGTACCGTCAAGATTGAAATAGCTGTGCTGGCAGACATTGCAGATCGTCGCGCGATCGGTTGTGCTCTCGTAGACGACATTGAGGACGCCGCCATCGCTTAACGTATAGGAGCAGGTGACGGTGCAATTGCCGGGATAGCCGGCGCGGCCGTCGGGATCGACGATCGTCAGCACGACACGGTCTTCGGCCTGTTCGGCGATCGTCCAGAGACGCTTGGCGATGCCGTCGCTGCCGCCGTGCAGATGCGTGACGCCCTTTTCGTTGCATTCGAGCTGGTAGGGCGTGCCATCGATCGAGAAGCGCCCGCCGCCGATGCGGTTGGCGTTGCGCCCCGGCGTCGCGCCGAAATAGGGGGAGTGATCGAGATAATCCTGAAAATTCTCGAAGCCGAGGACCAGCGGTGCAGCGTGGCCGTCGAGGCGCAGGTCCTGGATGACCGATCCCCAGGTAAGGATATGCGCGGTCAGGCCGCCGCCCCGGATGGTGACGCGGTGAACAGGTTCACCGGAGGGGAGATGGCCAAATATTTCAGTTTCTGTCTGCACGGCTGTTCTTCCTCCACTGCCTGGGCGGCAAACTGCGTCATTTCGGGCGAAGCGGCAACCGAAAAGTCATACAATTCACCGGGGTTGATCGCAGGTCAAACGCGGTGCTGGGCGAAGCCGCCGCCCGGATTGTCTAAAAGCATCTTTTGAAGCGGCTGGATCACCAGATTTGTCGTCATTTTCGATCCTTCCCGATATCGGCCGGATCATAGGGTGTCGTCTGGTAGATGTCGTTGATCCAGTTACCGAACAACAGATGCGCGTGGCTGCGCCAGCGGTTCTGTGGCGGCAGTTCCGGGTCGTTGTGCGGAAAGTGGTTGTGCGGCATCTTGATCGGCACGCCGGCATCGACGTCGCGGAAATACTCGTCCGACAGCGAGGTCGAATCATATTCGACATGGTTGAAGACGTAGAGGCGGTTACCGGCCTTCTCGTGCACGAAGCAGACGCCCATCTCGTCGGATTCCATCAGGATCTCGAGCTCTGGCACCTTCTCGATGTCGGCGCGGCGGACTTCGGTCCAGCGCGACACCGGGATCTGGAAATCGTCGGAGAAGCCGTTCAGATAGACAGACGACGGGTTGAGATTGTGGTGGCGGTAGACGCCGAAGGCCTTTTCCTTCAGCGTGTGTTTCGGCACGCGGTGGAAATGGTAGATCGCCGCCATGGCACCCCAGCAGATGTTGAGCGTCGAATGGACATGGGTGTGCGTCCAGTCGAAGATCTGCTGCATCTCGCCCCAGTAGGTGACGTCCTCGTAGTCCAGCGTCTCGACCGGCGCACCGGTGATGATCAGGCCGTCGAACGTGCGGTCCTTCACCTCGTCCCAGGTGTCGTAGAAGGCGAGCAGATGGTCTTCCGGCGTGTTCTTGGCCTTGTGGCCGCCGAGCCGGATCAGCGAAAACTCGACCTGCAGCGGCGTGGCGCCGACAAGGCGCGCCATCTGCACCTCGGTCTTGATCTTGTTCGGCATGAGGTTCAAGAGCCCGATCTGCAGCGGGCGGATATCCTGACGGATCGCCGCGGTTTCGGTCATCACCCGCACGCCCTCTTTCACGAGGGTTTCAAAAGCGGGCAGCGTATCGGGAATCTTGATGGGCATGGGCAACACTCGGGTCAGGGCAAGCGGAACAAAAAAACCGGCAACGACAAGATCGCTACCGGCCCGCTTTGCTTGCGCATGCACGGCCCTTTAGCGACTTGTTTAACGTGGCTGCAAGCCGGCCGGCCAAATCACCACGAGACGCTTAAATAGCGCCAGTCCGCGTTGGAATCAATATGGGACGCCCGGCTCTGCAAAACGGGCGCCGATCGCATGTCCTCTGTTCAAGCTGAACGCTTCGCCGGTTCGTCGGCGGCGAGCGAGGCTGCGAGGTTGTCGAGCAGCGACTGGGTCCCGGTCTCGCGCTGGCCGACATTGTCGTGGCCGTCGAGGAAGGCGCCCTGCTCGGTGAAGACGAGCCTCGTTCCCTTGCTGTCCGGCTTGAGTTCAACGGTCGCGAGCGACACCGAGATACGCATCTCATTGAGGTGCATGTCGTAGCTGTAGACGATGCGCTGGTCGGGCACGATGTCCTGATAGCGCGCGTCGAACGTGTGCACGACGCCGTCGGCAGCAGTGATGCTCAGGTGCTCGCGGCCGCCGGTGCGGAAATCGAAGATATAGCTCTGCGATTTCCAGCCCTCGTGACTGCCGAACCAGCGGGCCTTGCGGTCCTTTTCCGCAAAGGCGGCGAAGACGCGGGCCGGTGACGCGTCGTAATGGCGTGTGATGGTCAAGGTGGCATGGGTTACCGAGCGTTCGGTCATGACAGTTTCCTCCTCTCCGCTCAGGCGGCTGCCGCGTCGCGTTCGAGTTCGCGGGCGAGATGGCCAAGGATTCCCCGCCAGCCTTGTTCGCGATCTACCACCTGGTCCAGCCCGTCGAGGAAGGCGCCCTGCTCGGTGAAAACGAGCCGTGTCCGCTTGCCTTCGGGCTTCAGTTCCACAGTGGCGAGCGACGCGGAAATGCGGTTTTCGCCGATCGTCATCGTATAGGCGAAGATCATCCGGTTGTCGGGCACGATGTCGTGATAGACGGTGTCGTTATAGATCATCGTACCGCCGTCCGGGCTGAAGCGGCCGGATTCGCGGCCGCCGACGCGGAAATCGAACGAATATTCGGCGATCGGCCAGCCATCGGCTTTGACGAACCAGCGGTCGCGGGCGGCCGGGTCGGAAAAGGCCTTGAAGACGCGGGCGGGCGCGGCGTCATAGACGCGCTCGATGATGAATGTGGCGTGGGTAACGCTGCGTTCGGTCATGTCTTGCTCCCTTCGGTTTCTCTACTGTCTTCGGCGAGATACTCCCCCAGTGCATCGAGGCGGCGTTCCCACAATGCGCGGCGGTCGGAGATCCATTGCTCTGCCAGGCTCAGGACCTGGCGGTCGATCGTGCAGGTCCTGACCCGCCCGATCTTCGTCGACTGGACCAGGCCGCTCAGTTCCAGCACCTGCAGGTGCTGCATCACCGAGGGCAGCGACATGGTGAGCGGTCCCGCCAGTTCGCTGACCGAAGCCGGTCCGCGGCAGAGCCGTTCCACCATTGTGCGGCGTGCCGGATCGGCGAGCGCCTGAAACATGAGATCGAGCTGGTTCGAATAGTTAAGCATATACCTAAGTATCACAATGCGGATTTTGATGCAATGGATAGTTAAGTGAATTACTAACTATTGAAATCCACGAAGACGTGTATCGGGATCGCACATGCGCCCGCAATCACGCGGCGCGAAACGCCCGACCGACGGTAGGTCACTGGATCCCCGCCCCAAGGGCCTGTAAGGGCGACGTGACAGGGTGGGTGTGTCGATCAGCCAAAGTGCTTCCGTTCTGCCTTCAAATCTCTTTCGAAGCGACGTAAACTCCTATCGGTGGAGGGGCCGAAATTCCGGGTGCCAGGGAGTGGATCGGACGGGTAGCGGCATGAACGACGCGACCGGGAATTTGCGCGACAGTTCAGGCGCGGCGGTACGGCCGCCGATCCCCTGGGCGCTTGCGGCGATCGCCGGGCTCGCGCTCGACTGGCTCTATCCGCTGCCGTTCCTGCCGGCGGCCGCACCGGCCGGCTGGCTGGGCGGCATCGTGTTCCTCGCCGGCCTGGCGCTGCTGATCTGGGCGGCGGCGACCTTCCACCGCGCAGGGACGCAGATCCAGACCACCCAGCCGACGTCGACGATCGTCGAGGAGGGCCCCTACCGCTTCACGCGCAACCCGATCTATATCGCCATGTTCCTCGGCCTTATCGGCCTCGCCGTCGCCTTCGACAGCCTGTGGCTCATCGTCCTATTGGTGCTGTTCTATCTCGTCATCCGCTACGGCGTGGTCGCCCGCGAGGAGGCCTATCTCGAGCGGAAGTTCGGTGACGTCTATCTCGCCTACAAGGCCCGCGTCCGGAGGTGGCTGTGGTGAGACGAAGAGGGTCAATCTGCTGGAACCCGAACGACGGGAACACTCGGTTTGTGGACGTTTTTGTGGACGTTAAGGAGCGTCGAGCGAAGTTTCGGCTGCTGACCGACGAGCCGACGTTGGTGGTCTCGCTCGCCAGTGCGTTGGACTACGGTGGTTCTGCGCTCACCACGTTTGACGCGCTGGCTTCTACGCCTACATATTCATTGGTCGGCGCGGAGCGGAGGTGCCTCTTGGATCGATCGTTATTTCTCGCCAGACTCCTGGGGCCGACATTCGCCGCGGTCGCGCTCGGCATGCTGATCAATCTTGGCATGTATGAGACCATGATCGCGGAGGCGCTGCACTTTGGCATCCTGTTCTATCTGTCCGGTCTTCTGTCGCTGCTCGCTGGTCTCGCAATCGTCAACCTGCACAATAGATGGCAGATGGACTGGCGCGTGATCATCACAGCGCTGGGCTGGCTCATGACAATCGGTGGCATCATCCGCATCGTCTTGCCGCAGGTCGCAATTGCGACGGGTTCGACTATCTATAGCGGCCGCGCCTCTACCGTCGTGGCGGCATTGATCATCGGTACGCTGGGCGCTTTCCTGAGCGTCAAGGGTTACATGCGGGGTGGCTGAGGCCACGGAATTACTGGTTTGAAAATTCGCTTTTTGGCACAGAGGAGGCAATGTCCCCGGTCTGCTCATCGCCCCATTCCCGACTCAGATTGCCTCTTCGAAAGCCGACATCCGCCTCTGGCGGGAATTGTGGATCAACGTTCATACTTATTTCGGTCGCCAATTTGCGGCGGAGAGCCGTGGCGTAGTCGCCTGGATCGGTCGGCGTCATGACGAAAGCCTCGGGACCACCAATGACATAGTCGGCAAAATAGGATGCCAGCTGACGGCCAGGGTTCTCGTCCTGGGCTGGAATGGCAATCGCATTGATCGTGTATCCCTTGGCAATTGCCTTCACCCTGCTCGGCTCAACAGGACGCCCGTCGTTATTCTCGCCATTGGCGGAGATGTCGATTATTTTTTTGTTGGCCCTTCCTGGAAACTGATCGAGTAACAGACTTGCGACGTCGATGGCTGAGGAAACGGACGTGCCGCCTCGCCCCCTGCGGCCAAAGCCTGTGTCGCCCCTCTCGCGGATCATCAGGGCGGCCGCTTCGGCATCTTCTAGCCCGCAGATATTCGTCCAGGGCAGCACTTTCCTGACGCGCCCCGGACTCGCCCATTCAAAATAAGCAACGCTAATGCAGCCAAGATGATTGCCGGCAATGGCCGCAACGATCTCCGGCGAAGTAAGGGCAGCGGCATGTCCCTTTCGCTGCAGGTCGGCAGTATCTGGGTCGATCGAGGATGAGAAATCGACCGCGAATACGATGGCAGCGTCAACGTCGGCGGTATGTGCCTGCAGTCCCCAAAAAATCGAAGCCGCGAGGCTCCCCGCCAGTGTCAAGAATGAATTGGTCCCCATTGCCAGCCCCCGGCCAGTTGCGTCCTGGTTGCTCTGTTCGAAGGTTTAATTGAGCTGGCGTCACAACGGCGTTTGAAGGCTGGGCGTGGTGTTAGTTTTGTATTAGGATTTCGTCATGAACTGCTTTAAAGCGCAAATGCCGACTTGCGACCGCATTGCCAGACTGAGAATTTTTCTTTTCGGCGGATTCCGAATCGAGAAGGAGCAAGACGGCCAGGTCTGGCTGACGGGCAAGAGAGGTTCGGCCATCATCGCATATCTCGCCCGGTGTCCTGGGATGGCGGCGCCACGGGACAAACTGGCCGACTTGCTTTGGGGCGACAGCGATGGCGAGCACGCGCGCAACAGCCTGCGGCAGACTATCAGCGTTCTGCGCCGCAACCTCATGCGAGCCGGCGCCGATATCATCCAATCCCGGAAGGATATCATTGGCCTTAAGCCGGACACTGTCGGGGTCGATGTCGAGGATTTTGAAGCAGCGCTTACTGCCCGCTCGCCGCAAGAGCTCGAAATGGCTCTGGCGTCCTATGGCGGCCCGTTTCTCGACGGCTTCTACCTGGGAAGAAGCGCGTTCGATGATTGGGTGGCCTTGGAGCGCGACAGGCTGCTGAACCTCGCGCTTGACTCCTTTGAAAAGCTTGGCCGTCTCGTCGACGTGGAAACGGGGCTGGCCCTGGCCGATCGTCTCCTCGCAATGGAACCGACGCGGGAAGCATCCCATCGGCTCAAGATGGAATTGCTTATCGCCTGCGGCCAACACGACCGGGCGATGCGGACATTCGAGACGTGCAGAAGCATGTTGAAGCAGGAATTCGGCGTCGAAGTCAGCCCTGAGACGCGAGCGCTCTGGCAATCCATGCTGCCGGCCGCCAATACCGCCTCGAATTCCGTTCATTTGCAGCCAGCGAGAGATGGCCCGGCAGGCCGGCGCTTCGGGCGCCCATCTATCAGTGTCGCCAACTTCGTCAATCTGACAGGTGAGCGTGGCGACACCTATTTTGCCAGGGGGCTCGTGCAGGACATCATCACGTCTCTCTCCCAGCAGACCGACTATGTCGTCCTCGCGGGCTTCTCGCCCCTGCAGAAGCATGACGCATGCGATGAATCCAAAATTCCACGAACATTGCGGGCGCGTTATGTCCTGAGCGGCAGCATCCAGAGGTTCCGCGATGAAATGAGGGTAAACGTCCAGCTTGTCGACGCTACCAGCGCTCACAATGTCTGGGCACAGAAGTTCGATGGCCATTCCGAGAACGCACTCGATTTCCAGGACCGGATCGCGCAATCCGTCGTATTGGCCGTGAGCCTCGCACTTCAACTGACGAACTGGAAAGTTCGCGACAAAAGCCCGCCTGGCGCCTCTGAAGTGCGCAGGCTGGTGAACGAGGCTTACACAAAGTATTTTGAAATGACGCGGGACTCGCTGCTGATTGCGATGGAACTCGCCGAGAAGGCCGTTGCGATAGCGCCCGACAATGCGCGGGCAAAGCGGACGCTGTCTGTCGCGACGTCCATGGCCCTGGCCTTTGGTGCACTTCCATGGAAACAGGAGCATGTCGAGCGTTCGCTACGGCTTGCGGAAGCTGCCGTGCGGGCGGTGCCTGACGATGAAATTGCCCGATGCATCCTGTCATTCGCTTATGAATGTGCGGGCCGAATTGACGAGGCAATTGTCGAGTGCCGGCACGCGGTCAGCCTAAACCCAAGCTATCCCAGTGCCCATGGGGATCTTGCGGAACTCTACGGCTTGCGCGGGCAAATAAGCGAGGCGCTGCATGAGGCCAACGAGGCGATCCGGCTTGGAGCGCATGATGTCATCGATTTCTGGCGTCACCACAGCATGGTCGTGGCCCAGTTCGCCGGCGGCAACGATCAACGGGCTCTCGAAGTTGCTCGCAGAGTGGTCAGCACAAAGCCGGGCTTCGTTCGCGGCGCCCTTTATTGGGCGGCGGCGGCGGCCGCTACGGGAAATAGCGAAGAAGCGTCCCGGGCCATCCATCATTGCCTGTCACAACTCCCACATCTCAATCTGAGCAATGTCTCGCCCGGTTTTGTGCCGCGCTATGTAGAGGATCATCATCACTCGCGGTTCCTCGAAATGCTGTCGAGAGCCGGGCTTCCGAGTTCCTAGGCTCAGCGAGTTCCTCGCGCCAATGCTTCGGCGAATGTGCGCAGGTCGGCTGGGGAGAGGCGCCACGAATGGCTGAAAATGTGCGCAAAGCCGACGCTGCGTCCGCAGCCCACCCAACCCCTCGGCCCCAACCACCCCTCGATCTCTTCCCGCAACATTTCCAGTTCCAGCCTTTCCTCTTCCATCTTCGCGATGGACGCGCGCAGCTTTTCGAACCGGGTGGCGAGGGGCTCATGGTCTGTGCACGCACCTGCAATCACGCGGCGGTTTTTCGCCCGTGCTTCAAGTCATTTTCGGTTCGCCGGCCTCAAGGGCCAGGCGGGATCGGCCGGGGCACATCGTGTGCCTGGTTGAGTAGATAAAAGTGACACGCGATGTGTCCCGTCGCGGTGGTTTTTACCTGCAACTGCGGTTTCTCTGCGGGGATGGCGGCACCTTTTTCCGGTACAGGGTGGTGCTCGCAGCTCTCGCTGCCGCGCCACGAAGGGCCTGTCTTTCGACACACCAGTCGCCGCTCCTCATGTGTGCCTCACAGGCACGCCCCGTCCTGTTTCAGACGAGAGGGAAACCATTTTCTGCAGGCCCCCGCGGCCGCGCCTGCGTTTCAAACACCGACCGTAGGCACCGGCCCCGCCTCGTCGGCAACGCTTTCCGGTGTATCCGATGGCGAGACGAGAGGAGTATGGCACGGGCGCAAAAGGCGGGGATGGACGGGGATGGTGGAGGCGCCGGTTTCGCAATCGATCTCACCCCAGCGCGCTGCCGAATATAAATCGTATCCGATTAAATCGGAATAGTGTTGACAAGGGTCCGCACGAAGCGTAGTTAACTCGCATCCGATTAGATCGGATACGAGCAAAAGCGAACACAAAGGATATCGCCATGACCGAGAAGCTTCTTTTCACCGGAAAGACCCACAACAAGGGCGGCCGCGACGGCTTTGCCCGCAGCAGCGACGGCAAGCTGGACCTCAAGCTGACGCAGCCGCACCCGGCCGCCGAAAACCTCTTCGGTGCCGCCTGGTCGGCCTGTTACATGGGCGCGATCGAGGTCGCCGCCGCCCAGAGAAACATCAAGCTTCCGGAAGGTGTCGAGGTCCATGCCGAGATCGATCTGAACGTCGACGACGGCTCCTACTTCCTGCGGGCGCGCCTCAACGTCAGCCTGCCGGGCATCGACCGCGACGTCGCCCATGAACTGATCCACGCAGCCCATGAGATCTGCCCCTATTCCAAGGCGACGCGCGGCAACGTCGACGTTGCGACCAACCTTATCTAAACCGGATCGGTCGGGTCTGCCTGCCGGCGGCAGACCCGACGCTCTTCGCATGAGACGCTGACCTTGCCGCGGCCGATTCGGCCGCATTTGCATTTTCTAGACGGAATGAACAACGATCGAGGCGCCATCGCGCTTGTTCGGACACACGTCCAATCGATCTCCCATGCGGTGCGCGGCGTCGCGGCGCCTGGAAGCCGCTGCGCAAAATTCCAGGAGAGAGGGCAACGTCCTGCCGATCATGCCTTGTCCCGCTGCGTGGCCCGCAGGAGATTGTCGCGCAGCCTTGCCACGGCCTGCTGCACCACAAAGAAATCGTCGCCGAGCCCGGTGGCGTCGACCAGCGATGCGGCGGGGTCCGTTTCAAGAAGACTGCGTCCGGCTGGCGTCAGGCTCACCCGCACCTGCCGTTCGTCGGCGGGATCGCGCTGACGCTGGAGATAGCCGATCTGCTCCAGCTTCTTGAGGATCGGCGTCAGCGTGTTGGATTCCAGGAAGAGCTTTTCGCCGAGCGCGCCTACGGTCTGGTCGTCCTCTTCGGACAGCGCCACCATGGCGATATACTGGGTGTAGGTCAGGCCGAGCGCATCCATGATCGGCTTGTAGGCGCGGCCGAAGGCCAGATTCGCCGAGTAGACCGCAAAGCAGAGAAAATTCGAAAGTTTTTTGCTGCCGGTCTGCGAGGACGGATCGGAGCTTGTCTTTGTTTGTGCTGCGGTCACGGGCATGATCCTTTATAGGGCCTTTGTCGTTATATAGATCGCATCCGATTAAATCGCAATGGTAGAGTCAAGTGGAGTGACCGCCGGTGGCGCGGCATGCCCGGCACGCCCGGTTCATTTTCGGACCGGAGGAGAACCGCCTTTCACGCAGTCCGGAGATTTCGCCTTCGGGAAGAATGATTGTGTCCCGCGCCAGCGGTGGCCCCTTCGGCAAGACCGGCGCCGCCTTATGGAGATCACGCCGGTCAGACGCTTATTACGATTGACACCCGGTAGAGGGAGAACTTGAACCTCGCACATGCCGCGCACACCGTCATCGATATGCTCGTCCAAGCAATATTTGACATCTGCATCGCCGCCCAGGCCGTTGGCCAAGGCGTATTCGGACGGCCGCTCAAAGGTTATGTGGCCGATCTCAGGCAACATCACGAATTGCTCGAATGTCTGGAACGCGACCGCGGCGCTGGTCCCTGTCTGGTAGGAGGCGCTTGGCGTATTGCCGGCAAAGTTCGTCTGCGTCGACCAAAGAGACTGACCGTCGCTCCGCAAATGGTCGCCCAGCGACTGATAGGCCACCATCACGCCGGTTGCGATCTGAGGCTCCGGATTGACGACCGGGAAGCGATCACTCTTCTTGACGTAGGAGGCCATGAGATAGGGCATATCGTGTCCGGCCAAGCGGGCGTGGTCCACATACTGCACCCGAACGGCGCCCGTGCCGCGGTGCTTCAGGTCCAGCATGTCGGCTGCCTTGCTGGAAACGTCGATGATGCGACCGTGATGAAAGGGACCGCGATCGTTGACGCGCACGATGAGCGACGAACCGTTTTCAAGATTGGTCACCCGCACATAGCTGGGCAGGGGAAGGGTCGGATGCGCGGCAGAAAGGTGATCCGGGTCGTAAATTTCGCCGTTTGCGGTCAGGCGCCCGCGAAACGCCGAGCCGTACCAGGAAGCGACGCCCTTCTTGTCGTAGTTCGGCTCTTCCTTCGGATAATAGCGCTTGCCTTTCACCACATAGGGCTTGCCGACCATATAGCGGCCACGGCCCTTGGGAATTTTCTTGCCGTAGGCGACCCGCGGACCCGCCTTCACGCCGTATACCTTTTCGGAAATATATCCTTTGCTGTTCGGCGCTTGCGTGGTCGTACAGGCAGCACAGCTGCAGCAGACCATCGTGATCGCCAGCCATCGCAGGCCTCTGACAGCCGTACTTATATCGATACCCATCCGTCCAACGCTGGCGACAGCCTTCCGTGCATCTGCGGCAAGCCTCGACACAAACGCTCATGTCGGCCACGCGCTTGCAGTCCGCTGTGCATCGGGTCGAGGGACAGACGGATTTGCAGCTGAGGCACTCGTCGATGCATTGCTGCATTCTTGGGTCGGCCCATTAATTCGCTCCTTCCGTGAATAATTATAGAAGCGGAGCCGATGCCAAAAGTTCCATTAGCAAATGCGAATATATGCTGCCCTTTTACTTGGGCCGGCCGCTGACAACGCCACCGCGGACGCCGACCCGGGGCAGCGGCAAGACTGCAGCTTCACCTCGAGGCACGCAGCGGTTGCCGTGCAGCCATGGCGCTGGACTGGATCGTCGGATGACGGGATCGGTAGGTTTCGCCCGCAGACGAAATCGCAAGACGAGGCCTGGCGTCGTCAGCGGCGGCGAGGATCGATTGAAGCATCCATGCCATCGCGAATGCGATCTCGGTAGGACGGCTTTTTGGCGCGAAGCCCACATTCGATCGCTAATTTAACCCTACCCCTCCAACTCCTCCCGCAGCATCTCCAGTTCCAGCCATTCCTCTTCCATCTTCGTGATGGAGGCACGCAGCTTCTCAAGCTCGGCGGCGAGGGTGGAGAAGCGGGTGGGGTTCTTGGAAAACAGGGTGGGATCGGCCATTTCCTTTTCGCGTTTGGCGATCTCGGCCTCGGCGTTCTCCATGTCCTTCGGGAGGTTTTCGAGCGCGAATTTCTGCTTGAAGGAGAGCTTGCCCTTGGTGGTCTTCGGCGCGGCGGCGGAGCTGCCATTGTCGGCGGACCTGGCTTTTTCGGCCTTGTCAGTGCGCTTCTTTTCCTCCTGTGCGCCCTTGCGCTGCGCCATCATGTCGGAATAGCCGCCGGCATATTCGATCCAGCGGCCGTCGGGCGCGTCCGGGTTGGCAGGCGCGATGGTCGAGGTGACGGTGCGGTCGAGGAAGTCGCGGTCGTGGGAAACGAGGATGACGGTGCCGGAGAAGCCGGCGACGATTTCCTGCAAAAGGTCGAGCGTCTCGATGTCAAGGTCGTTGGTCGGCTCGTCGAGGATCAGGAGGTTGGTCGGGCGCGACAGGATGCGGGCGAGCATCAGCCTTGCACGCTCGCCGCCCGAGAGGTTCTTGATCGGCGTGCGGGCCTGCTCCGGCTGGAACAGGAATTCCTTCATGTAGCCGGTGACGTGGCGCTGCTCGCCGTTGACAATGAGGTTTTCGCCGCGCCCGTCAGTCAGGTAATGCGCCAGCGTATCCTCGAGGTTCAGGTCCTCGCGGCGCTGGTCAAGCGTGGCGATTTCGAGGTTGGTGCCGAGCTTGACTACGCCGCTGTCCGGTTCGATCTGGCCGGTCAGCATCTTCAAAAGCGTCGTCTTGCCGGCGCCGTTCGGGCCGACGAGGCCGATGCAGTCGCCGCGATGCACCCGCATAGAGAAGGGCGCGACGATGGTTCGGTCGCCATAGGCCTTGGTGATCTTCTCGGCTTCGATGACCAGCTTGCCGGAATCGCGGGCTTCCGAGACGGTCGCCTGCACCGTGCCCTGCGGGCCGGAATGGCCGCGATGCCTGGCGCGCAGGTCCTGCAGGGCGCCGAGGCGGCGCATGTTGCGCTTGCGCCTTGCGGTGACGCCGTAGCGAAGCCAATGCTCCTCGCGCTCGATTTCCTTGCCGAGCTTGTGTTGCTCGATCTCTTCCTCTTCCAGCACCTTGTCGCGCCAGGCCTCGAAAAAGGCAAAGCCCTGGTTGAGGCGGCGCGATTGGCCGCGGTCAAGCCAGACAGTGGCGGTCGAGACCTTTTCGAGGAAGCGCCGGTCATGCGAGATCAGGATGAGGGCCGAGCGGCTTTTCTGCAGTTCGCCTTCGAGCCATTCGATGGTCGGCAGGTCGAGATGGTTGGTCGGTTCGTCGAGCAAAAGAATATCCGGCTCCGGCGCCATGACGCGGGCAAGGGCGGCGCGACGGGCTTCACCGCCCGAGAGCTGCGTCGGGTCCTCGTCGCCGGTGAGGCCCAGATGTTCCAGCAGATAGGCGACGCGGTAGGGATCGTCGCTCGGCCCGAGACCTGCCTCGGCATAGGCGCGAACGGTGTCGAAGCCCTCGAAATCCGGTGCCTGATGCAGGTAACGGACGGTCACGGACGGATGGCGGAAAACCTCGCCGGTCTGCGGCTCGGCAAGGCCGGCGGCGATCTTCATCAGCGTCGATTTGCCGGAACCATTGCGGCCGACGAGGCAGATGCGATCGCCGGGCTCGACCTGCAGGTTGGCGCCGGCAAGCAGCGGCGTGCCGCCGAAGGAGAGGAAGATATCGTCGAGTTTCAGAATGGGCGGTGCCACGGTCAGGCTCCCGAAAGGTCATGAGGACGGGCAAGGACGATCGCCCGGCCGGAGGAAAGGGTGAAGCGGACGGTGCCTTCGGCGACATTGGAAATCGTGCGCGAGGAACCGAACGGCAGATGGAAATCCTTGAGCGGATAGCGGGCGCCCTCGATCGAGAGGCCGGCGAGCGTTTCGAGGCCGAGAACCGAAAACAGGCTGCCCTTCGGCAGGTCGATGTCGCGCGTGCCTGGCAGCAGCGGATAGGCCTCTTCCTCGCCGGAGGTGAGAAGCACGTCGAGGCCGTCCTCGGCCAGCTTGACGGCGTAGAGCAGGTGCATGAAGGCATGGTCGCTGCGCTCGCCGCCGAGCGCGCCGGCAAAGACCAGGCGTTTCGCCCCCCGCGCCAGGGCTTCCGCCGTGGCAATCTCGCCGTCCGTCTCGTTCTTGGCGGCGGGGTAGGGCTCGCGCACGACATCCGGCCATTCGTCAATCAGCGCCTGCGTCGTGGAATCGAAATCGCCGACCCAGAGCTCCGGCGTCAGGCCGAGCGCCTTCGCATGCCGCATGCCGCCATCGGCGGCGATGACGCGCGCGCCTTTGAGATGGCCGGCCAGACGATCCGTCGGCGTCAGTGCGCCACCCATCAATATCACGAAAGCCTGTTTGTTCATGGCGCAAGGCCATAGCTTAAACAGGGGCCGAAGGGGAAGAGGCGGGCGGGGTTTTGTTCGGCGCGCCCCGACGAGACAACGCCGTCGACGCTGCGCGTGCCCCGGCCCGGTTGCTCGACCTTGCCCTCACCCCAGCCCTCTCCCCGCAGGCGGGGAGAAGGGATGATCGAGAGGGCCGCTTGACCTTTCGCGCTAATGGGGAAGAGGAAAGCGGCGGGTGCCGCTTGTTCCTTCTCCCCGCTGGCGGGGAGAAGGTGCCCGGTAGGGCGGATGAGGGGGCGATCATGAGACGGGTCCTGTCCCATCCTGCGAACCGCGCTCACGCAACCCCGATGGCGGTTACCTCTCGCCGTGTCCGGCGTTTTCGCGGTTCTGATGGATGCGCTCCATGCCGGCGACGAACTTGTCGAACAGGACGGCAAAGGCAGCGACGTCGTCTTCCGGCCAGTCGGCGAGGATGGTTTCGATCACGCCGCGCTTGACCGCCTGCACCTCGAGCATCAGCTTTTTCCCGAGCTCGGTCATGACGACGATGATGCGCCGGGCATCGGCCTGCGAGGCTTCCCGCCGCAGGGCGCCGCGCGCCACCATGTCGGAGACGATGCGGCTGGCGCGCGAGGGGTCGATGCGCATGAAGTCGGCGATCGTGCCGACCGTCACCTCGCCCTCCGGCTCGGCCCGGCGGACCGCATCAAGGACGTCGAGATGGGAGATTTCAAGGCCTGGCGCGACATTGTCGATTGCCAAGCGAGCAAGCACCCGCCGCCCGACCAGAAGTCGCCAGCGTCCCATCGAACGGCCGATCAAGGCGCGGTGCGCCTCGGCATCGCTGCTGTCTGTCGTCTGTTCCAGTGTGTCGTGTTCCATGACCGGACCATAGCAAAGCACAGCACCGTCATAAAGCCGGAATATGCGGTTCGCATAAATATGCCGTTGACAATTATATGCTAACAGCACATAAATTGCCGACCGCAACTGGAACCCTCCCATGGACATGCACGCCGCACCGCCACCGCTCGTTTCGAGCCACGCGCTTCGCCTGACGCTTTTCCTCTTCCTGATGACCGCGCTGTTCATGGCGACGCTGGACAACCAGATCGTCGCGACGGCGCTGCCGACCATCGTCGCCGAGTTCGGCGAGATGGAGCGGTTCGGCTGGATCGGCTCGGCTTATCTGCTCGCCACCTGCGCGGTCATGCCGCTCTACGGCAAGCTCGGCGACCTGTTCGGTCGCAAATATGTGATGCTTGCGGCGGTGGCGATCTTCACGCTGGGCTCCGTCGCCTGCGGTCTCGCCGTGTCGATGAACACGCTGATCGCGGCGCGCGTGCTGCAGGGGCTCGGCGGCGGCGGCATCATGGTGTCGATCTTCTCCATCACCGCCGACCTGTTCGAGCCGCGCGAGCGCGCCCGCTACCAGAGCTATTCGAGCCTCGTGCTGATGGCGTCGGGCGCCATCGGCCCGGTGCTCGGCGGCACGATGAGCGACCTGTTCGGCTGGCGATCGATCTTCCTCGTCAATATCCCGATCGGGGTGATCGTGCTCTCCGGCCTGTTCTTTTTCCTGCCCTATCGGCGGCCGACGCGCCTGCCGACGATCGACTATGCCGGCGCGCTTCTGCTCGCCGGCGCAGTGACCAGTGTGGTGCTTTTGGGCGACGGCGCGGAACTGTTCGGCTCGCTGTTTTCGCTCGGAAGCCTTGCGGTCACAGCCATAGGCGTGCTTTGTGCGGTCGCCTGGGTGCTGGTCGAACGGCGCGCGCCGGAGCCGATCGTGCCGCTGACGCTATTCCGCAATCCGACCTTCAGCCTGATGCTGGTAATTTCGCTGATGAGCGGCGCCGTCGGCATCGGCATGGTCAACTATTTCGCGCTGTTCCTGCAGACGACGACGGGCCTGACGCCGTCGGCGGCCGGGGTGCTCTTCGTCCTGCTGACGGGTGGCATCGTCGCAGGCGCGTTGACGGCCGGGCGGCTGATATCGCTCTCCGGCCGCTACAAGCCGTTTGCGATCACCAGCGCCAGCCTGACGGCCCTGGCCTTGCTGATGTTCACGCAGGTCCATCCCGGGACACCGCTCTTCGTCATCGGCGCCATCATGGCGCTGCACGGCATCGGCATCGGTTTCGGCCAGCAGGTGCCTGTCGTTGGCGTGCAGAACGTGGCGTCGCGCGGCGATGTCGGCGCTGCCACGGGTGCCGTGACCCTGTCGCGCATGGCCGGCGCCTCGATCGCAATCTCGATCTACGGCGCGACGATCGCCGCCGGACTGGCACGCGGCGCAGTCTCGATCCCGGGCGTCGAGGACATCGAAAAGCTGACGCCGCTGATGCTGTCGGCACTGCCGGAGGCAACCCGCCGGCTGGTCGCCGAAAGCTATACGGCCGCCTTCCAGCCGTTGTTTCTGACGGCCGTCGGCATCACGCTGGTCACGCTTGTCTCGGCCATCAGCCTGAAGGCGGTACGGTTGCCGCAGAAGCCGGTGGTTTGACTGGTCTACCCTCCCCCTTGTGGGGAGGGGAGGGGTTCTTTTGCGCTGAAAAGAAAGTCCCTCCCCAACCCCTCCCCACAAGGGGGAGGGGCTTGACCGCGCAAGTGGTCGCCTCCGGCCCATCATCGAGGGAAGATGTCACGAGGTGCAGAGGGTGAAGCCTCCTGGCGTGTCGGAGCGATTGTCCGGAGGTCGCTCGCGGCCCCTTGCCAAGCATTTCGCTCAAGTCTAAATCTCCTTCTGCTCTAACGGGGTGCCGGTTGTCTATATGGACGTTCGGCTGAGAGGCTGTCACACGCCAACCCGCGGAACCTGATCCGGTTTGCACCGGCGGAGGGATTAGACGGCACATGTCAGCGCCCTATTCCCAACACTTGGATTTAAAGGAGGCGCCGATGCGCAAGCTATTGATTTCCCTGGTTTCAGCCCTTGCTGTCTTGACGCCGCCGGTTGCGGCCTTCGCGCATGACAAGACGCTGACGGTCTACACCTATGAAAGCTTCACCAGCGAATGGGGACCGGCTGCCAAGGTCGCCGAAGCCTTCGAAAAGACCTGCCATTGCAAGGTCGACTATGTGAGCGTCGCCGACGGCGTCGAGCTTTTGACCCGGCTGAAGCTCGAAGGGGCTGCCTCCAAAGCCGATGTCGTGCTCGGCCTCGACACCAATCTCGTCTCCGAAGCCAAGGCGACCGGCTTCTTTGCGCCACATGGCCTCGATCTCTCCGCCGTCAAGGTTCCCGGCGGCTTCACCGACGATACCTTCGTTCCCTACGACTACGGCCATTTCGCCGTGATCTACGACACCGAGACGCTGAAGGAACCGCCGAAAAGCCTGAAGGAACTGGTGGAGGGCGATCCGAGCCAGAAGATCGTCATCGAGGACCCGCGGACCTCGACGCCAGGCCTCGGCCTCTTGCTGTGGGTCAAGTCGGTCTATGGCGACCGGGCCGGTGCCGCCTGGGCGAAGCTCAAGGATCGCGTCCTGACGGTAACGCCCGGCTGGTCGGAAGCCTATGGCCTGTTCACCAAGGGGGAGGCGCCGATGGTGCTGTCCTACACGACCTCGCCCGCCTATCACATGGTCGCGGAGAGCACCGACCGCTATCAGGCGGCGGCCTTTTCGGAAGGTCACTACATCCAGATCGAAGTGGCCGGCATGACAAAGAATGCCAAGGACCCGGCGCTCGCCAAGGACTTCCTTTCCTTCGTCACCGGACCGGAGTTCCAGTCGATCATCCCGACGACCAACTGGATGATGCCGGTGGCCGCCACCAAGGAGCCGCTGCCGGATGCCTTCGGCAAGCTGGTCAATCCGGAAAAGACTTTTCTGATGTCTTCCGACGAGGTTGCCGCCAACCGCAAGGCCTGGATCGACGAATGGCTCGCCGCCATGAGCAAGAACTGAGCATCGCTTGCCCGGCGGTCTTGAAAAGCGTCTGACCTTGGCCGCCGGGGCGCTCTGCCTCGGCGGCATCGTTCTGTTCGTTTGCCTCGCCGCCTTCGCCTTGCTTGCCTTCGATGAGCCGGGTGCAGCGCGGCAATCGGGGCTTTTCGACGCCTATGTCTGGCGCGTGATGCGGTTCACGCTGCTGCAGGCCTCGCTCTCCACTTTCCTTTCGATTGTACTCGCCATTCCCGTTGCCCGCGCTCTGGCCCGGCAACCGTCCTTTCCCGGGCGTGTCTGGGTCATCCGGTTGCTGGCGTTGCCGCTCGGCCTGCCGGCGCTGGTCGCGGCGCTGGGTCTGATCGGCATCTGGGGGCGGCAGGGGATGCTCAACACTGGCTTCGCCTGGCTGGGCCTGGATCAGCCGATCAGCATCTACGGACTTTCCGGCATCCTGCTCGCGCATGTCTTTTTCAACCTGCCGCTGGCCGCGCGGCTGATGCTCGGCGGACTGGATCGCATCCCCGGCGAATATTGGCTGGTCGGCGCCAATCTCGGCATGCGGCCGCTTTCGATCTTCCGCTTCATCGAGTGGCCGGCCATTCGTGGTCTGCTTCCGGGCATCGCCGGCCTCATCTTCATGCTCTGCGTCACCAGTTTCACCCTGGTGCTGACGCTCGGCGGCGGGCCGGCGGCGAGTACCATCGAGGTGGCGATCTATCAGGCGCTGCGCTTCGATTTCGATCCGCCGCGTGCGATCGCCCTGTCGTTGCTGCAGATCACCCTGACGGCGGCCTTGCTGGTCGCGATGCGCCTTTTAACGCCGAGGGCCGAGGAAGGTCAGGGCGGCGGGCGCGACGTCAGGCGCTTCGATGGGCGAAATCACTCGGGCAGGGTGGGCGACGGCCTAGCCATCGCGCTCGCCGTGCTGTTTCTTGCACTGCCGCTCGGCTCCGTCATCGCCTCCGGTCTGCGGTCCGATCTCCGGAAGCTCGTGGGCGATCCGATGGCGCAGCAGGCCCTTTTCACCAGCCTTGTCATTGCGCTTGTTTCAGGCACGCTCTGCGTTGCGGCGACGGCGCTTATGATCCGTTCGCGGCAGATCGCCCTTGCGCCGCGGCACCCACTGAGGCTCCATCGCGGATTTTCCGGCTTTATTTCCATGAGCGCGTCCCTGGTGCTGCTTGTGCCGCCGGTGGTCCTGGGCGCAGGATGGTTCCTGCTGCTGCGGCCGCTCGGCGATGTCGCCGCCTTTGCGCCGCTGCTGGTCATCCTGATCAACATGCTGATGGCGCTGCCCTTTGTCTATCGCGTGCTGGAGCCGGCCATGGTCACGCATTCGGCCCGCACCGGCAGGCTTGCGGCGAGCCTCGGGCTCGGCGGATGGCATCGGCTGCGATTCGTCGACTGGCCGGTCCTGCGCAAGCCGCTCATGATGGCTCTGTCCTTTGCCTCTGCGCTGTCGCTTGGCGATCTCGGCGCGGTTGCCCTGTTCGGCTCGCAGAATATGGTCACGCTGCCCTGGCTGCTCTATAGCCGCATGGGCAGCTACCGCTCCACCGACGCGGCGGGGCTTGCGCTGTTTCTCGGCCTCGTCTGCCTCGTGCTGACCATCGCCGGCACGCCATCCACAGTGAAGAATGACCAGGGGAGCAAAGATGCCGCCGCGTGAAACGGAGACTGCCATTCGTCTCGGTGACGTGCGCGTGCGGTTCGGCAAGACGGAACTGCGCTTCGATTGCGCCATTAACGAGGGTGAGATCGTTGCGATCACCGGCGCCTCCGGCTCCGGCAAATCGACCCTCCTCAATATTGTCGCCGGTTTCGAGATGCCGGACGTGGGTACTGTCGAAATTCTTGGAGAAAATGTTGCCCGCCGAGATCCGGCAGAGCGGCCGGTCTCGGTGATCTTCCAGGAATACAATTTGTTTTCGCACCTCGATGTCGCCACCAATATCGGGCTCGGCATCGATCCGGCCCTGAGACTCGGCGTGAAGGACCGTGGAAAGCTTGCCGCAGCGCTCATGCGCGTCGGGCTCGACGGCTTCGGCAAGCGGCTGCCGCCGACGCTGTCGGGCGGCGAGCGTCAGCGGGTGGCGCTGGCGCGCGCCTTGGTCCGCCGCAGGCCCATTCTTCTTCTCGATGAGCCCTTCGCGGCGCTCGATCCGGGCTTACGCTCCGGCATGACGAGCCTGCTGCTCGATCTGCACAGGCAGGAGGGCAATACGATGTTGATTGTCACGCACCATCCGGACGACGTGCGGGCACTGGCCGACAGCGTGATCTTCCTCGACGAGGGCCGCATTCTGCTGCACGAATCCAAGGCGCAATTCCTCGACCATACCGATATTCCGGCCGTTGCGCGTTTTCTCGGAAAATGAGCATCGCCTGCGATGCTTGCCACAATTTGAACGTTGGCCTATGCGACGGCCAAGCTCAAAATCTCAGCGACGCCATCTTCGCGTGTCCGTTGCAGGGATATCACGGGGCAACTATTTCTATGTGCATATGCTAGGCACGCGTGGCGTGAATGGGTTACAGCAGTCCCATTGCTGCAACAGCCGCCCGACCTATGTATACGGCTGTAAAGAATACCGAATTTCCGTGGGGGCGGACCACGGAAATATTTGCGGGTCTGGCCCGAAAGACTGGAAACGAGCTGAGGCATGAACAGAACGACAGGCACGGATCCGCAGTCTCCGGAGAAAAGCTTCGGCGTGTCCTTGCGTGCCGCAAGCGCGCTTGCCGGTATCCTGCTTCTCTCCAGCTGTCAGTCGGTGATCGAACAGACCTATGAGCCGAAGGTCGCCCCGTCCTCGACACCGCAGATCGTCGAGGAGGTGCAGAAGAACGATCCGCGCGCCCAGGTCGGTGCCCGCGAGCATCCGCGCATCGTCGCAAGCTATGGTGGGGAATACAAGGACGAAAGGACCGAGCGTCTCGTTGCCCGGATCACCGGCGCGTTGACGGCGGTGTCGGAAAATCCGAACCAGTCCTACCGCATTACCATCCTGAATTCGCCTGCGATCAACGCGTTTGCGCTGCCCGGCGGCTATCTCTACGTCACGCGCGGCCTTTTGGCCCTGGCCGATGATGCGTCGGAAGTGGCAGCGGTGCTGTCCCACGAGATGGCGCACGTGACGGCCAACCACGGTATCGAGCGGCAGCAGCGCGAGGAGGCGGAGGTTATCGCCAGCCGCGTTGTCTCCGAAGTGCTCTCCAGCGATCTCGCCGGCAAGCAGGCGCTCGCGCGTGGCAAGTTGCGGCTGGCGGCGTTCTCGCGAAACCAGGAACTGCAGGCCGACGTCATCGGCGTGCGCATGCTCGGCGAAGCGGGATACGATCCCTATGCCGCCGCCCGTTTCCTCGATGCGATGGCAGCCTATAGCCGCTTTTCCTCGGTTGATCCCGATTCCGACCAGAGCCTCGACTTCCTGTCGAGCCACCCGAGCGCGCCGCAGCGCGTCGATCTTGCCCGCCGCCATGCCCGCGCCTTTGGTGCTGAAGGAACCGTCGGCGATCGCGGCCGCGACTATTATCTGGCCGGCATCGACGGGCTGCTCTACGGTGACAGCCCACAGGAAGGCTACGTCCGCGGCCAGACGTTCCTGCATGGCAAGCTTGGCATTCGTTTCGACGTGCCAGCCGGCTTCCAGATCGACAACAAGGCGGAAGCGGTGCTGGCGACCGGGCCAGGCGAGACTGCCATCCGCTTCGATGGCGTCGCCGATACGCAGCGCCGCAGCCTGACCGACTATATCGCCAGCGGCTGGGTCACGGGCCTGCAGCCCGACACCATTCGGCAGATCACGATCAACGGCCTCGAGGCGGCCACGGCGCGCGCCTCCGCCGAACGCTGGGACTTCGACGTGACGGTCATCCGCATCGACAGCCAGATCTACCGCTTCCTGACGGCGGTGCCGAAGGGCGCGCCGAGCCTCGAGCCGACGGCCGAAATCCTGCGGGCCTCCTTCCGCCGCATGACACCGCAGGAAGCGGCCGCGCTGAAGCCGCTGCGCATTCGCGTCGTGACGGCCAAGCCCGGCGATACGCTGGCGACGCTCTCGGCCCGGATGATGGGCACGGACCGCAAGCTCGACCTCTTCCGCCTCATCAACGCGATGCAGGTGACATCGACCGTGAAACCGGGCGACAGGGTCAAGATCATCTCGGAATAAGACCAGAACGAGCTGCGCTGGACGTCTGATCCATTTACCGAAGGCGCCGATCAATCGGGATGGTGAGGGACCAGGCGCTCGGCCGGCGAACGCGAAGCAAGGGCCCCGGGCAGGCAGGCGGATCCCCAGGGGTCGGATAACGCGGGTCGCCCCAGCGGTCATTGTAGATGTCCTTGAACAGGCAAGCTATCGGGATCATGGGTGTTCTCCATATTGAATCGATTCAATATCTACGCAGCGAAGTTTTGAACCGATTCAAAATCTACCTCTTCACAGGAAAATGTCAAGGGATTTGAATCGATACAAGCTTCTGATAGATTGAGGCTGGTTCGTGTGACGCAGGAGCTATTTTGACAAAAGGGCATGTAAGACTGGCTGATGTCGCCAAGGCGGCCGGTGTATCGCAGGGGACGGCGTCGAATGTCTTCAGCCGGCCAGAGGTGGTGCGCGAAGAGGTGCGCGAGCGTGTCCTCGAGGTGGCAAGAGAGCTCGGCTACAACGGACCGGACATGAAAGGGCGCTTGCTGCGGGCCGGGCGGGTCAACGCCATCGGCGTCGCCGCAATCGAGCCGCTGGCGTATTTCTTTGAAGATCCGTGGGCGCGGGCGGTGATGACGAACATTGCGGCGGTGTGCGACGCGACCGGCACCGGCATCGCGTTGGTGTCGGCGCAGAATCAGCAAAAACTGGCCTGGAACATCAATAGCGCGCTTGTCGATGGTTTTATCCTGCTATGCGTGGAAGGCGGCGAAAAGCTCGTCGAGCTGACAAGACGGCGGCAGCTGCCGTTCATCGCCCTGGCCTTCGATGACGGAGACGCTTCGATCCCAACGATCGGAATTGACAATACCGCGGGCGCCGCCGCGGCAGCGCGCCACCTGGCGGAGCTCGGGCACCGGCGGTTTGCCATACTGGCCATAGGGCATTCCAATGATCATGTCGGGGCGGTAACGCCCGAGCAGGCAATTCGGTCCTTGAAATCGACTTCGCGCGATCGTGCACGCGGCTACTGGCAGGCATTGGCGGAATTCGGCATCGAGCGCGAAAGCGTGCCGGTGCACGGAACGCGCAACGACAAATCGAGCGTCGATGCGGCGCTCGATACCCTGTTTGCAACGCCGGAGCCACCAACGGCGATCCTGGCGATGTCCGACCGCATTGCTCTCTTTGCCATGCAATGGCTTGCCGAACATGGCTTCGCGGTGCCGGGCGACGTCTCCGTCGTCGGGTTCGACGGCGTCCCTGAAGCCGCAACGGCCCAGCCGGGGCTGACGACCATTGCACAACCGCTTGAAGAGATTGCGCGCAGGGCGGCAAGCGCCATCCTTGATGACGCATTGCCTAACGCGCCGGAAACGCTCGGCGTGACGCTGGTCATCCGGGGCAGCACCGCGCGCCCACGGTTATAATAGACGTCGCAGGCTTTCCCGCGCCTTCGACACGACTATGCCGCACTTCGGTCGGTGGCTGGCGCTGGACGCGCTGGGAAACCGCTCAATGCGGCAGCGCCGCCAGCACCGGGGCTTCCGCGACAAGCGCGATCCGCAGCTTTTCCAGTGCCCGGGTTTCGATCTGGCGGACGCGTTCCTTCGAGATGCCGAGATCGGCGCCAAGCTCTTCGAGCGTGGCGCTGTCTTCCGAAAGGCGGCGGGCGCGGATGATCTTCATTTCCCGCTCGTTCAGCTTGCAAAGCGCGTGGCTGAGCCAGACGCGCCGCCGCTCCTGATCGATTATCTCGGAGACCTGCTCGTCCGGCAGTGGCGCGTCGCAGGCGAGAAGATCGAGGCGTTCGCCGCTGTCGGCATCGCCTTGCGAGATCGGCGCCTGCAGCGAGGCATCATTGCTGGACAGGCGGGCATCCATCGTCTGCACGTCGGCAAGGCTGACGCCGAGTGCCGAGGCGATTTCCTCGTGCACGGCGCGGGCCGTCAGTTGCCGGTCGCCCTGGGCGAGCTTGGCGCGCAGGCGGCGCAGATTGAAGAACAAAGCCTTTTGCGCCGAAGACGTGCCGCCGCGCACGATCGACCAGTTGCGCAGAACGTAGTCCTGCATCGAGGCGCGGATCCACCAGCTGGCATAGGTCGAGAACCGGACCTCGCGGCTCGGCTCGAAGCGGGCAGCGGCTTCCAAGAGGCCGATATGTCCCTCCTGCACCAGATCGCTCATCGGCAGGCCGAAATTGCGGAATTTCGATGCCATCGAGATGACCAGCCGCATATGGGCCATGGCGATCTTGTTGCGGGCCTCCTGGTCATGGTGGTCCTTCCACGCCAGCGCCAGCGCCTGTTCCTCATCTCTCTCGAGATAGGGAGCCGCCATGGCGATCTTAATCATGCGCCTGTCTGCTGAGAGGTTTTTCATCGGCTACTCCATGACGGGCACACGGGGTGTGCCGCTGAACGATAAGTCGATCGTGTTTCGGGATTTCCGCTGCCTGAGCTTGACCAGCATTCGAACCGCCCTACTTCCCTGCCTAGAAGCCGAGGCCGGAAGAGAGGGCCGCGGTGGCAGTCCCGACCCGCAACACCATGCGCAGGCCCGGACTGAACGTGCCTCAACGCGCGGGGAACGAATAAGTTCCATGCTGCACTGCCGTATTTTGCGGCCGCGGGCGTTTTTCTGCGCGTGAACCTCCCATAAATTCGAACAGGATGCCGCGCCGGTCCAGGTTGTCTCGTGCATCCCCCGGCAATGGCGCCGCCGCGCGGGGAGGCGTGATTTATTGTGCGCCGCAATTTTTGCCGCTTGCCGGAAAAGTTAAAAAAGCGTTAACTTTTGATGGTCGTCCCCATAAGTTGCCTGTGAGTTAGTTAAAGACAGGGCTTTGGCGGGATTCCTGTTTGCATGGCACCGGTCTAGAGTTGCGTTATGAAAACACTATCCATCGAGGTGCGGCCGGGTGAGCCGAGGGACGCAATGTCCATCTCGGACGTGCACCGCGTCTCCTGGCTTCAGGCCTATGGCGGGCTCATTCCGCACAAGCCGCTGAACCAGATGGTCGACCGGCGCGATCATACGTGGTGGCGCAAGGCGACGCGGGGTCCGTCCACCCTCCTCGTCATCGAGGTGGCCGGCGTGATTGCCGGTTATGCGACGCTCGGTCTCAATCGCGCCCGCGCCCTGCCGCAGGAGGGCGAGGTCTACGAGATCTACCTGCGCCCCGAATATCAGGGCATCGGGCTTGGCCGGATCCTGTTCGGCGAGGCGAAGAGCCTGTTGAAATCCCTCGGCTGCCAGGGCCTCGTCGTCTGGTGCCTGGAAGACAGCCATCACGCCGACCGTTTCTTCCGCATGGCCGGCGGCCACGATATCTGCGAGGGCATGGAAGATTTCGGCGGCAAGAGCCTCAAGAAGATCGGCTATATCTGGGACTGAACCGCGCTATTGCGGGAACGAGTGCGTGTGATCGGCCGCCTTCGGCCCGCGGACCCCGGTAAAATCGGCCTTGTCCGTGCCACAGAGGAAACCGTCGGCCTTCGTGTCGGCGATCTGCCGGGCCAGCACGTTGGGCTCCGGATTGGCAAGCGCATCGACATAACCGACGACGCAGCCCATCCCGTCTTCTCCTGCCACTTTCGAGACGACGAGCACCTGGCCTTCGACCTTCGGCGACGGTTCGCCGGTGGCTGGATCGATATTCTCGACGAACCACCGGATAATGGTCGCCGTCGGCTTGCCGTCCGGGCCGAGCCGCCATTCGATCTTTCGCGCGGTGTGATTGAACGGCTCAAAGCTTTCGAAGACGCCGTCGATATAGGCTTCGCCGGCGGGGCCGTAGAGGATGCTCTGCCGCAGGTCGCCTTCCTTGAAGTAGACCGCGTAGTCCTTTAGTCCCTTGCACTGCAGCGAAATGCCGCCGCCTTCGGCGTCTTCCGGCGACAGCGTCTTGCAGTGATCGGTGTCCAAATCGGTATAGGTGCTGTCATTGGCCCGGGCGGCGGACGGGGCTGCTGCGAGCAGAAGGATCAGCGGAATTGTGCCTGCGTGCGATATCATGAGCGCTCCTCATACCGGGGACGTCCCGGCACCCGCGATTGTTCGTCCAAACCTCGCATTTTTCCGCTCATGACGAAAGTAATGTTGCGCCGCGGCATGTTTACCGTTATCGGACTCGCCAGCCAAACTCAGACCCCTGGGAGAAAACATGCGTATTGATGCAATTTCCATCGGCAAGAATCCGCCTGAAGATATCAACGTGATCGTCGAGGTTCCGGTTGGCGGCCATCCGATCAAGTACGAGATGGACAAGGAAGCCGGCACGCTGGTGGTCGACCGTTTCCTCTATACGCCGATGACCTATCCGGGCAATTACGGCTTCGTTCCGCATACGCTGTCGGATGACGGCGACCCGATCGACGTTCTGATCGCCAGCACCCGTCCGCTGGTTCCGGGCTGTGTGATTAATGTCCGCCCGATCGGCGTGATGATGATGGAAGACAATTCCGGCAAGGACGAAAAGGTCATTGCCGTGCCGAACTATCACCTCACCAAGCGCTACGACAAGGTGAAGGACTATACCGACCTGCCGGAAATCACCCTGCAGCAGATCGAGCATTTCTTCGAGCACTACAAGGACCTGGAGCCCGGCAAGTGGGTGAAGATCTACGGCTGGAAGGACGCGTCCGTCGCCAAGCAGTTGATCGTCGAAGCCATCGAGCGCGCCAAGGCGGCGAAGTAAGCGACAGCTGAACAGCGCACGTATTGCAAATAAAAACCTCCGGATCGCGCCGATCCGGAGGTTTTTTGTTGCCTGCGAGAAGGCCGGTTCAGCTGAGCAGGGCGGCAGCGACGGTCGTGTTCAGGAAATACCAGATGAAATAGAGGATCACCAAAACCACCAGGGGCGACAGATCGACACCGCCCATATCCGGCAGGACACGGCGGATCGGGCGATAGAGCGGCTCGGTCAGCTGGTAGAGCGAGCGGCCGATCATGTTGATGGCGTTGTTGTTCACATTGATCACGTTGAACGCGTAGAGCCAGGAAAAGATGGCCGAGGCGATGACCAGGAACCACGCAATATTGATGATGAAATTCAGGGTAGCAATGACAGCAAGCATGCCGGTCTCCAATTCGTTGTTGACAGACATGTAGACATTGACGACTAAACCGGCAAGTCCGTGCTTCGTGCGGGACTAAACATGTTTAATACGGCGGGGCTATTTATCCGGCCGTCATCGGAAAGATCGCCGCATGTCCGCCATAAACGGTGCAGACCGGTTCGCCGCGTTCCGGCATGTCTCCTACGCCCGCTTCTTCTTCGCCCGCTTCCTCGCATCCTTCGCCATCCAGATCGTCAGTGTCTCGGTCGGCTGGCAGATGTACGCGCAGACGCAGAACACGCTCTATCTCGGCCTGATCGGCCTCTTCCAGTTCCTGCCGTCCCTGCTCCTTATCCTGGTGACCGGATCGGTGGCGGATCGCCACAGCCGGCGGGCGATCGTCTCGATCTGCATGATCATCAGCGCCCTTTGCGCGGCAGCGCTGCTGGGGCTGACGATCGCCGATGCGTTCTCGCCCTGGCCGGTCTTCGCCATCCTCGTCGTTTTCGGCATCGAGCGCGCCTTCATGGCGCCGGCGGTGCAATCGCTTGCGCCAAACCTCGTGCCGGCTGAAGACCTGTCGAACGCGATCGCCTGGAACTCGTCCTCCTGGCAGACCGCTGCCATTCTCGGCCCGGTCGCCGGCGGTCTGCTATACGGCGTCGGCGCCATCGTTGCCTATTCCGTCGCGCTTGCTTTCCTCGTGCTCGCGGCCATTCTTGTCTTCATGATCGAAAAACCGGCGCAGCACAGCCTCAGCGAGCCGCGCGACTGGACGTCCGTTCTTGCCGGTTTCAAATTCATCCGCACGGAAAAGGTCGTGCTGGGTGCGATTTCGCTCGATCTCTTTGCCGTGCTTCTGGGCGGCGCCGTCGCGCTGATGCCGGTTTTTGCCAGCGAAATCCTGGTGCTCGGTCCGCTCGGTCTCGGGCTGCTCCGGGCAGCGCCGGGCATCGGCGCCATTCTCGTCGCGGTGACGCTCGCCGCCTATCCCATTCGCCACAATGCCGGTGTGCTGATGTTTGCCGGCGTCGCGCTGTTCGGCATCGGCACGGTGATCTTCGGTCTGTCCGAAGTCGCCTGGCTGTCGATCGCATCCCTGATGCTGATGGGCGGGGCGGACATGATCTCGGTCTATGTGCGCGAGACGCTGATTGCGCTCTGGACGCCGGACGCCGTGCGTGGCCGCGTGAACGCAGTCAACATGGTGTTCGTCGGCGCCTCGAACGAGCTTGGCGAGTTCCGGGCAGGTACCATGGCGCATATCATCGGCGCGGTTCCGGCAGTCGTGGTCGGCGGTATCGGCACGCTTGCCGTCGCCATCATCTGGGCGCTCGGCTTTCCGCAATTGCGCAAGATCGATTCCCTGAATGCTCCGAAGCTGAAAGCCTGAAACGTTCCCGGTTGATAGCGATTCAGTTTTAATCTGAGAGGATCGCTTTCCTCCCTCATGCCCGCCCTTGTGGCGGGTATCCAGCGGCACCGCGTGCGCGGTGCAAGGGGGCACTTTTCACGCGACGGACGTCGCGTCGCTGATTACCGGCACAAGGCCGGTAATGAGGGAATAGAGAGAACTGCGAGCCAATCAACCGGATTCAGGGTGAAATCTGATCAGGCGGTAACTCTCTCGCCCTGCCGCTGGAAGATATGGGAGAGGAACCGGTCCATCCAGTCCCGCAGCGGGCCGTCATAGTCCATCCGGCCTTCAAGATGCGCGCGGCCTACTTGCGCGCCGGGCAGCTCGAACCGGTGCGCGCCGTGCACGACCCAGCGGTGCATCATCGCCCGCGTCAGTTCGCCATGGAACTGGATGCCCCAGGCATTCTCGCCATATCGGAAGGCCTGGTTGGGATAGGTGCTGCCCGAAGCGAGCAGTTCGGCACCGGCCGGCAGATCGAAGCCTTCCCGGTGGAACTGGTAGACCATGGATGGCCATTCCATCAGCGCGCGGCCCCTTTCGGTCGCTTCGAGCGGATACCAGCCGATTTCCGCCATGCCTTCGTGATGGGGGCCAACCGCGCCGCCGAGATGGCGGACCAGCATCTGGGCGCCGAGGCAAATGCCGAGGAACGGCTTGCTTTCCGACAGAGGCACGGAGAGCCAGTCGATCTCGCGACGGATGAAATCCTCGTCGCCATTGGCGCTCATCGGTCCGCCGAAGACGACGGCGCCGGCATGGTCGTCGAGCGTTGCGGGCAGCGTATCGCCGAGTGCCGGGCGGCGGATGTCGAGGCTGAAACCTTTTTCCAACAGCAAATGACCAACCCGTCCGGGGCTGGAGTGTTCCTGATGCAGGATGATCAGGACCGGTTTTCCGGTGGTGCGCGTGTAGAACGTGCGGTCGTCGAAAAGCATCTCACTTTTCCTGTTGCGCGGTTGTCTCCTCCGCGACTTTGAATTTAGCGGCCACCTCCTGCCGCTTGATGATCCTGTCCCTGCCCGAAACGCCGAGGAGATCGGCGACGCGCCAGATGACATGATCCTCCATTTCACTGCGTTTGCCATCGGCATAGACAATCTCCCATAACATGCCGATCAGGTCGATCCGCTGTTCCTCGGAAAAATGCCGTTTGATATCGGATGTGAAGCGGAAATAGTCGATGGCCTCGCTTTCGGCCGTCTCGCCGGCGGAGATCAACGCATTCAGAGCCGCATCGTCCAGCTTGTAGTGATCCTTGATCATGGCGCGCGCCTTCTTGCGCTCCTTCTCGTGGATGTGGCCATCGGCCTCCATCACCTGAAAGCAGAGCGCCACGATGGCGATGCGCGGATCGCCGGGCTGGATGGCGGACGGCCCGCTCCCGGTCAGGCTGTCGAGGAAAGTGCGAAATCGGTCAAACATGCTTTTCCGTCAAAATCGGGTTTCTTCTCAAAACAGGCGAAAACTGGTCTTTGCCATCGGCTTGTTGCTGTCGTCGCGCACGCCCGGGTCATCCGGCGGGCGTCCGAAGAAGGGTTCGACGACGGTCTCTTCGGTCTTGGCCGGCGCAGGTTTCTTTTCGACCTTCACGGGCTGCGGCACGATCACCGATTCGCTCGGTGCCGGCACGGCGATGGTCTTGACGACGATCTCCTCGGTTTTCTCCGGGGGTTCGATCACGTGCTTCGGCTTTGCTGGCGTCTCGGCCTGCTCAGGCTCCGGCTCGGTGCGCTGATGGGCGATGGCGACCGGCGGTAGGCTGCGGATCGCCGCATCGGCCACTTCCAGCGTGCCCTCTTCGACCGGTCCGGCAATCTGCCCGACCGGCTGCTTCCATTCGAAGGCGTCGAGACGGCCGCTGACCGGCGAGACCGGCAGCCACTCGGGCGATGTCACGCCATCCGCCGTCCAGGCCGGATCGCGCGGGCTTTTCAGCGCCTGGTTCATCCAGTGGCGGATGCGGCCGTCGTCGCCTGTGTCGGCTTCCTCGATATCGGCAAGCAGCAGGAAGACGCCCTCATTCGGCTGGATGCGGGCGGCGGCCTCCGCCTTGGACCGTGCCAGGGACAGTTCGCGCGCTTCCAGCGCGCTTTCGGCAACCGTGGCCAAGGCCACCGCATTGTTCGGCCTGAGCGCCTCGAGCTTGTTTGCCCGCTTCAGCCTGTCGATGGCCGAATCGCCACTGCGGGCGCGGACATAGAGTTTGGCGACTTCCGGGTGCGGCTCCTGTTTCCAGAGCTTTTCGAGGATCGAGGCCGCCTTGCGCAGGTTGTCCTCGCGAAACAGCGCCTTGGCGGCGATGAGGCCGGCCGGCACCAGATCCTCGGCGAGCTTCAGGGCGGCCAGCGCATCGTCGCGCGCGCCCTTCGGATCGGCTTCGAGCTTCTCAGTGGCGCGGGCGGTCAGAAGCACGGCCTTCTTGCGGTCGGCTTCCTTGCGGTCGATGACGTGGCTGGCGCGGCTCTGGTCGAGAAGCCGGATGGCTTCGTCCCACTGGCCGGTCTGGCTGCGATAGTCGAGCGCTGCCAGCGTCGCCCAGGGAAGATGCGGCGCCTTGTCGGCGGCCCGCTCGGCATATTGCCGCGCCGCCTCGTTGGCGCCCAGCCGCTTGGCTTCGAGATAGAGGCCGCGCAGGCCGAGTTCGCGCGTCTCCGGGTCGTCGGCCATCAGCTCGAATTTCTTGCGGGCGTCGTCGTATTTGCCTTCGATCAGCGCCGTCTGCGCTTCCAAGAGGTGGATCAGCGGTTCCTGGTCGGAACTCAACAGGCCGCGCGTGCGCACCGTCATCTTGCGGGCAAGGGCGGAATCGCCGGCGCCGGCGGCAATCAGCCCGGTGGACAGTGCCTGATAACCGCGGTCGCGCTTGCGGGCGCGAAAATAGCGGGAGATCGAATGGGGGGAAAGCCAGACGACGCGGATCAGCCAGATGGCGATGAGGACGGCTGATATCAGCGAGGCCAGCAGTGTTGCCGCCACCATCAGGCTCATTTCGACGCGGCTCCCCTGCCAGATCAGCGACAATTCGCCGGGGCGGTCGGCCAGCCAGGCAAAGCCGGCGCCGAGGGCAAGGACGATGAGAACGTAGAACAGAATACGGATCATGAACTCTTCCTTAGCCCTGGTTGGCCGTCATGGCGCCTGCAACGGCCGCGTCGATCAAACCTTCGACGCGGATGCGCTGGTCGAGCCTGGTCTTGAACGCGGCACCGGCGGTTTTCGCTGGGTCGGGCAGAGCCTGCCATTCGAGGCTCGCGCCCTTCAGGTCGCCGTTGGTCAGCTTGTCCTCGATGCGGGCGATGACCGCTTCGGGGCCGTCTCCCTCGACGCTGCCGACGGGGCGAATGCGGATGGCGGAAGACGCGCTATCCATCAGCCGGGCGAAAATGCCCTGGTTCGGGTCGCTGTGCTGGGTGGCTTCCAGCATGGCATCGGCCACGCTCGGGAATTCGCGCACGAGATCGGCGCGCGGGGCGACGCCGAGTGCTGCGTCGCCGGCAAGCCCGGTAACGGCCGGGTCGGTGGCGGCGATGCTCTTCAGGGCGTCGAGTTCGGCGAGGAACGGCCCGCCACGATCGATTGCCGTCTTCAAAGCGGTGACGGCCACGGCGCGGGCGAGCTGCACGTCGCTTGCCGGCTCGTCGATCTTCTTCTCGGCCGCCTCGATGCGGGTCGAAAGCTCGGATTTCGCCGCTTCCGTCGATTGTTGGGCATCGGCAAGGGCCGATTTCAGCGTCGCAATCTCGCTGGTCAGGTTGGTGAGCTGGGCATTGAGGCCGGAGACATCGACAGCCTCGCCGTTGCCGGCCTCGCCGGCCTTCTTCTCCAGTTCGGAGATGCGGGCTTCCAGCGGGCCGAGATCGACGGTTGCCGAGGATGAGGGGGCTGCAGCGAGCTGCGCCTTGATCGCTTCGACATCGCTGGCAAGGCTCTGTTCGACCGCCGTCTCGCCCCCGCCGGGACCGAGCGCCGGCAGGAAGCCTGCATATTGCAGGCCGCCGGCGCCGAGAAGCGTGATCAGGCCGCCGAGAATGCCGGCCGCAAGGGCGCCCGAGTTGGAGGTGCGGCGCGGTTCGGCATGGATTGGCCCGGCTGGCTGTTCCGCCGCCGTGGCGGCCGAGGTCGGCTCCTCGGCAAAGACGGCTGCAGCCGCTTCCGCGCGCGCATCTTCTTCATCCGATTCGGAACTGCCGGCGGTGTTCGATTCGGGAATGTCTGTCGGCTCGGGAATGTCGGCGCGGACGGTTTCGTCCGCTTCACCCGCCCGGATTTCCGCCGCGTCGTCGTCGACCGCTTCGCGTTCGGCGGTTGCATCGGCGGTTTCCGCATCTTTTTCCGGCGCCGCATTGGCTTCCAGGTCGATCGTCACCGGCTCCTGATCGGACTTCGAGCGGCGCGGAGGGTTTTCCGGTCCCATGATGATCTCTTCCCGTTATCGCATGAACTTAAGGCACTGTCTTAAACCTAGACACGGAGCACGGATAGGGAAAGCCCCCATGCGACAATTCCTTGACCGGGTGCCGATGACGGGCACTCGGGGTGCAAACGGGCCGATCAGAGCAGGGCGAAAAGGCTTTTTTCGTTGGGCTCAGCCGCGATGGCGATATGCCCGATACCCCGCGGTACGGCGTCGGCGACATGTTCGCTCAGGCAGAGCAGGCGCATGTCGTGAAATGCGGTTTTCGGCGCCAGGGCATTCAGAGCGAAGAAATGCCGGGCGGTCTCGTGGGAGTAAAACAGAACGGCCTCCGGTTTGCGCGATGCAAGCAGGTTTTCGACGGTTTCCGGCGCGTGGGCGATGGGAGACATGCGATAGACGTCCGCGACGTGGCAACGGATTCCAGCCTCCCGCAGAGCCGTTTCGAAGCCGGGCGATCGCGGCAGGCCCGCCAGATAGACAAGGCCGTCCTCAAGGCTTCTCGCCGTGTCGGCGATAAGTTGCGCAAGTCCGGCGCCTGTGCCTGGGCCGGCGATAATTGATTGGAATCCCAACTGCCGTGCCGCGTCCGCCGTCGCTGCCCCGACGCAGAAAACCGGCGTTTGCAGATGTGGCGCCAATCGATCGCTGATGGCAGACAGAGCACGGAACGCCTCCGCGCTTGTGACGGCAATGGCGCTGTGGGGAAGGGGGAGGACATCCAGCGCCGCCTGCGGCTGATACCCCGCTTCCATCATCGGCAGAACGATCGCTTCATGGCCCAGCGCTTCGAGCCTTGCCGCCGTTGCCGCCGCTGAAGGTTGCGGTCGGGTGACAAGGACACGCATGGCTCAGGTCCAGCTCGAGAAGAAGTCCGGTCCGGCCTCAAGCCGGATATCCTCGCCGGCCCTCGCACCCAACTGCTCGGCTTCTGCGGCCTTGCCTTCGGTCGTTACCCGGAAATGCTGGCTGCCGTCCGGCGTCAGGATCATGCCGGAAAAGCGGATGGTTTCACCGTCCGACACGGCATAACCGGCGATCGGCGTGCGGCAGGAGCCGTCCAGCGTCGAGAGGAATGCCCGCTCGCAAGTGACCGCTTGATGTGTCCTCACGTCGTTGATCGCTTCGAGAAGGCCGTTGACACGGTCGTCACTAACGCGGCTTTCGATGCAGATCGCGCCCTGCGCGGGTGCCGGCGGGAAGATCTCGGGGTCGAGGATTTCCGTCGGTACATCATCCTTGCCTAGCCGCTTCAGGCCGGCGAAAGCGAGCAGCGTCGCATCGACCTGGCCTTCCGCCAGTTTCCTCAAGCGGGTATCGACGAGGCCGCGATAGGTGATGACATTGATATCAGGCCGCAGCCGTTTGATCAGCGCCTGGCGGCGGAGCGACGACGAGCCGATGGTGGCGCCCTGCGGCAGGTCCAGCAGTTTCGCCGCCGTCCGTCCGATGAAAGCGTCGCGGGCATCTTCGCGCGGCAGATAGGCGGAGAGGAACAGCCCGTCGGGCAGTTTCGTCGGCATGTCCTTGGAGGAATGCACGGCGAAATCGAGCCCGCCGGAGAGAAGCATGTCCTCCAGTTCCTGGGTGAAAAGCCCCTTGCCGCCGATTGCTGCAAGCGAGCGGTCGGTGATGCGGTCGCCCATGGTCGACAGAACGACGATCTCGAACATTTCGGACGGCAGGCCGTGCGCGGCCATCAGGCGATCCCGCGTTTCATGGGCCTGTGCCAGCGCCAGCGGGCTGCCCCGCGTGCCGATCCGGAAAGGTTTTGTTTGCATCCGCTGCGATCCGTTGTTACCGGAGTTCCGTGTATCCGCCTTTCCCTGCGACCGCAATATTCGAGTAAAATGGCCCATGTCTCCGCCCCTGCGCATCCTCGGTATCGAAACAAGCTGCGATGAAACTGCAGCTTCCGTGGTGCTGCGCGATGAGAACGGCCATGGCAAGATCGTCAGTGACGTGGTGCTGAGCCAGCTGGAAGAACACAGCGTCTATGGCGGCGTCGTGCCGGAAATCGCCGCGCGCGCCCATGTCGAGGCGCTGGATACGCTGGTCGAGGAGGCGCTGTTGCGCGCCGGCGTGACGCTTGCCGATATCGACGCGATTGCTGCCACCAGCGGGCCGGGCCTGATCGGTGGCCTGCTCGTCGGCCTGATGACGGGCAAGGCGATCGCGCGGGCGTCGGGCAAGCCGCTCTATGCGGTCAATCATCTGGAAGGCCATGCGCTGACGGCGCGGCTGACGGACGGGCTGTCCTTTCCCTATCTGATGCTGCTGGTGTCCGGCGGCCACACGCAGCTCATTCTGGTCAAGAACGTCGGCGTCTACGAGCGCTGGGGCACGACGATCGACGATGCGCTGGGCGAAGCCTTCGACAAGACGGCGAAACTGCTGGGGCTCCCCTATCCGGGCGGGCCGGCCGTCGAGCGTGCGGCAAAGAGCGGCAATCCGGAACGTTTCTCCTTCCCGCGCCCGCTGGTCGGCGAGGCGCGCCTCGATTTCTCCTTCTCCGGCCTGAAAACGGCCGTGCGCCAGGCGGCGCAGTCGATCGAGCCGGTGACCGGGCAGGACATTGCCGATATCTGCGCCTCCTTCCAGACGGCGATTTCGCGGACACTGAAGGATCGTATCGGCCGGGGCCTGGCGCGGTTCAAGGGCGAGTTTGCCGCGACCGTCGATCATCCGGCACTGGTCGTGGCGGGCGGTGTCGCTGCCAACCAGACGCTGCGGGCGACGCTGCAGGAGCTGTGCGACAAGAACGGCTTCCGCTTCGTGGCGCCGCCGATGCAGCTGTGCACCGATAACGCGGCAATGATCGCCTGGGCGGGGGCCGAGCGGATGGGCGCGGGGTTGCCAGCCGACGATCTCGATGTCTCACCGCGCTCGCGCTGGCCACTCGATGCCGACGCGAAAACCCTGATCGGTTTCGGCAAACGAGGAGCAAAGGCGTAATGACTGAGGCCGTTGTGCAGACAGATCGCATCGTCGTCGTCGGTTCCGGCGCCTTCGGCACGGCGCTCGCCGCCGTTGCCGCCGCATCGGGCAAGGGGCCGGTGACGCTGCTCACCCGCCGCGAGAGCATTGTCGAGGATTTCAAGGAAACTGGCCGCAACGATTCCGCACTGCCGGGTATCGATCTGCCCGAAACACTCACCGTTTCCGACGATCCGACGGTTCTGGAGGGGGCGGGTATCGTGCTCTTTGCCATGCCGTCGCAGGCGCAGCGCGAGGCGGCGCGTTCGCTGCACGGGTTCATCGGCAAGGGTGCGGATGTGGTCATCTGCGCCAAGGGCATGGAGCGTTCCAGCGGACGCTTGCTAACGGATATCGTTGAGGAAGAGCTGCATCTGCAAAATGTGGCGGTGCTCTCGGGGCCGGGCTTCGCCACCGACATCGCCAAGGGCCTGCCGACGGCGATGGTGATCGCGGCTAATAGCGTCGAGCGCGCGTCTTTTCTCGCCGAAGCGCTGTCCGGCGCAACATTCCGCCTCTATCCCTCCGCCGACAGGATCGGCGTGCAGCTTGGCGGGGCATTGAAAAACGTGCTGGCGATCGCCTGCGGCATCGTCGAAGGCGCGGGGCTTGGCGATTCCGCCCGTGCGGCACTGATTTCCCGCGGCCTCGCGGAGATGTCGCGCTTCGTGGCGGCGCGTGGCGGCGAGGCCGATACGGTGCGCGGGCTCTCGGGTCTCGGCGACCTCGTGCTGACGGCGACCAGCCACCAATCGCGCAATCTTCGCTACGGCATTGCGCTCGGCGCGAGCGGCAGCGCCAGGGGGCAGACGCAGACGGGAGAGCTTGTGGAGGGCGCGTTCGCGGCCTCCGTTGCGGCCGATGTCGCCCGGCAATTGGGCGTCGATATGCCGCTCACCGAGGCGGTCGCTGCCATCATCGACGGAAAGACGGATGTGAAGACGGCGCTGGAGCAACTGATGTCCCGCCCGATCACGCAGGAATAGTCAATCAAGGAGAACACCATGCTGTTTGCCGTTTTGTGCACGGACAAGCCGAACGCCCTGCAAGTGCGGATGGATACCCGTCCGGAACACATCGTCTTTCTCGACGATCTCAATGCCAAGGGCGGGCTTGCCTTCGCCGGGCCGTTCCTCGACGAGGCCGGCAAGCCGAATGGCAGCCTGGTGGTGATCAAGGCGGAGACGATCGAGGACGCGCGCGCGATCGCCGCCGCCGACCCCTATGCCAAGGCGGGCCTCTTTGCCCAGGTCGACATCAGGCCCTGGAACTGGGTCTTCAACAAGCCGGAGGCTTGAGCGTGGCATACTGGCTTTACAAATCCGAGCCGTTCAAGTGGTCCTGGCAGATGCAGAAGGATGCCGGCGGCAAGGGCACCGAATGGACCGGCGTGCGCAACTATCTGGCGCGCAACAACATGCGGGCAATGCAGATCGGCGACAAGGGCTTCTTCTACCACTCCAATGACGGGCTCGAGATCGTCGGCATCACCGAAGTCTGTGCGCTGTCGCACCCGGATTCGACCGCCGAGGGCGATGCCCGCTGGGACTGCGTCGATATCCGCGCGGTCTGCGATCTGCCGAAGCCGGTGTCGCTGAAGGACATCAAGGCGAACCCGAAATTCGAGAAAATGGCGCTCGTCACCTCGATGCGGCTTTCCGTGCAGCCGGTGACGGAGGAGGAATATCTGGAAATCTGCCGTCTCGGCGGTCTCGATAATCCGCCGAGGTGATTTTTTTTCAACTCGGAACGATCGGAGTGCGGCATCCACGATCTCCGTCATCCCTGTACTTGTCACAGGGATCCAGCCACGCGACGAGGGCGAGGATGACGGGAGGAGAGGGCGAGCCTTGCAAACACGCTACGTCAATCGAGGCGACCAACCGGAAACCATATCCTTCGTGAAAACCGATCCCGAAACCTTCATCCGCGCCAATACGGATATCATGACGCCGCCGCATGTGCCGGAAATCCGGCTCTATCTGGCCAGCGAGGCGCATGACCTCTGGCTGAAGACGGAGGAGGAGCTGGAAGAAATCGGCCTGCCGCCGCCGTTCTGGGCTTTTGCCTGGGCGGGCGGGCAGGGGCTTGCGCGGCATATTCTCGATCATCAGGCGCTGGTCGAAGGCAAGCAGGTAATCGATTTCGCCTCCGGGTCAGGACTTGTGGCGATTGCGGCGATGAAAGCCGGCGCGGCTTCGGTTCTGGCCGTCGATATCGACCCCTGGACGCAAACCGCCATTCGGCTGAATGCGGCGCTGAACGGCGTCGCGATCTCCTTCGCCTCATCCGATATCATCGGCAATGAGCGCAGCGCAGACGTCTATCTTGCCGGCGATGTCTTCTACGACAAGGCCTTTGCCGACCGGCTGGTTCCGTGGTTCACCGCGCTTGCAGAGAAGGGCGCCGCGGTGCTCGTCGGCGATCCCGGCCGTGCCTATTGCCCGCGCGACCGCATGCAGATGCTGTCGACCTATCAGGTTCCGGTGACCCGGGCGCTGGAGGACAGCGAGGTCAAGAAGACCACGGTCTGGCGTTTCACTGCATAATTCCTTAAATCGGAATCGAATTATGGGATTATGCAGCAGTTTCAAGGTTCTACAGCGTCCTTTGCGCGTCATTTTTGACGCTCGGCGCTGTAGTGGACCGGGCGTCAGCGGCGGATGACGCAGACACCGGCCTCCCAGGAGCAGGCACCGCCGGCAGTCGATGGGGTCACGTGGATGATCTTGGCGCGGGGAGCGCGATAATCTCCGTCGGCAGCGCCGCTGTAATAGCCGTAACCGCCGCGTTGGGAGTAGAAATACATGCCGTTGCCCGGTTCGGTCCAGGCCGACAGTCCGCCGAAATAGGTGCCGCCGCTTGTAGCGGATGGAAAAGCGTCGCCGCCATAAGCCGATTCCCAATAGTTCCGATCAGACCCACCATATTCGCGCACGACGATCCGGCGGTCGGGACGGCGATAGTAGCCGTATCGGCGCTCGAAATAGCGGCGGTCGGCGTTGATGCCGGAAAGACGCACATTGCGGTCGCGACGGTTGAAGTGGTGGAGACGGCTATCGACATTGATACCGGACAGCACCTCCCGGTCGCGGCGCTCGTGATGATGGCGGCGGATGAAATGCCGCTCGCCGTCAAAGCGGTCGCGCGCTTCGGCGAAATCGGCGAAGGACAGGATCAGGGCAAGGACGGCGACCAAGACTTTCGTCGCATTCGATAGGGTGATTGGACGCATTTCGGTGAGCCCTCCGCGCAACGCTTAATAAATCCTTAACGGCCAATGTGCGGCAGTTACCGGCAAAAGTCACGGAATGCGTTGAATTTTCACGTTCTATCGTTAACGCGGGCGTCCTTTCGATTCGACCTCGGTGCCTCATTTTCGTCTAATCGATTAAAATGATTTTGCACTGCAAACACACTTGTCGTTAATCAATATGGTGATTAAACGTCGGCTGACTGAATTGTGCACAATCATGTGCAATACCGGATGGAAATAGTCCAGTTTTTGGACGTCCGTCCGGTTCTTCCGTGGGGTTCAGATGACGAATGTCACCAAAAGCCGGCCGCTTTCGCCGCACTTGCAAATCTACAAGCCAATTCCGACCATGGTCATGTCGATTGTGCACCGCATCACCGGCGGTGCGCTCTATTTCGGAACCATTCTCGTCGCCTGGTGGCTGATTGCCGCCGCGACCAGCCCCGCCTATTACGACTGGGTCATGTGGGCCTTCGGCACGATCATCGGCCAGCTTGTCCTGTTCGGCTATACCTGGGCGCTGGTGCATCACCTGTTCGGCGGCTTGCGCCATTTCATCTGGGACCTCGGCTACGGTTACGAGAAGCATTTTGCGACCAAGCTTGCCATCGCCAACCTGATTGGTTCGGTTGCAGTCACGCTGCTGATCTGGATCGTCGGTTACGCGGTTCGCTGAGAGGAGAATTTCCATGGACATGCGCACGCCCCTCGGTAAGGTACGCGGCCTCGGTTCGGCCAAGGAAGGCACCGATCATTTCTGGCGCCAGCGGCTGACGGCGGTCGCCAACGTGCCGCTGATCGTCTTCTTCATCATCTTCCTGATCAAGTATGGCGGCGCGCCCCACGCCGAGGTTGTCGCCGCATTGTCGAACCCCTTCGTGGCCGTGGTCATGGGGCTGGTGGTCATCTCCGGCCTCATTCATATGAAGCTCGGCATGCAGGTCATCATCGAGGATTATGTGCACGGAGAGGGCGCCAAGATCGTCTTCGTCATGCTCAATACGTTTTTTGCGATCGCAGTTGGCGGGCTCTGTCTTTTCGCCATCCTGAAGATCGCTTTTGCAGGGTAATTCAAAATGGCACCCAATACATCGCCGCTGATCAATGGCCGCGCCTATGACTATGTCGACCATGCCTATGACGTGATCGTCGTCGGCGCCGGCGGCGCCGGGCTGCGCGCCACGCTCGGCATGGCCGAGCAGGGCTTCAAGACCGCCTGCATCACCAAGGTCTTCCCGACGCGCTCCCACACGGTTGCAGCGCAGGGCGGCATCGCAGCCTCGTTGCAGAACATGACGCCGGATAGCTGGCAGTGGCACCTCTACGACACCGTCAAGGGCTCCGACTGGCTGGGCGACGTCGATGCCATGCAGTATCTCGCCATGGAAGCGCCGAAGGCGGTCTATGAGCTCGAGCATTACGGTGTGCCCTTCTCGCGCAATGCCGAAGGCAAGATCTACCAGCGTCCGTTCGGCGGCCATATGCAGAACTACGGCGAAGGCCCGCCGGTGCAGCGCACCTGCGCCGCCGCCGACCGCACCGGCCACGCCATCCTGCACACGCTCTATGGCCAGTCGCTGAAGCACAACGCCGAATTCTTCATCGAATATTTCGCCCTCGACCTGATCATGTCCGACGACGGCAGCCGCTGCACCGGCGTCGTTGCCTGGAACCTCGACGACGGCACGATCCATCGCTTCGCCGCCAAGATGGTGGTGTTGGCGACCGGCGGTTACGGCCGGGCCTATTTCTCGGCGACCTCCGCCCATACCTGCACGGGCGACGGCGGCGGCATGATCGCCCGCGCCGGCCTGCCGCTGCAGGACATGGAATTCGTGCAGTTCCACCCGACCGGCATCTACGGCGCCGGCTGTCTGATCACCGAAGGTGCGCGCGGTGAGGGCGGTTATCTCGTCAATTCCGAAGGCGAGCGCTTCATGGAGCGTTATGCCCCGTCGGCCAAGGACCTTGCCTCGCGCGACGTCGTCTCGCGCTGCATGACGCTCGAAATCCGCGAGGGACGCGGCGTCGGCAAGAACAAGGATCATATCTACCTGCATCTCGACCATCTCGATCCGGCCGTGCTGCACGAGCGGCTGCCGGGTATTTCCGAGAGCGCCAAGATCTTTGCCGGCGTCGACGTGACCCGCGAGCCGATCCCGGTCCTGCCGACCGTCCACTACAATATGGGCGGCATCCCGACCAACTACTGGGGCGAAGTGCTGAACGCTGACAGCGCCAATCCGGAGCGGATCATCCCCGGCCTGATGGCCGTCGGCGAAGCCGGCTGCGCCTCGGTGCATGGCGCCAACCGCCTGGGTTCCAACTCGCTGATCGACCTTGTGGTCTTCGGGCGTGCCGCGGCCATCCGCGCCGGCGAAGTCATCGACCGCGCCTCTTCGATCCCGGCGATCAACGAGAAGGCTTCCGAAAAGATCATGACGCGCTTCGACCGGCTGCGCCATGCCAACGGCGGAACGCCGACTGCGGTGCTGCGTGAAAAGATGCAGCGCACCATGCAGGAAGACGCTGCCGTGTTCCGCACCCAGGAATCGCTGGAATCCGGTTGCAAGCGCATGAGCGCGATCTGGAAGGAACTGCCGGATATCAAGGTCACCGACCGCTCGATGATCTGGAACTCCGATCTGGTGGAGACGCTGGAATTGGAAAACCTGATGGCCAACGCCATCACCACGGTCGTCGGCGCCGAAGCCCGCAAGGAAAGCCGTGGCAGCCACGCCCGCGAAGACTATACCGGCGGGCCTTTCGGCGGCCGCGACGATGTCAACTGGCGCAAGCACACGCTGTCCTGGGTGAACGAGGCCGGCGAAGTGAAGCTCGACTACCGCCCGGTTCATACCGAACTTCTGGCCGAGGGCATCGATCCGCACAAGATCGAGCCGAAAGCGCGCGTTTACTGACTATGGCAGCGGCGGAGGCGGGATATTCCGGCACGCCGCTTCCGAAGAAGCTGGGCTTCAAGTCCGGAATGACGGTGGCGTTCATCGCGCTGCCAGACAGTCTGGTCGAGCTTGTCGCCTCGGTTGATTTTGCTGCCTGCGACCGATTTCCCTCATGGGAGGCGATGCGGGGAGCGGGCAAGGCTTATGATGCGATCCATGCCTTCACGATCATGAGGGCGGAGATCGAAAACGAACTTTCCGGCCTGCAGGACCGGATCACGCCGGACGGCATGATCTGGGTCTCATGGCCGAAGAAAGCTTCGAAGGTTAAGACGGACGTGACCGAGGATGTCGTGCGCGCAGCGGCCCTCGATCTCGATCTGGTGGATGTCAAGGTAGCCGCAGTCGACACTATATGGTCGGGGCTGAAGCTGGTCATTCGCAAGGATCGGCGCAAGGAAAGAACGGACAGGTCGCATGGTTGAACTCGCTCTCCCCAAGAATTCGCAGATGACCGAAGGCAAGGTCTGGCCGAAGCCGGCCGGGGCCAGGAACACCCGCGAATTGCGCGTCTATCGCTGGAGCCCGGATGACGGCAAGAACCCGTCGATCGACACCTTCTACATCGATGTCGACGATTGCGGCCCGATGGTTCTCGACGCGCTGCTCTACATCAAGAACAAGATCGACCCGACGCTGACGCTGCGCCGCTCCTGCCGCGAGGGCATCTGCGGTTCCTGTGCCATGAACATCGACGGCACCAATACGCTGGCCTGCACCAAGGGCATGGACGAGGTGAAGGGGACGGTAAAAGTCTATCCGCTGCCGCATATGCCGGTCGTCAAGGACTTGGTGCCGGACCTCACCAATTTCTACGCCCAGCACCGTTCGATCGAGCCCTGGCTGAAAACGGTTTCGCCGACGCCGGCCAAGGAATGGAAACAGAGCCACGAGGACCGCCAAAAACTCGACGGCCTCTACGAATGCATCCTCTGCGCCTGCTGTTCCGCCTCCTGCCCGAGCTATTGGTGGAACGGCGACCGCTATCTCGGTCCTGCCGTGCTGCTGCAGGCCTATCGCTGGTTGATCGACAGCCGTGACGAGGCCAAGGGCGAACGTCTGGACAATCTGGAAGACCCGTTCCGTCTCTATCGCTGCCACACAATCATGAACTGCGCCCAGACCTGTCCCAAGGGCTTGAACCCGGCCAAGGCGATCGGCGAGATCAAGAAGATGATGGTCGAGCGGCGCGTCTGATCGCGCAGGCGACCGGCGTCAGGCTGCTGACAAAGTTTGGCATCTCCCTCATTACCGCCCTTGTGGCGGTAATTCAGCCGCGCGATGTCTATCGCGCGAAAGAGTCTTTTGCGCCCAAGGACTTGGGCGCACTGGATACCCGCCACAAGGGCGGGCATGAGGGAAGATTGGGCGGTTTATCATCAGTCTGACGCCGGGTCGTCACGCCGCGTTTTTCTTGTCCGCCACGTGCCGGAAGTTCGAGAGTTCGAATTGAAATTCTTGCGCTGCAGCATGGGTTTCGCCGGAATGAGCGGCGTCAGACGTGCTGACGAGTCGTCTGGACAACCTCTCGACGCAGCGGGCGCAACCGTTTCAATCATGCCACAGGCGTCAAAGAATTGCCGTTCTCTTGAATTGAAAGATGGTTTTAAGTTAATTCGGCCTATATGTCAGTCGATAACGCGGTGGCAGAGATGATCGGGAGCAGGAATATGCGGACAATACATGCGGTGGCAGGACTGGCCGTGGTGCTGGCGCTGGCTGGATGTCAGAGAACGTCCATGAGCGATTTCGGCGGCAACAGCATGTCGCCAGCCCCGTTGCAGGCGCAGCCTGTGCCGACCGTGTCTTCCGGCCAGCTCGACGCTCCGGCGACGACCGATACCTCGCAGTTCCCGGCAGCGCCGGTCAGCGGCACGGCAACAGTCGGCGGTGTTCAGCAACCAGGGGGAACCGATGTGGCGGCGGCCACCAATGCGCTCGATGTCACCAAGGAATCGATGGTCGGCAACTGGCGCGTCTCGAATGCCGGCAGTTCCTGCGACATGTTCCTGACGCTGACCAATCTCGGCAGCGGCTCGCGCGGCGGCACGCGCGGTTGCGCCGGCGAACTGACCGCCATGGGATCCTGGGAAGTGGCCGGCAAGCAGGTCGTGCTGAAGGATCGCAACGGCAATCCGCTGGCCCGTCTGTTCAAGACCGCGGATGCGCGTTTCGACGGCTCGACCAATAGCGGCCAGCCGGTCAGCCTCAGCCGTTAATCAATAGAGCCCGGCAGCCGCCGGGCTTTTTCGTGTCGCCAGCCTCCAGAGCGTTTCCGCTTTTCTCCGAGTCACGAAAACGCTCTATCTCTTTGTTTTACGCATTTCCGGACGGAAAACCGTTTCACACTTTTCCTGGAAATGCTCAAATCGGTCCAGCGCGTGCCAAATCCCGAAGACAGCATTTCGCGAAAACTCGAGGCGATGATCGCCGCTGGAACCGTCCGTCATGATCCGGCGCAGCTTGGCATCGCCAGGCGCTTCGATCATCTTTTGATGGAGCTTGCAGGGAACCGGGCGCAGCGCAAGTCGAATGCGCTCGGCTGGCTGTTTGCCTCGCGCAAACACGAGCATCCGCCGCTCAAGGGGCTTTATCTCTACGGCGGCGTCGGCCGCGGCAAGACCATGCTGATGGACCTTTTCTTCGAAACGGTGCCGATCCAACGCAAGCGCCGGGCGCATTTCCATGAGTTCATGGCCGACGTGCACGAGCGCATCTTCAAGCACCGGCAGAAACTGAAGAACGGCGAGACGCGCCAGGCCGACCCGATGCCGCCGGTCGCGTCGGAGATTTTCGCCGAGGCGCGGCTGCTCTGCTTCGACGAATTCTCCGTCACCGATATTGCCGACGCGATGATCCTGTCGCGGCTGTTCGGCGAGCTGTTCGCCAAGGGCTGCGTGCTCGTCGCCACGTCCAACGTCGAGCCGGTCAATCTCTACATGGACGGCCTGAACCGCGGGTTGTTCCTGCCGTTCATCGATCTGTTGAAGACCTATACCGAGATCGTGCCGCTGGATGCCGGAATGGATTATCGTCTGGCAAAGATGGAGGGCCTGCCGGTCTGGCTGTCGCCGATGGGGCCGCAGGCCGACGCCGCGCTCGATCGGGCCTGGATCCATGCCACCGCCGGGCTTTCGGTCGCGGCCGGCGAGGTCGCGCATAAAGGCAGGAAAATCAAGGTTCCGGCCGCGGCCAACGGTTGCGCCCGGTTTTCCTTTTCGGACCTCTGCGAGCGGCCGCTGGGTGCAGCCGACTATCTCGCCATCCTCTCGCATTACCGGACGATTTTCATCGATCATATCCCGCATCTTGGTCCGGAGCGCCGCAACGAGACCAAGCGCTTCATCATGCTGGTCGATACGATTTACGATCACGGCGCCCGTCTTTTCGCCACGGCAGCCTCCGTGCCGATCGATCTTCTGACGGCAAAAAAGGGCACGGAAGGCTTCGAATTCGACCGCACAGTCTCGCGCCTGATCGAGATGCAGAGCGAGGAATACGCGCGAAATCATCGTGCGGAAACAGTGGCTTCGTGACAATTTCGAGACGAAAATTCTTACGTTTACGTAAGAATTTATTGATCTAACCGATTGAAATTGTTCCACTCAAAAGTATCGGTTGATATTTTAGATTTTGAAGGTTAATTCCTTGCGCCGAAAGGTTTGCCCTGCTCGCGTCTCAGGCGCCACGTCAGGCCTTGTCAGATTTGGATCGCAAAGGAAGCACTTTCATGGCGCGCAACAAGATCGCACTTATTGGTTCTGGAATGATTGGTGGCACGCTGGCGCATCTCGCCGGCCTGAAGGAACTCGGCGATATCGTCCTGTTCGACATCGCTGACGGCATCCCGCAGGGCAAGGGCCTTGACATCGCCCAGTCCTCCCCCGTCGAAGGCTTCAACGCCAATCTGACCGGCGCCAGCGACTATTCGGCCATCGAAGGCGCCGATGTCTGCATCGTCACCGCCGGTGTTGCCCGCAAGCCCGGCATGAGCCGCGATGACCTGCTCGGCATCAACCTCAAGGTCATGGAACAGGTCGGCGCCGGCATCAAGAAATATGCCCCGAACGCCTTCGTCATCTGCATCACCAACCCGCTCGATGCGATGGTCTGGGCGCTGCAGAAGTTCTCCGGCCTGCCGAAGAACATGGTCGTCGGCATGGCTGGCGTGCTCGATAGCTCGCGTTTCCGCCTCTTCCTCTCCCAGGAATTCAACGTTTCCGTCCAGGACGTCACCGCCTTCGTTCTCGGCGGCCATGGCGACACGATGGTGCCGCTCGCCCGTTACTCGACCGTCGGCGGCATTCCGCTGACCGATCTGGTCAAGATGGGCTGGGTGACCAAGGAGCGCCTCGAAGAAATCATCCAGCGCACCCGCGACGGCGGCGCCGAAATCGTCGGTCTCTTGAAGACCGGCTCTGCCTATTACGCCCCGGCTGCATCCGCGATCGAAATGGCCGAATCCTTCCTGAAGGACAAGAAGCGCGTTCTGCCCTGCGCTGCCCATCTCACCGGCCAGTACGGCGTCAAGGACATGTATGTCGGCGTTCCGACGATCATCGGTGCCGGCGGCGTCGAGCGCATCATCGAAGTCGAGTTCAACAAGGCCGAGCAGGAAGCCTTCGACAAGTCGGTCGCATCGGTTGCCGGTCTCTGCGAAGCCTGCATCACGATTGCTCCCAGCCTGAAGTAATTGCCGTTCGGCCTTAAACAGGAAATTTCCCATGAACATTCATGAATATCAGGCCAAGGCTCTGTTGAAGACCTTTGGCGCACCGGTCGCGGAAGGTGTCGCCATCTTCTCCGCCGATGAAGCCGAAGCCGCTGCAAAGTCGCTTCCCGGTCCGCTCTATGTCGTCAAGAGCCAGATCCACGCGGGCGGCCGCGGCAAGGGCAAGTTCAAGGAACTCGCCCCGGATGCCAAGGGCGGCGTTCGCCTGGCATTCTCCATTGACGAAGCCAAGGCCCACGCCAAGGAGATGTTCGGCAACACGCTGGTGACCGCGCAAACCGGCGAAGCCGGCAAGCAGGTCAACCGCCTCTATATCGAGGACGGCGCGGACATTGCTCGCGAACTCTATTGCTCGCTCTTGGTCGACCGGTCGGTCGGTCGCGTTGCCTTCGTCGTTTCGACCGAGGGCGGCATGGACATCGAGGCCGTTGCCCACGACACGCCTGAGAAGATCCACACCATCGCCATCGATCCGGAAGCCGGTGTGACGGCTGCCGACGTTGCCGCGATCTCCAAGGCTCTCGAGCTTTCGGGCACTGCTGCCGAAGACGCCAAGGCGCTCTTCCCGGTGCTCTACAAGGCCTTCAACGAGAAGGACATGGCTCTGCTCGAGGTCAACCCGCTGATTGTCATGAAAAACGATCACCTGCGCGTTCTCGACGCCAAGATGTCCTTCGACGGCAATGCGATCTTCCGTCACGACGACGTCAAGGCGCTGCGCGACGAGACCGAGGAAGATGCCAAGGAAATCGAGGCATCCAAGTGGGACCTCGCCTATGTGGCTCTCGACGGCAACATCGGCTGCATGGTCAATGGCGCAGGCCTTGCCATGGCGACGATGGACATCATCAAGCTCTACGGCAAGGAACCGGCCAATTTCTGCGACGTCGGCGGTGGCGCTGGCAAGGACAAGGTGGCCGCGGCCTTCAAGATCATCACGGCAGACCCCAAGGTCGAGGGCATCCTCGTCAATATCTTCGGTGGCATCATGAAGTGCGATGTCATCGCCGAGGGCGTTGTCGCAGCGGTTCAGGAAGTCGGCCTGAAGGTTCCGCTTGTCGTGCGTCTCGAAGGTACCAACGTCGAACTCGGCAAGAAGATCCTGAACGAGTCCGGTCTGGCGATTACCGCGGCTGACGACTTGGACGACGCGGCGAAGAAGATCGTCGCGGCGATCAACGGCTAATTTGAAGGACCGGAAATAATGTCCATTCTCGTCAATAAAGACACCAAGGTCCTTGTACAGGGCTTGACCGGCAAGACCGGCACGTTCCACACCGAACAGGCGCTTGCTTACTATGGTACGCAGATGGTCGGCGGTATCCATCCGAAGAAGGGTGGCGAAACCTGGACCGGATCGAAGGGCGAAAGCCTGCCGATCTTCGCGACCGTCGCGGAAGCCAAGGAGCGGACCGGTGCCGACGCGACCGTGATCTACGTTCCGCCGGCAGGTGCTGCGGACGCGATCATCGAGGCGATCGAGGCCGAGATTCCCTTCATCACCTGCATCACCGAAGGTATCCCGGTGATGGACATGGTGCGCGTGAAGGCCCGCCTCGACCGCTCCAAGTCCCGTCTGCTCGGCCCGAACTGCCCAGGTATCCTGACGCCGGAAGAATGCAAGATCGGCATCATGCCGGGCTCGATCTTCCGCAAGGGGTCGGTCGGTATCGTTTCCCGTTCGGGCACGCTCACCTATGAAGCCGTGTTCCAGACCTCCAACGAAGGCCTCGGCCAGACCACGGCCGTCGGCATCGGCGGCGATCCGGTCAAGGGCACCGAGTTCATCGACGTGCTCGAGATGTTCCTCGCCGACGACGAGACCAAGTCGATCATCATGATCGGCGAAATCGGCGGCTCGGCCGAGGAAGACGCAGCGCAGTTCCTGATCGACGAGGCCAGGAAGGGCCGCAAGAAGCCGATGGCTGGCTTCATTGCCGGCCGTACGGCGCCCAAGGGCCGCACGATGGGTCACGCCGGTGCCGTGGTTTCCGGCGGCAAGGGCGATGCGGAATCCAAGATCGCAGCGATGGAGCAGGCAGGCATCCGCGTGTCGCCGTCGCCGGCGCGCCTCGGCAAGACGCTGGTCGAGGTCCTCAAGGGCTGAGACAGCGCGATGTGATCGGGCAGGCGGTTGGTGCCGGCCCGGTTACTCTCAACGGAAGAAGGCAACGGCGCTCCGGCGCCGATGCCAGCCAGGTCGACCGGGACTGAAAGCCGGCAAGAGTTAACAAGTCAGGAGGCGGACGGACAGGTCCGCGAAGCACCATGGCAAGGCAAGAAGCCAACGAGCAATTTCTGCTGACCTCGTTCCTCGACGGAGCGAATGCCAGCTATATCGAGCAGCTTTATGCGCGCTACGAAAGCGATCCCTCGTCGGTCTCCGGCGAATGGCAGTCGTTCTTCAAGGCGCTGCAGGACCAGCCGGACGACGTGATCAAGGCGGCCAAGGGCGCCTCCTGGAAGAAGCCGAACTGGCCGATCGTCGCCAATGGCGAACTCGTCTCCGCGCTCGATGGCGACTGGGGCACGGTCGAGAAGGTCATCGAAAAGAAGGTGAAGGCCAAGGCCGAGGAGCAGGCAGCCGTCACGGGCGTCGCGCCGAGTGCGGCCGATGTCCACCAGCAGACCCGCGATTCGGTTCGCGCCATCATGATGATCCGCGCCTACCGCATGCGCGGTCACCTGCACGCCAAGCTCGACCCGCTCGGCATTGCAGCCCCTGTCGAAGACTATAACGAGCTGTCGCCGAAGTCCTACGGCTTCGAGGAAGGCGACTACGATCGCCCGATCTTCCTCGACAACGTGCTCGGCCTCGAATCCGCAACCATTCGCGAAATGCTCGAAATCCTCGAGCGCACCTATTGTTCGACGCTCGGCGTCGAGTTCATGCATATCTCCGATCCGGAAATCAAGGGCTGGGTCCAGGAGCGCATCGAAGGCCCCGACAAGGGCGTCGAGTTCACCGCGGAAGGCAAGAAGGCGATCCTGCAGAAGCTGATCGAGGCGGAAGGCTTCGAGCAGTTCATCGACGTCCGGTACAAGGGCACCAAGCGTTTCGGCCTCGACGGCGGCGAATCGCTGATCCCGGCGCTGGAGCAGATCATCAAGCGCGGCGGCCAGGTCGGCCTCAAGGAAATCATCCTCGGCATGGCCCATCGCGGCCGCCTGAACGTCTTGACCAACGTCATGGGCAAGCCGCACCGCGCCGTGTTCCACGAGTTCAAGGGCGGTTCCGCCGCACCTGACGATGTCGAAGGTTCGGGCGACGTCAAGTACCATCTGGGTGCCTCCTCGGACCGCGAGTTCGACGGCAACAAGGTCCACCTGTCGCTGACGGCGAACCCGTCGCATCTTGAAATCGTCAACCCGGTCGTCATGGGCAAGGCGCGCGCCAAGCAGGACCAGATGGCGAAGATCTTCGAGGGCGACATCATTCCCTTGTCCGAGCGGGCCCAGGTCATGCCGCTCTTGCTGCACGGCGATGCCGCCTTCGCCGGCCAGGGCGTGACCGCTGAAATCCTCGGGCTGTCGGGCCTGCGCGGTCACCGCGTTGCCGGCACCGTGCATTTCATCATCAACAACCAGATCGGCTTCACCACCAATCCGGCCTTCTCGCGCTCGTCGCCGTATCCATCGGATGTGGCCAAGATGATCGAAGCGCCGATTTTCCACGTCAACGGCGACGATCCGGAAGCGGTGACTTACGCGGCCAAGATCGCTACCGAATTCCGGATGAAATTCCACAAGCCCGTCGTCATCGACATGTTCTGCTATCGCCGCTTCGGCCATAACGAAGGCGACGAGCCGTCGTTCACGCAGCCGAAGATGTACAAGGTCATTCGCGCCCACAAGACGGTCGTCCAGCTCTATGGCGAACGCCTGATCGCCGAGGGCCTGATTTCCGAAGGCGAACTGGAGAAGATGCGCGCCGATTGGCGTGCCCATCTGGAACAGGAATTCGAGGCGGGACAGGCCTACAAGCCGAACAAGGCCGACTGGCTGGACGGTGTGTGGTCGGGCCTGCGCGCTGCCGACAATCAGGACGAACAGCGTCGTGGCAAGACCTCGGTGCCGATGAAGACGCTGAAGGACGTCGGCCGCAAGCTGTCGGAAGTCCCGGCGGGCTTCAACGTCCACAAGACCATCCAGCGCTTCATGGACGGTCGCGCCAACATGATCCAGACCGGCGAGGGTATCGACTGGGCGATGGCGGAGGCGCTTGCTTTCGGCACGCTCGCGATCGAAGGCACGAAGATTCGCCTGTCCGGCCAGGATTGCGAACGTGGCACCTTCTCGCAGCGCCACTCGGTCCTCTACGATCAGGAGACCGAAGAACGCTATATCGCGCTTGCCAACCTGTCGCCGACCCAGGCTCGCTACGAGGTCATCAACTCGATGCTCTCGGAAGAGGCGGTGCTCGGTTTCGAATACGGCTACTCGCTGGCCCGTCCGAATGCGCTGACGCTCTGGGAAGCCCAGTTCGGTGACTTCGCCAACGGTGCGCAGGTCGTCTTCGATCAGTTCATCTCGTCCGGCGAACGCAAGTGGCTGCGCATGTCCGGCCTCGTTTGCCTCTTGCCGCATGGCTACGAAGGCCAGGGTCCGGAACATTCCTCCGCCCGCCTCGAGCGCTGGCTGCAGATGTGTGCGGAAGACAACATGCAGGTCGCCAACGTCACCACGCCGGCGAACTACTTCCACATCCTGCGCCGTCAGGTGAAGCGCGACTTCCGCAAGCCGCTGATCATGATGACGCCGAAGTCGCTGCTGCGCCACAAGCGTGCCGTCTCTTCGCTGTCGGAAATGGCCGGTGAAAGCTCCTTCCACCGCCTGCTTTGGGACGACGCCGAGGTCATCAAGGACGGCCCGATCAAGCTGCAGAAGGACGCCAAGATCCGTCGCGTCGTTCTGTGCACCGGCAAGGTCTACTACGATCTCCTGGAAGAGCGTGAAAAGCGCGGCATCGACGATGTCTATCTGCTGCGCGTCGAGCAGCTCTATCCGTTCCCGGCCAAGGCGCTTATCAATGAGCTCTCGCGCTTCCGCAATGCGGAAATGGTCTGGTGCCAGGAAGAGCCGAAGAACATGGGCGCCTGGTCGTTCATCGACCCGTATCTGGAATGGGTGCTTGCCCATATCGATGCGAAGTACCAGCGCGTCCGCTACACCGGCCGTCCGGCCGCCGCCTCTCCGGCGACGGGCCTGATGTCCAAGCACCTCGCCCAGCTCGCCGCCTTCCTCGAAGACGCGCTGGGCGGTTGAGAGGCAGCGCTCCATGGCCTATTTTCATCTGAAACTAGTGCCACCCCGCAGCACATTTCCTCATGACGCAACGCCTGAGGAAATGGCGGCGATGGAGCGACATTCTGCCTATTGGCGAGCGCAAGCCGATGCGGGACGCGCCATTGCGGTCGGTCCCGTCTTCGCCAAGGACGGTGCCTGGGGCATGGCGCTTGTGGAGGTTCCCGACGGGAATGCCGCCCAGGCGCTTGCCGACGGCGATCCGGTCATTGCCGCCCGCCTGGGCTTCCAGTTCGAAATTGCCGCCATACCCTCACTCATTCTCCGGCATGTCGCCGCACCTGCCGCATAACCGATAACGATCAAAGTCAGGATCTGAAAATGACCACAGAAATCCGCGTTCCTACCCTGGGAGAATCCGTCAGCGAAGCGACCGTCGGGACATGGTTCAAGAAGGTGGGCGACACCGTCAAGGCCGATGAGCCGCTGCTCGAACTCGAAACAGACAAGGTGACCATCGAAGTTCCGGCACCAGCCGCAGGCACGCTTTCCGAAATCGTCGCCGCCGCCGGTGAAACGGTCGGTCTCGGCGCGCTGCTTGGCCAGATCGCCAACGGTGCGGCCGGCGCCGTTTCTGCCGCGCCTGCAGCTGAAAAGAAGGTCGCTGCTCCGGCCGCCGCTCAACCGGCTGTCGCCGCTGCTGCTCCGCAGGTCGCCTCTGCCATGCCGGCTGCTCCGGCCGCCGCCAAGATGCTCGCCGAAAACAACCTCACCGCCGATCAGGTCGATGGCTCCGGCAAGCGCGGCCAGGTGCTAAAGGGCGATGTCATCGCTGCTGTCGCCAAGGGCCTTTCGACGCCGGCGGCTTCCGAGCCGGTCAAGATCGTGACCCGTGGTCCGTCGTCGACGGAGGACGCGCCGCGCGAAGAGCGCGTCAAGATGACCCGCCTGCGCCAGACCATCGCCAAGCGCCTGAAGGACGCCCAGAACACGGCGGCCATGCTCACCACCTATAACGAGGTGGACATGTCGGCGGTCATGGACCTGCGCAACCGCTACAAGGACCTCTTCGAGAAGAAGCACGGCGTCAAGCTCGGTTTCATGGGCTTCTTCACCAAGGCCGTGACGCATGCGCTGAAGGAAATCCCGGCCGTCAACGCCGAGATCGACGGCACCGACATCATCTACAAGAACTTCTGCCACATCGGCATGGCCGTCGGCACCGACAAGGGTCTGGTCGTTCCCGTCATCCGCGATGCCGACCAGATGTCGATCGCCGAAATCGAAAAGGATCTCGGCCGTCTTGCCAAGGCTGCCCGTGACGGCTCGCTCTCCATGGCTGACATGCAAGGCGGCACCTTCACGATCACCAATGGCGGCGTCTACGGCTCGCTGATGTCCTCGCCGATCCTGAACGCGCCGCAGTCGGGCATTCTCGGCATGCACAAGATCCAGGAACGTCCAGTCGTCGTCGGCGGCCAGATCGTCATCCGTCCGATGATGTACCTGGCGCTCTCCTACGATCACCGGATGGTCGATGGCAAGGAAGCCGTGACCTTCCTGGTCCGCGTCAAGGAAAGCCTGGAAGATCCGGAACGCCTGGTTCTCGATCTCTGAGAGGCACTGAAAAATGGACGCGGCAGCGCTGGCGGAATCGCCCTTCCTTTCGCTCCTCGCCTGGAGCGTTGTGCTGCTCGTCTTCCATGTCAGCCTGCAGGGCATGATGGGGACATTGGAACTCGGATCGGCCTGGAATGCCGGTCCGCGGGATGAGGAGAAGAAGCCGTCCGGCAAACTCGCCGGGCGGTCCGCACGGGCCTCCGTCAATTTTCAGGAAACCTATCCAGCCTTCGTCGGGCTGGCGCTCGCCCTTGCCATTACCGGTGATCCGACAGGCTGGGGCCTCATCGGCGCCTGGGCTTGGTTCGTTTTCAGGATTGCCTATATTCCGCTTTATCTGGCGGGCGTTTCCTATGTCCGCTCGCTCATCTGGCTTGGCTCGCTTGCCGGGCTCCTCATCATGGTATCGGCGCTCGTTTTCTGACAGGAAAGCGGACGCCTGACAGCGATAACCGGAGACGTGCCGTGCATCCCTATCTCTTCGAACTCGCATCGCTGATGGCGATCTTCTCCTTTGCCATCGTCTCTCCCGGCGCCGATCTTGCCATGGTCATGCGCCAGTCGCTGGTTCACGGCCGCCGCTCGGCGATCGTCACCTCCTTCGGCATCGGCACCGCGCTGATGTTCCATGTGACCTACACGATCCTCGGGCTCGGGCTGATCATCTCGCAGTCGATCTACCTGTTCAACATCGTCAAATGGTGCGGTGTCGCTTACCTGCTGTACATCGGCATCAAGTCTCTTCGTGCCGGCAGGACGGATATCACGGTCCAGGCCGATAGCGCGGATGCGAGCGAAAAACGGCAGTCGGCATTGAAAGCCTTCGGTCTTGGTTTTGCGGCCAATGCGCTGAACCCGAAGCCGGTCTTCTTCTTCCTGTCGATCTTCTCGACGGTGGTTGGCGCCCATACGCCGATCGCGGTGAAGTTCGGCTATGGCCTGGTCATGGCAAGCAGCCTGATCCTCTGGTTCGTCGGCGTCAGCCTGTTCATGACGACGCCGAAGATGCGCGCCGCCTTCTCGCGCGCCAGCCAGTGGATCGATCGCGTCAGCGGCCTCGTCTTCATCGCGCTTGGCCTGAAGCTCGCTACGGAAAAGGCAGCCTGAGCATGCGCCTCGCCGCTCCCGCATCGATCCTCTGTATCCTGCTGGCTGTGACGCCAGTGGCTGCGGCGGATTGCCTGCAGGAGCAGGCGATCTATGGCGATGCGGACGGCGCCTATGAATTGCGGTTCGAGCCCGTCGGCTCGGCCAGCGCCGCAACCAGCAACCATTTCAAGGTCAAGGTGGCGAAGACGGACCTGGTGCTGGATGGCATCGTCATGCAGTCGGGCGAACCCGTCCGGCCGAACGGCATGATCATGAACAATTGCCCGGAGGGCGACGTCACCGGCGACGAGATCGCCGCCTGCACCGTCTGGGAAGGCGTGATCTATTCCGTTGGTGCCGACGGCAAGGTTGGTTCCCTGCCTGAGGAGGGCAGGCAAGCGGCGGCGCAATTGCTTCTGCCCGATTTCGGCCCCGCCGTGCGCAACTCGTCCATCTGGGGCAAGGCGACTGTCGCTCCCTGGGATGTTCTGACTTTGAAGGGATGTGCCCAATGAAGATCAGCGATCAACCCGTCCTGCTGGTGACCGGCGGCAGCCGCGGCATCGGTGCAGCCATCTGCTTCTCGGCAGCCGAACAGGGCTGGGCTGTTGCCGTCAACTACGCCTCGAACCGCCCGGCCGCAGATGCGGTCGTCAAGGCGATCGAGGCGGCCGGTGGCAAAGCAGTTGCGATTGAAGGCGATGTCGGCAGCGACGCCGGGATCGCCGCGATTTTCGACGCGGTGGACAAGGCCTTCGGCCGCCTCGACGGGCTGGTCAACAATGCCGGCATCGTCGGGATGCCGGCCCGGATCGACGAGATCACGCCCGAGCGGCTCGAACGCATGCTGCGTGTCAACGTTTCCGGCTCGATCCTTTGTGCGGCGGCTGCCGTGCGACGCATGTCGGTCCGTCATGGCGGCAAGGGCGGCGTCATCGTCAATATTTCCTCGATGGCCGCGGTGCTCGGCTCGGCCGGACAGTATGTCGATTATGCCGCTTCCAAGGGTGCGATCGACAGCTTCACCATCGGACTGTCGCGCGAGGTCGCCTCGGACGGCATCCGCGTCAACGCGGTCCGTCCCGGCATCATCGATACGGAGCTTCACGCCTCCGGCGGTCTTCCGGACCGCGCCCGCGAGCTTTCGCCAACCATTCCCTTGAAACGGCCGGGCACCGCGCAGGAGGTCGCCGACGCCGTTCTCTACCTGCTTTCCCCTTCGTCGTCCTATGTAACGGGCGCCATTCTCAACGTCAGCGGCGGACGATAGCCGCTCTCAGGAAGGACCATTCATGGCTTATGATCTCATTGTTATCGGCACCGGACCCGGCGGCTATGTCTGCGCCATCAAGGCAGCCCAGCTCGGCCTGAAGGTCGGCGTCATCGAAAAGCGCGCCACCTATGGCGGCACCTGCTTGAACGTCGGCTGCATTCCCTCGAAGGCCCTGCTGCATGCCTCGGAAGTCTTCCACCAGACCGCTCATGGCATCGATGCGCTCGGCGTCGAGGTGCCGGCTCCGAAGCTGAACCTTGAGAAGATGCTCGCCCACAAGGATGCGACGGTAAAGTCGAACGTCGACGGCGTCGCCTTCCTGTTCAAGAAGAACAAGATCGATGCGTTCCAGGGCACCGGCAAGGTTCTTGGCGAAGGCAAGGTCTCCGTCACCAACGACAAGGGCGAAGAGCAGGTCATCGAGACGAAGAACATCGTCATCGCCACCGGCTCCGATGTTGCCGGCATTCCGGGCGTCCAGGTCGAGATCGACGAGAAGGTCATCATCTCCTCCACCGGCGGGATCGCGCTGGAGAAGGTTCCTGCCACCATGGTCGTCGTCGGCGGCGGCGTCATCGGCCTCGAGCTCGGTTCGGTCTGGTCGCGCCTCGGCGCCAAGGTGACCGTGGTCGAGTATCTCGACATGATCCTCGGCGGCATGGACGGCGAAGTCGCCAAGCAGTTCCAGCGCATGCTTGCCAAGCAGGGCGTCGATATCAAGCTCGGCGCGAAAGTGACCGGCGTTGAAAAGTCGGGCGCCGGCGCGAAGGTGACCTTCGAGCCGGTCAAGGGCGGCGATGCGGCGACGATCGATGCCGATGTCGTCCTGATCGCCACCGGCCGCAAGCCGTTCACCGATGGCCTCGGCCTCGCCAAGGCCGGCGTCGTCATGGATACGCGCGGCCGCGTCGAGATCAACAACCATTTCCAGACCAGCATTCCTGGCATCTATGCGATCGGCGACGTCGTGCGCGGCCCGATGCTCGCCCACAAGGCGGAAGACGAGGGTGTCGCCGTTGCCGAGATCATCGCCGGCCAGGCAGGCCACGTGAACTATGACGTCATCCCGAGCGTCGTCTACACCCAGCCGGAAGTGGCCTCCGTCGGCAAGACCGAGGAAGAGCTGAAGGCGGCAGGCATCGCCTACAAGGTCGGCAAGTTCCCGTTCACCGCCAACGGCCGCGCCCGCGCCATGCTGGCCACCGACGGCTTCGTCAAGATCCTCGCCGATCAGGCCACCGACCGCGTTCTCGGCGGTCACATCGTCGGCTTCGGTGCCGGCGAGATGATCCATGAAATCGCCGTTCTGATGGAATTCGGCGGCTCCTCGGAAGACCTCGGCCGCACCTGCCACGCCCACCCGACCATGTCGGAAGCGGTCAAGGAAGCGGCTCTGTCGACCTTCGCAAAGCCGATCCATATGTAATGAACAGGCAAAGGGGCCGTGACAATCAGCCCCTTTGCACCTCACCGTCGGGCGGCCTACCATCGTCGCATCCAGGGAGAGCACGCCGATGGTGCCGCGCAATCATCCAGTCCCCGTCACCTTGCCGCATCCGGCGCTGCCTAATGCCGACTGGGCGGATTGTTATGAATTGTGGGTTCAGGGCAAGGCACTGACGGCCACATCCGCCGCCGAGCAAACATTGGGTGATTTTCCAGCCTGGGTCCGCGCCTTGATGTGGCTGCGCAATGCGATGGTCAGCCCCTTCGGCCTGAAGGGCTCTGGTCATCATCCGGCAACCCCGCAGGATATGATCGGCTTCTTTCCTGTCCTATCCCGGTCGGACGAACAGATTGTCCTCGGCTTCGATGACACCCATCTGGATTTCCGCATCGTCGCGGATATTCGTCAAGTCGGAGATGCGGAACAGATCGTCAGCGTGACGACGCTGGTCTACCGAAAAATCCTTATGGGCAAGATCTACATCGCCGTGATCACGCCCTTCCACCGGTTGATCGTCCGCACGATGCTGCAGCGGTTGTCCCGCCCCGCGGTCCAGGCGAACGGATAGCTCTCAACAAGCTTTCGTCGCCCGAGCGGGAAGCGCTTGCCGCCCGCTCGGAAGCCCTTTTGGCTTATTGCAGTGTCCGCGCCTGCGCCGGCTGTGTCGCGATGGTCGAAACTTCGCTGCCCGGCGCGTGCTGATCGAGCCCTGTGGCCACGACCGAAACGCGGAACACGCCGTCCAGGCCCTTGTCGAAGATTGCGCCGACGACGATGTCGGCGTCCTCGTAGACCTCCTCGCGAATGCGGGTCGCTGCCTCGTCCACTTCGAACAGCGTCATGTCGGAGCCGCCGGAAATCGAGATCAGTACGCCCTTGGCGCCCTTCATCGACACTTCGCTGAGCAGCGGATTGGCGATCGCCGCCTCGGCAGCCTTGGAGGCGCGGCCGTCGCCGATCGCTTCGCCGGTTCCCATCATTGCCCGGCCCATGCCCTTCATCACCGATTTGACGTCGGCGAAGTCGAGGTTGATCAGGCCTTCCTTGACGATCAGGTCGGTGATGCAGCCGACACCCGAATAGAGAACGCGGTCGGCGATGACGAAGGCATCGGCAAAGGTGGTCTTCGCATCGGCGATACGGAAGAGGTTCTGATTGGGGATGACGATCACGGTGTCGGCCGCTTCGCGCAGCCGTTCGATGCCTTCCTCGGCTGCCTGCATACGCCGCTTGCCTTCGAAGCTGAACGGCTTGGTGACGACGCCGACGGTCAGGATACCGGCCTTGCGGGCGGCGGCGGCGATCACTGGGGCGGCGCCCGTTCCCGTGCCACCGCCCATGCCGGCGGTGACGAAGCACATATGCGTGCCGCCAAGATGATCCATGATCTCGTCGATCGATTCTTCCGCCGCCGCGCGGCCGACTTCCGGCAGCGAGCCGGCGCCGAGCCCTTCGGTCACCTGCGCGCCAAGCTGGATCAGCCGCGGCGCCTTCGACATGGTGAGCGCCTGCGCATCCGTGTTGGCGGCAACGAAGTCGGCGCCCTGAAGGCCTTCGGCGATCATGTTGTTGATGGCGTTGCCGCCGCCGCCGCCGACGCCGATGACAGTGATCTTCGGTCTCATCTCCGAAATCACGGGTTTCTTGATCTCTGACATCTCGTCATCTCCTTGGACGTGGTCGCTGCCCCGGCACGTATGGAAGCGCGTTCCGGGAGCTGCAACAAGAATGCGAAGCGGAGCGGGCGCGAATCAGGCCGCCGCAGGTTATGTCTGCAAAAAGGCAGAGAGACGGCGCGGGTGCAAGTGTGTGGTGCTTTGCGTGCGTAGCGATGAGCCGATTTGCAACGATTTTTGCATCGGACGGCACTCAAGCGCGAACCCTCGCTGTTCCAATACGGCGGCTATCGGGTATGCCAAGGTTCGAAGGCATTCGATGGTCGGCAGATGCAAAGAGTTGTCATGATGGATGCCCAGTTGTAGTATGGGAGCAGGTCCCTTTGGAGACCTGCAATACCGTACGGCGTGTGAAATCGTCACGCTCTGCCGCCCCGATGCTACATGCTTGCTGGCGAGCCAATTTGTTTGACCTGACACGAGCGCCTTTTTACAAGTCGAGGCGCCGAAAGCTTATTTTTATCCGGGCAGCAGACCAGCACATCCACCAGTTCAAATAGGATTCGCGTGGAAATTGTGGAGGAAGAAATGAGCAAACGTACAGTCACTGTCCTGTTCGCCGGGTGCTTGGCGCTGTCCGCCTGTCAGTCAACACCAACATCCCAGGCGGTCGCGGATCGCAACGCCGAATTCGGCTGCGTTGCCGGAACGGTTGGAGGCGCGATCGTCGGTGGTCTGATCGGAAGCACGATCGGCGCCGGATCGGGTCAGATCGCCGCGATCGGCGGCGGCATCGGCCTCGGAGGTTTCCTCGGCAACCGCTTGACATGTATGTAACGGAGGCGAGGTCTTGACCATGAAAAAGGCAGCCATGATCGCGACATTCCTCCTGTGCCAGACCGTTTTGGCTGGCGCGCAGGACCAGACGGCGTCCATGTACCAGGGGCAGAAGGACCGGCTTGACAGCAATTCCAACGGGACCGTCGAACGCTCGGAATATCAGGTCTTCATGACGACGGCGTTCACAAGCCTGGACAAGAACAAGGATGGCAGCTTGCAAGCTGCCGAAGTGAACAAGGTCTTGACCACCCAGCAATTCGCCCTCAGCGACGCCAACCGTGACGGTGTCGTTGGCCAGAGCGAATTCATGGATCGGGTCATGAATGACTTCACCGCGGCCGATCGCAGCGGGGACGGCAATCTGCAGTAAACTGCTGCCTCACGGTACACGATCCTCCCGGACGAAAAGATCCACTGGTGGATTTGCCGGGAGGTTTGATCAGGCCGGCACCGGTTTCCGCCCACGCAAGCAAATCGGCACGGCGGGTATGCGCCGCAGCTGGCGGTATTCGCAGGTCTTCAGTCGACCGCAGTGATTGTGAAACCGTCCTTGCGCAACAGTTCGATCACGCCCTCATTTCCCGGCAGGTGAAGCGCGCCCACGGCCATGAAGACGCTGCCGCCGTCGAGGATCGGCTTGGCACGGCTTGCCATGGTCTTGTTGCGGTCGATAACAATGCGTTGCTCGAAATCCGCGTAGTCGGTGCTGCTGTCGGGCGACTTCTCTTCCGAAACGGCCTTCATCAGCGGCATGACCATGCCCGTATCGCCGGTCAGATAGAGTTCCGTCGTCGTCTCCATCACGTCGGCAACGGTGTCGCCGAGATCAAGCGTCTCGATCAGCGCATCCAGATGAAACTGCACCGGCAGCGCATCCATCGCCTTCAGCTGCTCCACCAGCGTTTCCAGCCCCTTGAGCGCCTTGCCCTGTTTCAGCGCATCCTCCGCCAGTTTCTTGTCGAGGAACGAGGCGCCGGCCGCCTTGCGGCTCAGCTCGCAGGCGGGAAGGGCGACGAAGCTGGCGATCATCCAGGGCTTCATCTTCGCAACCAGCGTCAGCGGAATGCCGCGCCGCTTCAGGCCGGCCGTCAGTTTTTCCTGTTCGTCGGCCTCGAGAAAGTCCTTGATCGACCTGCCGTCGGTGAACATGGTCAGTTCCGGCCGCATCAGCAGAGCCGCGGCCGCCTTGCGGTCGTCAACGATCTCGTCGGATTCGACGATCACGGTCTTTGCGGTTTCATACGCCTCGCTTGCACCCTTCGGCATGGCGAGCACGCGCGGATCGGTGACATGCATGGTGCCGAGCAGGTAAGAGGGCGCGAGCCCCGCCTTCTTGATTTTCCAGAAGATGCCCCTGCCGTTCGGCACGGCGGCGGCTTCCTTTTCAAGCGCCGCAAACCGCGCCGGGTCCGACGCCCGCATGTCGGCGATCAGGTTCTTGCCGCCACAGGCATCCTGCGCCGCATGGGCCGGCGAGAGGGAGAGAAGCGTGACAATCAGGCTGAGAGCAAACAGCACATGCAGCGTTGCGATCAGGGCGAGGATATTGTCGCCGAATTTTCCCGCCATGGCGCGTGCCGGCTTTGGCAAATGCTGAAACATTGTCGATCCTGTTTACGATAGGCTCATCGCACCGACCCTAACCGTGCAAGCCTCACGGCACGTTTAACAAAGCTGGTTAATGCTCCGACGAAGGCGAAATTCAGGCGCGCGGATGCGCCCGGTCGTAGATTTCCAGCAACCTTGCCGAATCGACGCCGGTGTAGACCTGGGTGGTCGAGAGGCTGGCATGGCCGAGCAGTTCCTGGATGGTCCGAAGATCGCCGCCGCCCGCCAGAAGATGCGTGGCGAAGGAGTGGCGCAGCGCATGCGGCGTCGCTGTATCCGGCAGGCCGAGCGCACCGCGCAGCCTCTGCATATCGCGCTGGATGATCGCCGCCTGCAGCTTGCCACCCTTGGCGCCGCGAAACAGCGGGCCGTCCTGCGCGAGCGGATAAGGGCAGAGTTTTTCGTATGCCCGCACGGCATCGATGGCTGCTGCGATCAGCGGCACCACGCGGGTCTTGCCACCCTTGCCGTGTATGCGCAACGCCGTCGGCGCGCCTGAAAAATCTGATGGTGTCAGGTCGAGCGCCTCGGAAATGCGCAGGCCGCAGCCGTAAAGCAGGGTGAGCACGGCGGCGTTGCGCGTGGCGATCCAGGGCTCGTCGGCAAGCTGCGCCTCGCTGGTGACAACGGTCAACGCGTCCTTGTCGGTCAGCGGTTTCGGCAGCGACTTCGGTTGTTTCGGTGAGCGAACGGCAGCAGCTCCCGCTGCATTGGCAAGCCCTTTCTTTTCCAGATGCCGCAGGAAGGAGCGAAGTCCCGCAAGCCCCCTGCCGAGCGTTCTCGCCCCCGCGCCGTCTCTGCGTCGCGCCGCGAGAAAGCCGCGCAGATCGGCCGGTCGCAGGGAACTGATGTCGCTCAAGCGCGCCGGGCCGGCCAGATGTCCTGTCAGAAAATGCAGGAACTGCCGCGTGTCGCGCTCATAGGCTTCGACGGTCTTGTCCGACAGGCGCCGCTCCCGGCTCAGCCCCGACAGCCAGCGCTGGCGCTCCTCCATCAGTTCCGGATGGCCGATGATCAGCAGTTCGTTCACGCTTGCTTTCCTGATGTCTGGCCTGATGTCTGGTTGTCGCAACTCTGCGCCGGATGCCGTTATGTTTTTCCTAATGGCCCTTGGAAATTGTCATGTTGGGATCATATTCAACTGCGATAGCTGAGGGCGGACGAGGCGGGATAAAGATGGCAAGACGCGATTCGGCAACCGGTTTCACGCATTTTGCGGAGGCAATCGCCCTGGTTTCGCAGGGCCAGCCGGGCCATATCGTCGATGCGCTGATTGCCGAGCGCGGACAGCGTATCGTCAAGCATCCGCTTTGGCCGGTGATGCGGCCGTTTCTCTATACGGTCCTGAACTATCGCAAGGCGATCGAATTCGCCGATAGCGTCGCCAACCTGCCAGGCTATCAGGCCTTCCAGTATTTGAGCGATATCCTCGCTCTCGATATCCGCGTTCGCAACGCAGAGCGTATTCCGCAAAAGGGCGGCTTCCTGCTGGTCAGCAACCATCCGACCGGGATTGCCGACGGCGTAGCCGTCTTCAATCTCCTGAAACAGCGCCGTCCCGACATGATGTTCTTCGCCAATCGCGATGCCATCCGCGTCAATCCGCGCCTGGTCGAAATGGTCATTCCGGTCGAATGGCGCGAGGATTACAAGACGAAGCTGAAGGCGCGCGAAACGCTGCAGGTTACCAACCGGGCGATCTCGGAAGGCAAGGCAACCGTGCTTTTCCCCTCGGGTCGCATCGCCTATTGGGCGGATGGCAAGCTCAACGAGCGCCCGTGGAAGACTTCGGCCGTTGGCTTTGCCCGCAAGTACAACCTGCCGATCCTGCCGGTCCATATGTCGGCGCGCAATTCCGGCCTGTTCTATTGGCTTGCCAAATGGTCAACCGAGCTGCGCGACATGACGGTGTTCCACGAACTCCTGAACAAAAAGGGCGACCTCTTCGACTTCACCATCGGCAATCTCATCGGGCCGGATGCGCTCGATGGCGATCCGGCCGAGGTGACGCGGGCGCTGGAGCGACACACGGTCTTTGATCTGGCGCGGGATGGTGATGCCCGCTTTGAGCTGATGCTTCGCCGAGCACTCGCTTAGGCCTTAGTGCGAAGATCGCCGCGCGCCTCCAAAGACGTGGAAATCATGCCTGTCAAAGGAGCTGGCGTGGCCACAAGCACCTGTAAGGAAAGCATAAATTCCCCGTGATTAATAACGGCGTAACAATTATCATATAATTTAACGTTTATATGAGGACGTTGCCGTAGCTACCCCTGCCGAGGGCGGCTGGCCGCATGACGCCTAACGGTCCCCGCCGGTGAAATCCGGAATCTTTCAAACTGATATTTTATTATTGTCCCGTCGCCGGGGCCGCTTTCGCGCGGCAGCAGCCTGTTTTATCGGAGGATTGTATGAAGCTCACCATTGCTCGCGGGCTCTTGATTTTCGGCGCAATCGTTGTTGCCGGTCTGGTGCTGTCCATCGGCATTAAGACATATGCTTTCAACAAATTGCGCGTGAACGGACCCGTCTATACGCAAGTCATCTACGGCAAGGATCTCATCGCGGACATCCTGCCGCCGCCTCTGTACACGGTCGAGTCCTATATGCTGGCGATGGAGGCGGCTGCGAACCCCGAATTTGCCAAGGCGAATCTCGACAAGATCGCCGCATTGAAGAAAGCCTTCGATGATCGGCGTGTCTACTGGAAAGCCTCGACGGCCCCCGCCGCGCTGATGGCGAAACTTGAAAACGACGTCGTGGCGCGGGGCGATCTCTATTGGGAGGTCATGGAGAAAAAATTCGTGGCCCCCCTCCAGGGCGGCGACGCAGCCACGGCCGGACAAGCGTTGGCAGAGCTCAAGACGAGCTTCCATCACCACGAGACTGCGGTAAACGAACTCGTCGCCATGGCCGACGCATTTTTGAAAGAGCAGGAAGCGGGCGCCACCGCCGAAACCGCAGTGCTTTCTGCTGCCGCCCTGATCAGCTCGACCGCCTCCGTTTTCCTGCTGCTTGCCGGTCTTTGGTTCTTCCGCCGCCGTGCGGTACAGCCGCTGGCGGCGATGTCGTCCTACATGCAGACGCTTGCCGCCGGCGACTATGGCCGGGACGTTCCCTATGCGGGCCGCTCGGACGAGATCGGCGCGGTCGCAAAATCCGTCGCCATCTTCCGCGAGGCGGCGATCGAGCGGCGCAATGCGCGCGCGCGCGCCGACGACGAGCGCCGGCAGCAGGACGAGCGTGACGCCGTTCTTGGCCGTCAGAAGGATGCCGAGGAGGCAAGGCGCCTGCAGGTGATCGAGCAGGTGACGCGCGGGCTGGAGCGCCTGTCGAACGGCGATCTTTCGGTCCGCATCGAACAGCCGTTTGCCGCGGATTACGAAGAGCTGCGGACGGAGTTCAACGGCAGCGTCGAACGCCTGGCCGAGACGATTTCCACTGTACTGCACACCTCCGCGCGGCTGAGGACCAATTCCTCCGAAATTGCCGGTGCAACCGACGATCTGGCGAAACGGACGGAGTTGCAGGCAGCTTCCCTCGAGCAAACCGCGTCGGCCTTTGACGAAATCACCGTCACGGTGCGCAACTCCTCGGAGCGTGCGCGTGAAGCAAGCACGGTGATGGCCGCGGCAAAAGACGGCGCGGAGAAATCGGCCCTCGTCGTGCGGGACGCTGTTGCCGCCATGGAGCGGATCGCCGGTTCGTCGACGCAGATTCGCCAGATCATCACCGTCATCGACGAGATCGCCTTCCAGACCAACCTGCTTGCACTGAACGCCGGTGTCGAGGCCGCGCGGGCCGGCGATGCGGGCAAGGGCTTTGCGGTCGTCGCCCAGGAAGTGCGCGAACTGGCCGGCCGTTCGGCAAAAGCGGCGCGGGAAATCACGACGCTCATCGAGTCCTCGGCCCGCGAGGTCGCCGGCGGTGTGCAACTCGTCAACCAGACCGGTGCCGCGCTGACCGGCATCGAAGGACACGTGCTGCAGGTAACCGGCCTCATCGGCGCAATCGTTACCGCCGCCGGAGAGCAAACGGCCGCCCTTTCCGACATCAATACAGCCTTGCACCGGATGGACCAGATGACCCAGCAGAATGCGGCGATGGTCGAACAGACCAACGCTGCGTGCCGCGAACTCAGCGATGAAGTGCAGGACCTGAACCGCGTTGCCGAGCGTTTCCAGGTTTCCGCAGTCGCCGGGATGCATGCACGGCGGGCGGCTTAACGCTTCCCGCCTGCAGCCGCCTGACGGCTGTCCAAGCAAAAAGCCCCGCGATTGTCTCGCGAGGCTTCCATCTCAATTCATGCCCAAAAATAATCAGGCGATCTTCTGGCCGGTCTTGGCCCAGTCGGCGAGGAAGGTTTCGAGGCCCTTGTCGGTCAGCGGGTGCTTGACGAGGGCCTTCAGCGTTGCCGGCGGCGCCGTGATGACGTCGGCGCCGATCAGGGCTGCTTCCTTGACGTGGTTGACGGTACGGATCGAGGCGGCGAGGATTTCGGTCTCGTAGCCGTAATTGTCGAAGATCTGGCGGATTTCGCGGATCAGGTCCATGCCGTCGAAGGCGATGTCGTCGAGACGGCCGACGAAGGGCGATACGAAGGTCGCGCCCGCCTTGGCGGCGAGCAGCGCCTGGTTGGCCGAGAAGCACAGCGTCACGTTGGTCAGGTGTCCGTCGGAGGACAGGTTCTTGCAGGCCTTGAGGCCGTCGAGCGTCAGCGGCACCTTGATGCAGATGTTGTCGGCGATCTTCGAAATGACAGCCGCTTCCTTCATGATCGATTCGTAATCGGTCGCCGCGACCTCGGCCGAAACCGGGCCTTCGACGATGCCGCAGATTTCCTTCGTCACTTCGAGGATGTTGCGGCCGGACTTCAGGATCAGCGACGGATTGGTCGTCACGCCGTCGACGAGTCCGAGGTCGTTCAACTCCCGGATTTCATTCACATCGGCTGTATCGACAAAAAATTTCATGGGATTCTCCCTTGGGACACACGGGCTGCTTTGTTGTTTCGGGGGTTTTCTTTAACGCAATCCGAAGGCAAGGTCACGGCCGATGACCGAAGATTCGACCGATTTGTTTGACGGCCTGTTTGCCCGCAGGGTCGTGCCCGTTCTGGTGCCGATGCCCGCCCCGAAAGCCTATTCCTATGCCGTGCAGGAAGGAATGGCCGTCGAACCCGGGTCGATCGTGCAGGTGCCGCTCGGACCCCGCCAGGTGATGGGCGTGGTCTGGGACGGCGTTGAGGATGACGGCATCGATCCGAAGAAGCTCAAGGCCATCACCCAGGTCTTCGATTGCCCACCGCTGGCGAAAGACATGCGCGCCTTCCTCGACTGGGTCGCCGCTTACACCGTCTCGCCACCCGGCCTCGTCGCCCGCATGGCGCTGCGCGCGCCCGCCGCCTTCGATCCCGAGCCGATGGTCGAGGGGCTACGGCTCACTGATACCCGGCCCGAGCGCATGACGTTGGCGCGCGAGCGGGTGATCGCTGCCGCCGACAACGGGTTTGCCTGGACGCGATCGGGCTTGGCGCATGCGGCCGGCACGTCTTCGAGCGTCATCGACGGGCTCGTGGCGCAGGGCGTGTTCGAAACCGTCTTCATGGCGCCGCCGCCGGTGGTGGCAGCGCCCGATCCGGACTATGTCGAGCATCGCCTCGAAGGACCGCAGAAACAGGCGGCACAGGACCTGCTGGAGAGTGTCGAAACCGGGGGCTTCTCCGTCTCGCTGATCGACGGCATCACCGGCTCCGGCAAGACCGAGGTCTATTTCGAGGCGATCGCCGCGACGCTGAAAGCCGGCAAGCAGGTGCTGATCCTTTTGCCGGAAATCGCGCTGACGGCGAGCTTCCTCGAGCGATTCCAGGATCGCTTCGGCTCGAAACCGGCCGAATGGCATTCCGACCTTGCCCCGCGCACCCGTGAAAAAGTCTGGCGGCAGGTGACGGAGGGTGGCGTGCGTGTCGTCGCCGGAGCCCGCTCCGCGCTTTTCCTGCCATTCGAGAATCTCGGCCTGATCGTTGTCGATGAGGAACATGACCCGGCCTACAAGCAAGAAGACCGCGTCTTCTACAATGCGCGCGACATGGCGGTTGTGCGTGCCCGTATCGGCGATTTTCCGATCGTGCTGGTCTCGGCGACACCTTCGGTCGAGAGTCGGGTGAACGGCGATCTCGGCCGCTACAGGCCGATCCATTTGCCGACGCGTTTTGGTGATGCGGCGCTCCCCGATCTCGGCGTGGTCGATATGCGCCGGCATCCGCCGGCGCGCGGCGGCTTCCTGTCGCCGGTGCTGCTCAACCAGATCGGCAAGGCCGTCGGGCGCGGCGAACAGGCACTGCTGTTCCTCAATCGCCGCGGTTATGCGCCGCTGACGCTCTGCCGCGTTTGCGGCCATCGCTTCCAGTGCCCGGATTGTTCGAGCTGGCTGGTCGAGCACCGGTTCCGCGGTCAGATCCAGTGCCATCACTGCGGTTATTCGGAAAGGACGCCGGAAGCGTGCCCCGAATGCGGCACGTTCGATCATCTGGTTGCCTGCGGTCCCGGCGTCGAACGCATCGCCGAAGAGGTCGACCGGCATTTTCCCGACGCCCGTACCATCGTGCTCTCCTCCGACCTGATGGGGGTCAAGCGGCTCAGGCTGGAACTGGACGCCATTGCCCGCGGTGAGGCGGATATCGTCGTCGGCACGCAGCTTGTCGCCAAGGGGCATAATTTTCCGATGATGACCTTCGTCGGCATCGTCGATGCCGATATCGGTCTTGCCAATGGGGATCCGCGGGCGGCTGAGCGAACGTTCCAGCTCTTGAGCCAGGTCACGGGCCGGGCAGGGCGCACGGGTCTGAAGTCGCTCGGTCTGCTGCAGACCTACCAGCCGCAGCATCCGGTGATGCAGGCAATCGTCTCCGGCGATTCGGAGGCCTTTTACGAGCGCGAGATCAACGAGCGCGAGAAGGCGCTCTTGCCGCCGTTCGGACGGCTGGCCTCCGTTATCGTTTCGGCGGACACCCGCGCTGATGCCGAAGGCCATGCGCGCGGTCTGCGGCAGGCCGCACCCCGCGTCAGCGGCATCAGTATTCTCGGGCCCGCCGAAGCGCCGCTTGCGCTCATCCGCGGCCGCCATCGCTTCCGCCTTCTGGTGCACGGCCGCCGCAACAGCGACATGCAGGCGTTCGTGAAGACCATGCTCGCCAGCGGACCAAAGGTGCGCGGCTCGGTCAGCGTCCAGCTCGACATCGATCCGCAGAGTTTTCTGTGAGGTGGCAGCAGGCCGTTCTTCCTCTCTTGCCGCTGGTAAATCCTCCGTCATCCTCGGGCGAGCGCAGCGAGTTCGGGGATCCAGCAGCGCCGCGTCTGCGGCGCTGAAGACTCTCTGCCGTCGGAGACAAAAGTCTTCTCGACGCGCGGCGGGATCCATGTGACAGGCACAGGGATGACGGAGGAGAATGGGTGCCGACCTAACTTGGCAGTTCAGCCAAGCGTTCGAAAGGTGTGCGAGGCGTCGTCGAATTTCGCTTGTCTGCTGATTCCCTTTCATACGCACTTGGGTTAGATGAGGGAAATCAGGCTGAAGCGGGGGCATGCCATGGAGTTCTACATTCCGACGGAGACGGGAGAATTCCTGGCGTTCTGTGCGGCCGTCGTCACCGCTTTGATCGGGCTTCTGTTTCTCTTTGTCCCGGGCGTCGCCTTTCGTGCTGTGGGCATTGATCTGCGCGAAGGCCGGCGGGGTGGTTATGCCGAGGCGCGCTCGACCATGGGCGGCTTTCATCTCGGGCTTGGCATCGCAGCCCTCCTTCTCGCCCAGCCGATGGTCTATCTGGCGCTCGGTGCCGCCTTCGCGCTCGCCGCCTTCGGCCGCATCCTCTCGATGCTGTCGGATAGCGGCAATACGGTTGTGAACTGGCTGTTCCTGATTGTTCAGATCGTACTTGCGGCTTTACCCCTGGCCTATGTCTTCGGCCTCACCTGAGGGCGTTTTGGCGCGGGCACAGGGAGACGTCGTCAGCTCATACCCAATTTTTGGCAAAATTTGGCCAAAAGGATGCAGACTTATCGCGCATTCGTGCTCTTCGCGTGTTGCGAGTCCAGATATCCTATGCTAGACGAACCGCGACTTGTGGGGGAAGCAGGCCGCCCGGCCTGTGCATCCTTTAAAATATAGCAACAAATTCAAGGTGTTGGGTTTACGGTTCTCCGCAGACATCGCCCTTGGATTAAAATCAGAGAAGCTTGTGCCCGTGGCAGACACATCCCAGCTTATTTCCGGTGTTGCAGAAAGGTACGCGTCTTCGCTTTTCGATCTCGCGCTGGAAGCGGGATCGGTGGAGAGCGTCGGGTCTGATCTGGATACGTTCCAGCGCATGATCGATGACAGTGCCGATCTGAAGCGTCTCATTGTCAGCCCGGTCTTTTCCGCCGACGACCAGTTCAAGGCCATTTCCGCGATCGTCGCGAAGGCCGGCATCGCGGGTCTGGTCGGCAACTTCCTGAAAGTTGTTGCACGCAATCGCCGCCTGTTCGCGGTTCCCGGCATCGTCAAGTCGTATCGCGAAACTGCCGCCCGTCATCGGGGCGAGGTTGCCGCTGAAGTGACTTCGGCCCATGCGCTGACGGCAGCGCAGCAAACTGAATTGAAGGCGGCGCTCAAGGGCGTCACCGGCAAAGACGTGGCGGTCAACGTCACCGTCGATCCGTCTATTCTCGGTGGTTTGATCGTCAAGGTCGGGTCCCGCCAGATTGACACTTCCCTTCGCACAAAGCTCTCGAGCCTTAAGCTTGCACTGAAAGAGGTCGGCTGATGGATATCCGCGCCGCGGAAATTTCCGCAATTCTGAAAGATCAAATCAAAAACTTCGGCCAGGAGGCGGTAGTCTCCGAAGTCGGTCAGGTGCTCTCCGTCGGTGACGGTATTGCCCGCGTCTACGGTCTGGACAACGTCCAGGCTGGCGAGATGGTTGAATTCCCGGGTGGAATTCGCGGCATGGCGCTGAACCTCGAAGCCGACAACGTCGGTGTCGTTATTTTCGGCGCCGACCGTGAAATCAAGGAAGGCGACACCGTTAAGCGGACCGGCGCCATCGTTGACGTGCCGGTTGGTCCGGAATTGCTCGGCCGCGTCGTCGACGCGCTCGGCAACCCGATCGACGGGAAGGGCCCGATCAATGCCAAGCAGCGCTCGCGCGTTGACGTCAAGGCTCCGGGCATCATCCCGCGCAAGTCGGTTCATGAGCCGATGTCGACCGGCCTCAAGGCCATCGACGCTCTGATCCCGGTCGGCCGCGGCCAGCGCGAGCTCGTCATCGGCGACCGCCAGACTGGCAAGACGGCGATCATCCTCGACACGATTCTGAACCAGAAGGCCATCCACGACAACGGTCCGGACAGCGAAAAGCTGTACTGCGTCTACGTCGCTATCGGCCAGAAGCGCTCGACCGTTGCGCAGTTCGTCAAGGTGCTCGAAGAGCGCGGCGCGCTGAAGTACTCGATCATCGTCGCTGCGACGGCTTCCGATCCGGCGCCGATGCAGTACCTTGCACCGTTCGCCGGTTGCGCCATGGGCGAATACTTCCGCGACAACGGCATGCACGCTCTCATCGGCTATGACGACCTGTCCAAGCAGGCCGTTTCCTATCGCCAGATGTCGCTGCTGCTGCGCCGCCCGCCGGGCCGCGAAGCTTACCCGGGCGACGTTTTCTACCTGCACTCCCGCCTTCTCGAGCGCGCTGCAAAGCTGTCGGACGAAAAGGGTGCTGGTTCGCTGACGGCTCTGCGGTCATCGAAACGCAGGGCAACGACGTTTCGGCGTTCATCCCGACCAACGTGATCTCGATCACCGACGGCCAGATCTTCCTTGAAACCGACCTGTTCTACCAGGGCATCCGCCCGGCCGTGAACGTCGGTCTGTCGGTCTCCCGCGTGGGTTCGGCCGCTCAGGTTAAGGCGATGAAGCAGGTTGCCGGCTCGATCAAGGGCGAACTTGCCCAGTATCGCGAAATGGCCGCCTTTGCCCAGTTCGGTTCGGACCTCGACGCTGCGACGCAGCGCCTCCTGAACCGCGGTGCCCGCCTGACCGAACTCCTGAAGCAGCCGCAGTTCTCGCCGCTGAAGACGGAAGAGCAGGTCGCGGTCATCTTCGCTGGCGTGAACGGCTACCTCGACAAGATCGCCGTCAACAAGGTTGGCGCGTTTGAGCAGGGTCTGCTGTCGTACATGCGTTCCGAAGGCAAGGACATTCTTGAAGCTATCCGCAAGGACAAGGCAATCAGCGATGACGTGAAGGGCAAGCTCAAGGCTGCCATCGACACGTTCGCGAAATCCTTCGCCTGATCGGGTTCCATTTAGGACGGATAACGGATGCCTTCACTTAAGGATCTGAAAAACAGGATCGCCTCCGTCAAGGCGACGCAGAAGATCACCAAGGCGATGAAAATGGTCGCCGCGGCGAAGCTTCGGCGTGCCCAGGAGGCGGCCGAGGCCGCCCGGCCTTATTCGCAGCGAATGAGCGCGGTTCTCTCGAACATCGCTCAGGCTGTGGGTTCGGACGACAGCGCGCCGCGCCTGATGACCGGCAACGGCCGCGACCAGACGCACCTGCTCGTGGTCTGCACGGCGGAACGCGGTCTTTGCGGCGGCTTCAACTCGCAGATCGCCCGCTACGCCCGTGACCACGTGCGCAAGCTGCTTGCCGATGGCAAGACGGTGAAGATCATCTGCGTCGGCAAGAAGGGCTTCGATATCCTGCGTCGCGAATTCGCCTCGTTGATCATCGACCGCGTCGACCTGCGTGAAGTCAAGAAGATCGGCTTCGAAAACGCCGACCAGATCGGCAAGAAGATCATCGGTCTGTTCGAAAAGGACGAGTTCGATGTCTGCACGCTGTTCTATTCGGAGTTCAAGTCGGTCATCAGCCAGGTTCCCTCTGCGCTCCAGCTGATCCCCTCTGCCGTTCCGGCAGAGTCGGCTTCGGCGGAGGCCGGCGCGGCTGCGATCTACGAATACGAGCCCGACGCGGGCGAGATCCTCAGCGATCTCATTCCGCGCAACATTTCGGTGCAGGTTTTCCGGGCTCTGCTCGAAAATGTTGCCGGTGAAATGGGTGCCAAGATGAGCGCGATGGACAACGCCACGCGCAATGCCGGTGAAATGATCAACAAGCTGACACTCTCCTACAACCGTCAGCGCCAGGCTCAGATCACCAAGGAACTCATTGAAATCATTTCGGGCGCGGAAGCGCTCTAAGGTTACGGAAAGAGGGTAAGGATTATGGCTAAGGCAGCTACCCCCACAGATACAGCAGCGGCGAAGAAGCCCGCAGCAGCCCGCAAGCCTGCGGCTGTAAAGGCATCCGCAGTCATCGCATCGGCGGGTGCAGTCGGTCGCGTCACGCAGGTCATCGGCGCCGTCGTCGACGTGACCTTCGAAGAAGGCCAGCTGCCGCAGATCCTCAACGCGCTGGAAACCGACAACCATGGCAACCGCCTCGTTCTCGAAGTTGCCCAGCACCTCGGCGAAAACGCGGTCCGTACTATCGCCATGGACTCGACCGAAGGTCTGGTTCGCGGTCAGCCGGTTACCGATACGGGCTCCCCGATCACCGTTCCGGTCGGTCTCGAAACGCTCGGCCGCATCATGAACGTCATCGGCGAGCCGGTTGACGAAGCTGGTCCGCTGGTTACCTCGGGCAAGCGCGCCATCCACCAGGAAGCACCGAGCTACGTCGAGCAGTCGACCGAAGCGCAGATCCTCGTTACCGGCATCAAGGTCGTCGATCTGCTCGCGCCTTACGCCAAGGGCGGCAAGATCGGCCTTTTCGGTGGCGCCGGCGTCGGCAAGACCGTTCTCATCATGGAACTGATCAACAACGTCGCCAAGGCGCACGGTGGTTACTCGGTATTCGCAGGCGTGGGTGAACGTACCCGCGAAGGCAACGACCTCTACCACGAAATGATCGAATCCGGCGTGAACAAGCATGGCGGCGGCGAAGGCTCGAAGGCAGCCCTCGTCTACGGCCAGATGAACGAGCCGCCGGGCGCCCGCGCTCGCGTCGCTCTGACGGGTCTGACGATCGCCGAACAGTTCCGCGACGAAGGCCAGGACGTTCTGTTCTTCGTGGACAACATCTTCCGCTTCACCCAGGCAGGTTCCGAAGTGTCGGCTCTTCTCGGCCGTATTCCTTCGGCCGTTGGTTATCAACCGACGCTCGCCACCGACATGGGCCAGATGCAGGAACGCATCACCACGACGACCAAGGGCTCGATCACCTCGGTTCAGGCCATCTACGTTCCGGCCGACGACTTGACCGACCCGGCGCCGGCAACCTCGTTCGCCCATCTGGACGCAACGACGGTTCTGTCGCGGTCGATCGCCGAAAAGGGTATCTACCCGGCCGTTGACCCGCTCGACTCGACCTCGCGCATGCTTGACCCGATGGTTGTCGGCGAAGAGCACTACGAAGTGTCGCGCAAGGTGCAGACGACCCTGCAGCGCTACAAGTCGCTCCAGGACATCATCGCCATCCTCGGGATGGACGAACTGTCGGAAGAAGACAAGCTGGCCGTTGCCCGCGCCCGCAAGATCGAGCGCTTCCTGTCGCAGCCGTTCTTCGTCGCCGAAGTCTTCACCGGTTCGCCGGGCAAGCTGGTTGCGCTCGAAGATACGATCAAGGGCTTCAAGGGCCTCGTCAACGGCGATTACGACCACCTTCCGGAAGCCGCCTTCTACATGGTCGGTTCCATCGAAGAAGCGATCGAAAAGGCCAAGAAGCTGGCTGCTGAAGCTGCTTGATGAATTTCGAACGGGGCGCCCGAATGGGCGCGCCCCGTTCGTCAATCGCTGCGGCCGGCAAGATCCGGCTGCGCCGAACGGAATTCTCTGCCGGCGGGTTTGAGCCGGTAGCTCCAAAAGAAGCGAATGATCATGGCTGATTTCAATTTCGAACTCGTCTCTCCGGAACGTCTTCTGCTGTCGGAGCGCGTCAGCGAAGTGGTCCTTCCGGCAACGGAAGGCGAGATGACCGTCATGGCCAATCATGCGCCGACGATGACGACGATCAAGCCGGGTGTCGTGACGGTGAAGGCCGCCGACGGCAAGGTCAGCCGTTACGTCGTGTTCGGCGGCTTCGCCGACATCGTGCCGACGGGTTGCACGCTGCTCGCCGAATCTGCCGTGCCGGCCGAGGAAGTTGATCGGACCCTGATCGAAAGGCGTATCGAGGCAGCCAAGGTTGAACTCGAGGACCTCGCGCACAGCGATGAGCAGCGTACACGAGTCGAGACGTTCCTGAGCGAGCTTACCCAGCTGAATGGCATTCTCGTTGCCTTCTGATTGCTTCGAGTGACTTTCCAACCCCGCCCCGGCGGGGTTTTTTATTGCCTGCCGTTTCGATTTTCACCATACATGCTACAAGGCCGGTGTCTTTTCAGGCCGGCCGCCACCGTGTTAACACTTTGATTTCATAAATTCTCGCATCTGCGAAATGAATTTACATACCTTCGTTTTCCGTTAGGCTGCGCCCGTCGCAGGCGGTTTTTGATATTCGGGCGGATGGCCCGACCAGAGACAAGAGACAAGAGGATGCGCATGTCTTCGAAGATCGTGCCGGTCATCATGGCCGGCGGCAAGGGAACGCGGCTGTGGCCGCTGTCGCGCTCGGCGGCGCCCAAGCAGTTTCTCCAGTTTCTTGGCGATCATTCGCTGTTCCAGAAAACCTTGCAGCGGGTGGCAGACCCGGATTGGTACGCGCCGGCCGTCGTCGTCACCAATGCCGAGTTCCGCTTCATCGTTGCCGAGCAGGCTCGCGCGCTCGAGGCGCCGCTGTCGAGCATCCTTCTGGAACCGATTGCCCGCAACACCGCACCGGCGCTTGCCGCCGCCGCCTTCGTCGTGCTGCGTGAATACGGCGATGACGCGATCATGCAGGTTCTGGCTTCGGATCACGAGATCGATGCCGGCGAACATTATTTCGATTGCATCCGCATTGCGCGCGATACCGCGAAGGCTGGAAAACTGGTGACGTTCGGCATCGAGCCGACCGAGCCCGCAACCGGCTACGGTTACATCGAAACGGGCGCCGCGCTGGAGACCGGTGCGAGGACAGTCGCCCGCTTCGTCGAGAAGCCGAACCGCGAGCGCGCTGAGGAGTTGCTGGCGAGCGGCCGGTACCTCTGGAACTCCGGCATGTTCATGCTGCCCGTCGGCCAGTTCCTGGCGGAAATCCTGCGTTATGCACCGGCCGTGCACGATGCGGCGCAGCGGGCGATCCAGGACACGAAGCACGATCTCGATTTCGATCGCCTTGACGAGGCTGCTTTCTCGCAGGCACCGGATATTTCGGTAGACTATGCGGTCTTTGAAAACACACCCAATGCGGCGGTCGTCCCATCGTCCTTCAGCTGGTCCGACCTTGGCAGCTGGGACTCCGTCTGGGCCATCGGCGAAAAGGACGACGAGGGCAATGTTGTTGGCGAAAATGCTTCGGTGAGCAATACCCGCAACTCTCTCGTCCTGTCGCGGGATATTCATCTCGCCGTACACGGGCTCGAGGATGTCGCCGTTATCGCCAGCGAAGACGCCGTGTATGTCGGACACCTCAAAGACAGCCAGGACGTCGGCAAAATCGTCAAGAAACTTGCCCTGTCGGCCAAAACGCGGCCGCTGACGGAAACACACCCGACCTCCTATCGCCCCTGGGGTGACGTCTCTTCGGTGCTCAGCGGCGAACGGTTCGAGGTGAAGCGGCTGCATGTCAGGCCCGGGCGCAAGATCTCTCTGCAGAAGCATCATCATCGTTCGGAACACTGGATCGTCGTGCGCGGCACGGCGGAAATCACCATCAATGGCGAGACCCGCCTGCTGCATGAAAATGAGTCCGTCTATATCCCGCAGGGCGTCGTGCACCGGCTGACCAATCCTGGCAAGATCCCGCTGGAACTGATCGAGGTGCAGACCGGCTCCTATCTCAAGGACGACGATACCGTCCGGCTAGCCGACGAATTCGGCCGGACATAAGCGTCTCGGCCCCTCATCCGGCCTGTCGGCCACCTTTTCCCCGCGGCGGGCGGGGAGAAGGCATGTGCCGCACCGTCTTGCCTCGACGCCAACGGAGTTCCCATCCGAGGCGTACAATTTCGGGAACGATGAAACGAAAACGCCCGGGATTTTGAAAATCCCGGGCGTTGCGGTCCATGGTCTTGTTGCTGTCTTGGCATGATGTTGTCCGAAAACCGCTTCGCACTTTTCGGCATCATGCGCCCGCGTTTCCCCGCAGGTCAGCTTGCCATTTTGTCCGCGTAGGCTTTCTGCTCGTAGTGATGGCCGAAACGGCTTTTGAGGAAGGCGTCGAGGCCGATTTCTTCCTGACGGATAAAGCCCTTCGATGGCAGTTCACCCTTGGCCAGCATGTCGAGCACGGCGCAGATGCTGCAGGCCGTGGTGATCTGGATGGCGCTCATCATGCGGCCGGCGACGACGGCGCTGTAGACCTTGTTGGCATAGGTTTCCTGCACGAGGCGGCCATCCTTGCGGCCGGCGACGGTCACGAAGATGATGACGACATCCTGCATGGTCGAGGGCAGCGCGTTCTCGAAGATATCCTTCAGCACTTCGCGGCGATGGCGCAGGCCGAGATCGTTGAGCAGGGCCTTCATGATCGCGGCATGGCCGGGATAGCGGATGGTGCGGTAGTTCAGCGTGCGGACCTTGCCCTTGAGGCTTTCGCAGAGCGTGCCAAGGCCGCCTGATGTATTGAAGGCTTCATAGGTCACCCCATCGAGCGAAAACTCTTCGCGTTCTTCGAGAGCGGGAACTTCGATCAATTGTCCTTCGACGATCGCCTCGCAGGGCTCGATATATTCGTTGATGACGCCGTCCGTGCTCCAGGTCAGGTTATAGTTGAGCGCGTTGGAGGGGTACTGCGGCAGGGCGCCGACGCGCATGCGCACGCTGTCGAGCGTGTCGAAATGATGGGCAAGGTCATTGGCGACGATCGAGATGAAGCCCGGGGCCAGTCCGCACTGCGGGATGAAAGCGGTGTTCGCCGTTTCGGCGATGGCCTTCACCCGGCGGGTGGATTCGACGTCTTCAGTGAGATCGAGATAGTGTACACCGGCCTTCGAGGCGGCTTCGGCGATGGCGATCGTCAGATGGAATGGGGCGGCGCTGAGAACTGCGAACTTGCCGGTGAGCAGGCCGACCAGCGCGTTGCTGTCGGCGATATCGATCTCGGCGGTGGTGATCGCGTCATGCGTTTCGATCATGGCGAGTTGTTCGGCGCTGCGATCTGCGAGCGTCACGTGGTAATCGCCGGAATGGGCGAGAAGCCGGGCGATGGTCGAGCCGATCTTGCCGGCTCCGATGACGACGATGTTCTTCATAGTGGGTCCCCCGAAACTTGAATCTGTCTGACGCAAGTATCGGCGCTCTGGTCGTTGATATGAAGCTCTGATATGATAGAAACGCCGCCAAATAATCGGCGATATGCCGTAAAGGATGATCAGAATGACGTTGGCGGACAGGGACAGGCAGCTTCTTGCAATTCTGAGCGAAAACGCGCGCATGCCGACTGCGCTGCTTGCCCGCAAGCTCGGCCTGTCGCGCACCACCGTTCAGGCGAAGATCGAGCGGCTGGAGCGGGACGGGGTGATCGCCGGTTATGGCGTGCGGCTGTCGGACGCCTTCGAGAAGGGGCTCGTCAAGGCGCATGTGCTGATCACGCTCGCACCGAAGGCGCTGGCGCGGGTCACGCAGGAACTTCATGCAATCGAGGATGTGCGGGTGCTGCATTCGGTGAGCGGCAGCTTCGATCTGATCGCCATCATTGCCGCATCCTCGATCAGCGAACTCGATCTGGTCATCGACCGGATTGGCGAGATCGACGGTGTCGAGAAGACCCTGTCGTCGATCATCCTGTCGACGCGAATCAATCGCTGAAGCCGGCCTGCTGCATGGCGAGATCGACGTGCTCCGGAGAATCGGCCGCTTGAGACGGGCTGCCGGGGCGCTTGATGATATCGGCGGCGGCGATCACGATCGGGTCGAAACCAGTATCCCCCTGTTCGATGAGTTCGAAGAACGCCTTGCGCATACGCGGTTCCCAGAACTTGTTGATGTGCGTCGCGACGCCGTGGATGCGCTCCGCCTCCGGCTGCGACTTGAAGAAGGTGGCGATCTGGTTCGCCATCCGCACGAGTTTGGCATTGGTGTTATCAAGCGACATCGGCGATGGCTCCGGACTGGATACGGTCTGAATGGGTGAAAATCTCGAAGTCGGCGCCGCGCACCAGCGCAATCAGCGTCATGCCGGCCTCTTCCGCCGTTCGGATGGCAAGCGCCGTCGGGGCGGAAATGGCGATGATGAACGGGCTGCCGATGATCGCAGTCTTCTGCACCATCTCGACGGAAACGCGGCTGGTGACGACGACGGCGCCGCTTGCGCCGGAATAACCGGCGCGCGCCGCCGCACCCACCAACTTGTCGAGCGCATTGTGCCGGCCGACGTCTTCGCGCACGGCGATCAGCCCCTTGCCCGGCACGTAGAACCCGGCTCCGTGCACGGCCCGCGTCTCGAAATGCAGCGGCTGCTGGCCATTCAATAGCGCGACCGCCTCGACGATCTGCTCCTCGGACAGGCGTAGCGGTGATGCCGAGACCGAGGGCGTCTTGCGCACGGCCTGCTCGATCGATTCGATGCCGCACAGCCCGCAGCCGACCGGCCCGGCCATATGACGGCGGCGGGCGGTGAGTGCGTCGTTCTGCTCATCCTTCAGCACAATCTGCAGGTCGATGCCCTTCTCGTCTGGAACCGCTTCGATCGTCTCGATCTCTGAGAGATCGGTAATGATCCCCTCCGTCAGGCTGAAGCCCACCGCGAAATCCTCGAAATCGCCGGGCGTCGCCATCATCACGGCATGGGTCGAGCCGCCGTAGGAGAAGGCGATCGGGGTTTCTTCGGGCACAACGCGGGAACCGGCATCGAGTTTGCCGTTGCGGCGGGCGGTCTCGGGAACCTTGTGGGCGAGTTTGAACTCGGTCATGCGGCTTGCTCCCTCTTCTCCCCAGCGGGGAGAAGGTGGCGCGCAGCGCCGGATGAGGGGGGCGAAGCCGCCTTGCTACGGTGAGGCCCGGCAGAAAGATGTCTTGGAAGCAATACTGCGGTCAACCGTGCATACGGAATGTGCCGCGCTACCCCCTCATCCGCCCTTTGGGCACTTTCTCCCCGCTGGGGAGAAGAGGGAGGGTGCGGACGGCCTCGGTTTAACCCTCCCCCTTGTGGGGAGGGTCGGAGCGAAGCGGAGGGGAGGGGTTCCTTTTTGATAAAAAGAAAGTCCCCTCCCCCACCCCTCCCCACAAGAGGGAGGGGCTCGATCGAGGCACACCCCAGCCAATCTCCCCCCTTGAGGGGGAGATGTCCCGAAGGGACAGAGGGGGGTATGCGCGGCAAATTCAGCATTGCGATGACCTACTCCGCAGCCTCCATCTTGCCGGCGATCCGGCGGGACTGGCGGGCCTGTTCGTCGTAGTCGACCTGCCATTGCGACGGACCGTTCGACGGCGATACCTGCACGGCGGTCACTTTATATTCCGGACAGTTGGTTGCCCAGTCGGAGAAGTCAGTGGTGATGACGTTTGCCTGCGTCGTCGGATGGTGGAAGGTGGTGTAGACGACGCCGGGAGCGACGCGCTCGGTGATCAAGGCCCTGAGTGTCGTGTCGCCGGAGCGGCTCATCAGCTTCACCCAGTCGCCATCGCGTACGCCGCGCAGTTCGGCATCGTTCGGGTGGATTTCCAGCCGGTCTTCCTCATGCCACACGACATTGTCCGTGCGCCGCGTCTGGGCGCCGACATTGTACTGGGAAAGGATGCGGCCGGTGGTGAGGAGCAGCGGGAAGCGCGGGCCGGTCTTCTCGTCGGTTGCGACATATTCCGTGCGGATGAACTTGCCCTTGCCGCGCACGAAACCGTTGACGTGCATGATCGGCGAGCCGAGCGGCGCCTTCTCGTTGCAGGGCCACTGCACCGAGCCCATTTTCTCCAGATAGTCGTAGGAGACCATGGCGAAGCTCGGCGTCGTCGCGGCGATCTCGTCCATGATTTCCGACGGATGGCTGTAGTTCCAGTTCAGGCCCATCGCCTGCGCCAGCTTCTGCGTGACTTCCCAGTCGGCATAGCCGTTGCGCGGCGTCATCACTTTGCGCACGCGGTTGATGCGGCGCTCGGCATTGGTGAAGGTGCCGTCCTTTTCGAGGAAGGTCGAACCGGGCAGGAAGACATGGGCGTAGTTGGCCGTCTCGTTGAGGAACAGGTCCTGCACGACGACGCATTCCATCGCGGCCAGACCGGCCGAGACATGCTTGGTGTCCGGGTCGGACTGCAGGATGTCCTCGCCCTGGATGTAGATGCCCTTGAACGAGCCATCGACGGCGGCATCCAGCATGTTGGGGATGCGCAGGCCTGGTTCGTTGGAGATGGTCACGCCCCAGAGTTTTTCGAAGATGTCGCGCGTCGCATCGTCCGACACGTGGCGGTAGCCCGGCAGTTCGTGCGGGAAGGAGCCCATGTCGCAGGAACCCTGGACGTTGTTCTGGCCGCGCAGCGGGTTTACGCCGACGCCGGGGCGGCCGATATTGCCGGTCGCCATGGCCAGGTTGGCGATCGCCATGACGGTGGTCGATCCCTGGCTGTGCTCTGTAACGCCGAGGCCGTAATAGATCGAGCCATTGCCGCCGGTGGCAAACAGGCGGGCGGCGCCGCGGATTTCCTCTGCCGGGACGCCGGAAAGCTTTTCGACTTCCTCCGGGCTGTGATGCGGCTCGGCGACGAAGGCCGCCCAATCCTCGAATTCCGACCAGTCGCAGCGCTCGCGGATGAACTTTTCGTCGTAGAGCCCTTCGGTGACGATGACATGAGCGAGCGATGTCATGACCGCGACGTTGGTACCCGGGCGCAGCGGCAGGTGATGCGATGCCTTGATGTGCGGCGAGGAGACCATGTCGATGCGGCGCGGATCAATGATGATCAGCTTGGCACCCTGGCGCAGCCGCTTCTTCAGCCGTGAGGCGAAGACCGGATGGCCGTCGGTCGGATTGGCGCCGATGATGATGACCACATCGGTCTGCTCGACGGAATCGAAGTTCTGCGTGCCGGCAGACGTGCCAAAGGTGGCGCCGAGGCCGTAGCCGGTCGGCGAGTGGCAGACGCGGGCGCAGGTATCGACATTGTTGTTGCCGAAACCGGCGCGCACCAGCTTCTGGACGAGGTAGGTTTCCTCGTTGGTGCAGCGCGACGAGGTGATGCCGCCGACCGAATCGCGGCCGTGCTGGTACTGGATGCGGCGGAATTCGGCAGCCGTGTGGGCGAGCGCCTCTTCCCAGCTGACTTCGCGCCACGGATCGGTGATTTTCTCGCGGATCATCGGGTTGAGGATGCGTTCCTTGTGGGTCGAATAGCCATAGGCGAAGCGGCCCTTGACACAGGAATGGCCGCGATTGGCCTGGCCGTCCTTCCACGGCACCATGCGCACCAGCTCTTCGCCGCGCATTTCCGCCTTGAAGGAACAGCCGACGCCACAATAGGCGCAGGTGGTGACGACCGAATGCTCCGGCTGGCCGATCTCGATCACCGACTTTTCGGTGAGCGTCGCCGTCGGACAGGCCTGGACACAGGCGCCGCAGGAGACGCATTCCGATTCGAGGAAGTTTTCATGCATGCCGGCCGAAACGCGGCTGTCGAATCCGCGTCCCTCGATCGTCAGGGCAAACGTGCCCTGAACCTCTTCGCAGGCCCGCACGCAGCGCGAACAGACGATGCATTTCGCCGGATCGAAGGTGAAATAGGGGTTGGATTCGTCCTTTGGCGCCCAATTGACGTTGATGCCGCCATTGTTTCGCGCCTTGACGTGGTTTGCACCGTCATAGCCGTAGCGCACATCGCGCAGGCCGACCGCGCCGGCCATGTCCTGCAACTCGCAATCGCCATTGGCGGCACAGGTCAGACAGTCGAGCGGGTGGTCGGAAATGTAGAGCTCCATGACGCCGCGGCGGACATCCTTCAGCCGCTGGGTCTGGGTGGAGACCTTGATTCCGGGTGCCACCGGCGTCGTGCAAGAGGCGGGCATGCCGGCCCGGCCTTCGATTTCCACGAGACAGAGCCGGCAGGAGCCGAAGGAGTCCATCATGTCGCTGGCGCAGAGTTTTGGCACCTCGATGCCGACCTCCATCGACGCGCGCATGATCGAGGTGCCCTCGGGCACGGTGATCTCGTTGCCATCGATGGTGAGCGTCACCATCTTTTCCGAGCGGGAGGCGGGGGTGCCGAAGTCGATTTCAGAAATGAGGGGCATGGGCGGCCTCCTGTACGGAAAGGACGGAAAATCTTGCGCGCGGGGAGGCTTCACCGCCCTCTGCCCTGTCGGGCATCTCGCCCTCAAGGGGGGAGATCACAAGCGGCGAGGTTTGCGTTTTAACGGTGGGCCTGCTTGCGCGGAAAGAAGAATGGGAAAAAACCAATCTCCCCCCTTGAGGGGGAGATGTCACGAAGTGACAGAGGGGGGTGAAGCCACGAACTCTCATTCCGCTGCCTCCACCATCGGAGCCGGGGAAAAATCGTCCGGGAAATGGGTCATCGCGCTCATCACTGGATAGGGCGTGAAGCCGCCCAGCGCGCAGAGCGAGCCGAATTTCATCGTATTGCAGAGGTCGGCCAGCAATTCGCGGTTCTTTTCCGGTTCGATCCCTTGCGCGATCTTGTCGGCCACCTCGACGCCGCGCGTCGAGCCGATGCGGCAGGGCGTGCACTTGCCGCAGCTTTCCACCGCACAAAATTCCATGGCGAAACGCGCCTGCTTCAGCATGTCGGCGGTATCGTCGAAGACGACGATGCCGGCGTGACCGATCAGCCCGTCCTTGGCGGCAAAGGCCTCGTAGTCGAACGGCGTGTCGAACAGCGCGCGCGGGAAATAGGCGCCGAGCGGACCGCCGACCTGCACGGCCTTCACCGGACGTCCAGACGCCGTTCCACCGCCGATGTCGTCGACGATCTGGCCCAGCGTCAGGCCGAAGGCTGCTTCATACAATCCGCGATGCCTGACATTGCCGGCGATCTGGATCGGGATCGTGCCGCGCGAGCGGCCCATGCCGAAGTCCTTGTAGTAGATCGGGCCCTTGTCCATGATGATCGGCACCGAGGCGAGCGAAATGACGTTGTTGATGACGGTCGGACAGTCGAACAGGCCCTTGTGGGCGGGCAGCGGCGGCTTGGCGCGCACGATGCCGCGCTTGCCTTCGAGCGAGTTCAGAAGCGCGGTTTCCTCGCCGCAGACATAGGCGCCGGCGCCGGTGCGGATCTCGATGTCGAAGGCATGGGCCGATCCGAGCACCGACGTGCCGAGCACGCCTGCCTTATGGGCGATCTCGACGGCTTGCGTCATCGTTGCGATGGCATGCGGATATTCCGAGCGGATATAGACGAAACCCTTGGTGGCGCCGGTCGCGATGCCGGCGATCGCCATGCCCTCGATCAGCACGAAGGGGTCGCCTTCCATGATCATCCGGTCGGCAAAGGTACCCGAATCGCCCTCGTCGGCATTGCAGACGATGTATTTTCGCGCACCCGGCGTATCGAGCACCGTCTTCCATTTGATGCCGGTCGGGAAGCCCGCACCGCCGCGGCCGCGAAGGCCGCTTTCGGTCACATGGGCGACGATATCGGCCGGCGCCAAGGTCACTGCTCTTTCCAGACCCTTTAGCCCGTCATGGGCACGATAGTCGGCGAGCGACAACGGATCGACGATGCCGCAGCGGGCAAAGGTGAGCCGCGTCTGGCTTTTCAGGAACGGCAGTTCCTCAGTCTTCCCGAGACAGAGTGCGTGATCGCCACCCGTGGTCAAGTCAGCGTCGAGCAGCGGGACCACATCGGATGCCTTGACCGAGCCATAGGCGATCCGGCCTTCGGGCGTCTCGACCTCGATCATCGGCTCCAGCCAGTGCAGCCCGCGCGATCCGTTGCGCACGATCGTGGCGTCGATGCCGCGTGCTTCGATTTCGCCTGCGAGCGCCTTGGCTACGCGTTCGGCGCCCAGCGCCAATGCTGCCGCATCCCTGGGAACGAAAATCCTGACGGTCATGCGCGCACCTCCGCAACGAGGTCCGTCACCGCATCCGCATCGAGCCGCCCGTGCACCTCGCCGTCGAGCATCGCGGCGGGTGCGGCGGAACAGAGCCCTAGACAATAGACGGGTTCGAGCGTTACCGCTCCATCGAGCGTCGTCTGGTGGAAATCGATGCCGAGCAGCGACTTCACCCGTTCGGCAAGCTGGTCGCCGCCCATCGATTGGCAGGCCTCGGCGCGACAGAGTTTCAGCACATGCCGGCCTGCCGGGTGGTCGCGATAGTCGTGATAGAAGGTGACGACGCCGTGGACCTCGGCGCGCGACAGGTTGAGTTCGCGCGCAATGATCGGCAGGGCCTCCTGCGGCACATAGCCGAACTCGGCCTGGATTTCATGCAGGATCGGCAGAAGCGGCCCTTCGAGCGACTTCATCTCGCTGACGATATCCAGCGTTCTTACGCCGACATCGCGGCTTGATAGATGCAGGTTCAACGTTCAGACCTCCCGAACTGAAACGAATTTGGCTTGGCAATGATGGGGCTATCTGCCGAGACCACTTTGACCGGCGCTCCTCCAAGAACATCCGGTCGGTCAGGACAAAGCGGCAATCACGCTTCACGCAGGAAATGAGCTTTGCAGTAGCTGCGGAAGGGGTCAATACGCCTGTTTCGTTGAGCGATAGATATTTTCTATCGGAACGACTGCGCCTCGGCCAGAATGCGGGCTTCATGCAAAAGAGCGGAGACGAGCGGGGTGAACGGCTCGCGATGTGTTGCGACCAGACCGACGGTGTGCTGTGCGTCCGGCTCGACGATCGGGATCAGGCGGATTTCATCGTGAAACCCGAATGATTTCCCGACGTTGTAGGGCATGATGCTGGACCAGTGACCGGTGCGCACATGCGAAAACAGCACGATCATCGAGTTGGATTCGAGTGTCGGGGCGACGGTGACGCCGGCCTCGGCGAAATGCTGGTTGACGATACGCCGGTTCTGCATGTCGGCGGTCAATAGACAAAGCCGAATACCGCCGACTTCCTTCCACGTCACGCTTTCGCGATCCGCCAGTTCGGTTCCGGCGGCCGTGACGAGATGATAGCGCTCCACCTGTAGCGGCACGCTGGTGACCCGCCCGAGCGGCTCGTTCTCGAGATAGGTCAGGCCGGCGTCGATCTCGAGATTTTCGAGTAATCCGAGGATCTTGAGAGATGTCGTCGAAAGAACCGAGAAGGTCACCTCGGGGTGTTTCTCCTGGAAAGGGGCTGTAATGCGCGGCACCATGGCAAGCGTGGTCGGCACCGCCGCCAACCGTATGTGTCCAACGAGGCCGCGCCGGGCCGCGCGCATTTCCTCGTGCATGGTGCGCGAATCGCCGACGATCCGGCGGGCCCATTCCAGCACGCGCTGGCCTTCCGGCGTCAGGCTTTGGTAGCGCGAGCCGCGATTGACGAGCATGACACCGAGCTGATCTTCCAGCTGCTTGATCGCGGCCGACAGCGTCGGCTGGGTGATGCCGCATTGTTCGGCGGCCCGACCGAAATGCCGCTCCTGGGCGAGCGCGATGAAGAATTCCAGCTTGTCGATCACGCAACCTCTCCCGAGTGTTGTCTCTCTACCCTCAGCAGATCAATTGCCCGCCGTTCACTTCGAGAACCTGGCCTGTGATATAGCCGGAGAGCGCGTTCGAGGCGAGGAAGAGATAGGCGGGTGCACAGTCTTCCGCCGTGCCGAGGCGCAGCAAGGGGATGGTCTTGCGCGTCGCTTCCAGCTTCTCGGCCGAGGAGTAGCGTTCGTGGAAGTCGGTGGTGATCGTGCCGGGTGACACGCAATTGACCCGGATGCCGGCCGGCGCCAGCTCGCGGGCAAGCGCCTTGGAGTAGGTCGAGACGAAGGCCTTGGTCGCCGAATAGATGGAGGAGCCGGCGCTGCCGCCGGTCAGCGCCGAGATCGAAACGGTGTTGACGATGGCCGGATGCGTGCCGCGTTTAAGAAGTGGCAACAGCGCGCGGGTGGTCTGGACCACGGATGTCTGGTTCAGTTGAACCACCGTTTCATATTGTTCATCCGTCAATTCGTCGGCCAGAAACCGGCCGACCATGGTGCCGGCATTGTTGATGAGAACGTCGATAGCCTGGAATCGCGAGGCTATGCCTGCTGCAAGCATCTCGACGCCGCCGGCGGTCGAGAAATCGGCATAGGAGAGAAACGCCCGGCCTTCTGTCAGTGCCGCGTCGAGAAAATCGGGTAGGGGCTCGCGCGCCGTGCGTCCGCCGTGTAGATAGACGATTGCGCCGCAATCGAGAAATTGTCGCGCTACTTCCAGCCCGATGCCGCGACCGGCGCCGGTGACGACGACGTTCATGCCCTTGAACAGCGATGGGTGAAACATCAGAACTCCCTCCTCAGCGACGACAGGCTGTCGCATCATGGCTTGAATTGCAACGCGGCCGAGTTCCCTTCTCAGGGGACGGTTCATTTTCGAGCGCTCGCTGCGTTTATGAAATTGCGCTGCTTTCGTTTTTGCATATTATGAAAGAAAACGAAAATGCGGGGGAGGGAATATTCATGTATCTGACGGGCCGGCAGTCTGAAATCCTCGAGCTTGCCAAAACGGAGGGCCGGGTTCTCGTCGATGAACTCGCCGCGCGTTTTTCGGTGACCCCGCAGACCATCCGCAAGGACCTGAATGACCTTTGCGACGGGCGCGTGCTGACGCGCATCCATGGCGGGGCGATCTTCCCGCGCGGCAACGAGAATGTGAAATACGAGGCGCGCCGGTCGATTGCAGCGCTCGAAAAGCAGGCGATCGGCCAGGCCGCGGCCGCGATGATCCCCAACAACTCCTCGTTGTTCATCAATATCGGCACCACGACGGAAGCGGTCGGGGAGGCTCTGCTCGATCATACGGAGCTGATGGTCATCACCAATAATATCAATGTTGCCAATCGGTTGCGGGTGTTCCCCTCGATCGAGGTGGTCATCGCCGGTGGTGTGGTGCGCGGGGCTGATGGCGGCATCGTCGGCGAGGCGGCGGTCGATTTCATCCGCCAGTTCAAGGTGGACTACGCCGTCATCGGCGCCTCCGCGATCGATCACGACGGCGCGCTTCTCGATTTCGATTATCGCGAAGTGAAAGTGGCGCAGGCGATCATCGCCAATGCCCGCCACGTCATTCTTGTTTCCGATTCGACCAAATTCGAGCGGACCGCACCGGTGCGGATCGGTCATATCACCCAGGTTCACACCTTCATCACCGATATCTGTCCGGTCGAAAACGTGCGGGCCATCTGCCAGGAGCAGGATGTCCGGCTGATCGAAACCTCGCGCTGAAATCAGTTGTTTTCGCGGTCAGTTTTCCATAAACATTCGTTTGACATTCGTAAGATTTTCGTTTTAAGTGCTTTCACTTTCGCATGTGCTCAATATTGTGCAATGCGAAATGTGGGAGGGGAAGCAGTGCCTGCGCAGGACGTATTCGACATCTTCGTGATTGGTGGCGGCATCAATGGGTGCGGCATCGCAAGGGATGCCGTCGGCCGAGGATACTCGGTTGCGCTGGCTGAAATGGACGATTTCGCTTCCGGCACATCCTCGCGCGCCACCAAGCTCATTCACGGCGGACTGCGCTATCTTGAACACTACGAGTTCAGGCTGGTGCGTGAATCGCTGATGGAGCGCGAGGTGCTTTGGGCCATGGCGCCGCACATCATCTGGCCGATGCGTTTCGTCCTGCCCTTCCACAAGGGCGGCATCCGGCCGGCCTGGCTCATCCGCCTCGGCCTCTTCCTTTACGATCATATCGGCGGCCGCAAGCTGCTTCCCGCCACCCGCACGCTCGACATGCGCCGCGATCCGGCCGCCAAGCCGCTGAAGGCGCTGTTCGCCAAGGCATTCGAATATTCCGACGGCTGGGTCGATGACGCCCGCCTCGTGGTCTTGAACGCCCGTGACGCTGCGCAAAAGGGCGCCCGCATCATGACCCGCAGCCGCGTGGTTTCGGCCAAGCGCGAGGGCGGCCTCTGGTCAGTCGATGTCGAGGATGGTGCGACCGGCGCCGTCAACACTTTCAAGACGCGCATGTTGATCAACGCCGCCGGTCCCTGGGTCGATGTCGTTCTGTCGAAAGCCGTTCGCAAGAACAATGTCCATAATGTCCGCCTGGTGCAGGGCAGCCATATCGTCGTGAAGAAGAAGTTCGACGATCCGCGCGCCTATTTCTTCCAGAATCCGGACAACCGCATCATCTTTGCAATCCCCTATGAGACCGATTTCACCCTGATCGGCACGACCGACAGCGATTTCACCGGCGACCCGAAGAACATCCAGATCACCGAGGGTGAGATCAACTATCTCTGCAATGCAGCGAGCGAGTATTTTTCCGAACCGGTCAAGCCTTCTGATGTCGTCTGGACCTATTCCGGCGTGCGTCCGCTTTACGATGACGGCGCTTCAAAGGCGCAGGAAGCCACGCGGGACTATGTGCTGAAGATCGATGCCAGCAATGGCGACGCGCCGCTGCTTAACGTCTTTGGCGGCAAGCTGACGACCTATCGCCGGCTCAGCGAACATGCGCTGGAAAAAATCGCCGGTGCTATCGGCGCCAAGGGTGCTCCGTGGACGGCGAAAAGCGTGCTGCCGGGTGGTGATTTCCCGGCGACCGGTTACGGGGCCGAAGTCGCAAAGCTGAAGAACCGCTACCCCTTTCTGGCAGAGCGCCATGCGCGCCGGCTGGTTCGGCTTTACGGCACGCTGGCCGTAAGCCTGCTCGGCGAGATCGACAAGGCCGAGGGCCTTGGGCGGCATTTCGGCGCCGATCTCTATGAGGTCGAGGTGCAGTGGCTGATTGGCCAGGAGTGGGCGCGGCGTGCCGAGGACGTGTTGTGGCGCCGCACCAAGCTTGGATTGAAATTGACCCAGGCGGAAGCCGCCGGGTTGGAGGAATACATGCGGGAGACTATCCGCAAAGTTGCCTGAGGGAGCGCCGGAATGGCGCTACCGATGGCTGGGAGGAAGCCTGAGAAATGCTTGAACTGAAAAACATAACCAAGGTCGTGGGTGCGGATACGCATATCCACCCGACCGATCTTGTGCTGGAGCGGGGCTCGCTCAATGTGCTCTTGGGCCCGACGCTCTCCGGCAAGACGTCGCTGATGCGGTTGATGGCCGGCCTCGACAAGCCGACCACAGGCACCATCACCTTCGACGGAAAAGACGTGACGGGCGTGCGCGTGCAGGATCGCTCGGTCGCCATGGTCTACCAGCAGTTCATCAACTATCCGGCTATGACGGTCTATGAGAACATCGCTTCGCCGATGCGCATTTCCGGCAAGGATGCCGCAACGATCGATCGCGAGGTTCGCAAGGCGGCCGAGCTGATGAAGTTGACGCCCTATCTTGAGCGCACGCCGCTCAACCTGTCCGGTGGCCAGCAGCAGCGCACGGCGCTTGCCCGCGCCATCGTCAAGAATGCAAGCCTGGTGCTGCTTGACGAGCCACTCGCCAACCTCGACTACAAGCTGCGCGAAGAACTGCGCGAGGAACTGCCAAAGCTGTTTGCTGCTTCCGGTTCGATCTTCGTCTACGCGACGACTGAACCACAGGAAGCGCTGCTGCTCGGTGGCAATACGGCGACACTCAATCAGGGCCGCATCAGCCAGTTCGGCTCGACCATCTCGGTCTATCGCAAGCCGGCCGATATCGTGACGGCCAAGACCTTTGCCGACCCGCCGCTCAACACCATCGATCTCGTCAAATCCGGCAATACCTTCGACAGGGACGGCATCGCCGTTCTGCCGGTGCCGGCGCACCTGTCGGCGATTGCCGATGGCCACTACACGGTTGCCTTCCATCCGCACCACCTGTCGCTCGTCCGTCCGCATGAAACGGCGGCGACGCTGAAGGCGCAGATCATCATTTCGGAAATCGCCGGCTCGGAAAGTTTCATCCACGTCGATTGTGCCGGTTCGCGCTGGGTCATGCTCGAGCACGGCATTCACGACATCGAGCCGGACACGGCGATCGCGCTTTTCGTCGATACGCGTCACTTGATGGCCTTCGGGGCGGATGGGCGTGCGATCGGCGGTCATGGCGGCGGTTCTGCCTTTCGGGCGGCGTGAGGAGGACACCATGGCACGCATCAATCTCGATCATATCCGCCACGCCTACGGCCCGAACCCGAAATCGCCTTCGGACTATTCGCTGAAGGAAGTGCATCACGAATGGAACGACGGCGGCGCCTATGCGCTGCTCGGTCCGTCCGGCTGTGGCAAGACCACGCTGCTCAACATCATTTCCGGGCTGCTGCAGCCATCCGAAGGAAAGATCCTGTTCGACGGCAGGGACGTCACCAACCTGTCGACGCAGGACCGCAATATCGCTCAGGTGTTCCAGTTCCCGGTCATCTACGACACGATGACGGTCTACGACAACCTGGCTTTCCCGCTACGCAACCGCCACGTTCCGGAAACAGAAGTCGATCGCCGCGTCACGGAAATCCTCGAAATGATCGGCCTCTCTGACCGGGCGAAGAAAAGGGCGCAGGGGCTGACGGCCGACCAGAAGCAGAAAATCTCGCTCGGGCGCGGCCTCGTGCGCTCCGACGTCAGCGCCATCCTGTTCGACGAGCCGCTGACGGTCATTGATCCGCATATGAAATGGGTGCTGCGCCGCAGCTGAAGCGGCTGCACAAGCAGTTCGGCTTCACCATGGTCTATGTGACGCACGACCAGACCGAGGCACTCACCTTCGCTGACAAGGTCGTCGTCATGTATGACGGCGAAATCGTCCAGATCGGCACGCCGGCCGAACTCTTCGAGAAGCCGAAGCACACCTTCGTCGGGTATTTCATCGGCTCTCCGGGCATGAACGTGCTGCCCGCGAAGATTGATGGATCATCCGTCGATCTCGACGGACAGAAAGTCGCCTTGTCCTTTGCGCCGAAGATCGCTGCAGGCGCCAAGACCGAGCTCGGCATCCGGCCGGAATTTGTCCGTCTCGGCCGCGAGGGCATGCCGGTAACGATCTCCAAGGTAGAGGACATCGGCCGGCAGAAGATCGTCCGTGCTTCCTTCGCCAACCGGCCGATCGCCATCGTCGTTCATGAGGACGGCGAGATCCCGGCGGAGCCACGCGTCACCTTCGATCCGTCCGCCATCAATATCTACGCCAATTCCTGGCGCGTCGCAGATTCCTTGCTGGCAGGGGGGGAGGCCTGATCATGGAAAAGACCTGGAACAACAAGGCCTGGTTCATGGTCCTGCCGGTGCTGGTGCTCGTCGCCTTCTCGGCGGTCATCCCGCTGATGACGGTGGTCAATTATTCGGTTCAGGACACCTTCGGCAACAACGAGTTCTTCTGGGCGGGCACCGACTGGTTCATCCAGGTGCTGCAGTCCGACCGTTTCTGGGACGCGCTGACGCGCAACCTGATCTTTTCGGCGATCATCCTGACGATCGAGATTCCGCTCGGTATCCTGATCGCGCTCAACATGCCGAAACAGGGGCTCGGCGTTCCTGTCTGCCTGGTGCTGATGTCGCTGCCGCTGCTCATTCCGTGGAACGTCGTCGGCACCATCTGGCAGGTCTTCGGCCGTGTCGATATCGGCCTGCTCGGCTATACGCTCGATGCGATCGGCATACCCTATAACTACGTCAACAATGTCTTCGATGCCTGGGTCACCCTGATCGTCATGGACATCTGGCACTGGACAAGCCTCGTCGTTCTGCTCTGCTATGCCGGCCTCGTCTCGATCCCGGATGCCTATTACCAGGCCGCCAAAATCGATGGCGCATCGCGCTGGGCCGTGTTCCGCTACATCCAGCTGCCGAAGATGAAGCGCGTGCTTTTGATCGCTTTCCTGCTGCGCTTCATGGACAGTTTCATGATCTATACCGAGCCCTTCGTCGTCACCGGCGGCGGTCCCGGAAACGCCACCACATTCCTGTCGATCGATCTCGTCAAGACGGCCATCGGCCAGTTCGACCTTGGTCCAGCAGCAGCACTTTCGCTCATCTACTTCCTGATCATCCTGTTGCTCTCATGGATCTTCTACACCGTGATGACCAACAGCGATGCGCAGAGCTGACGGCCGGAGGGAGGAAAAACAATGACCACCGCGACACAATCATCCGGCCGCAGCCTCTCCTGGCTCGTGCCCACGCTCTACATCCTCTTCCTGCTCCTGCCGATCTACTGGCTCGTCAACATGAGCTTTAAGACGAACACCGAGATCACCGGGACGTTCTCGCTCTATCCGCATGCGCCGACGCTCAGGAACTATGTCGTGATCTTCACCGATCCGTCCTGGTACAAGGGCTATATCAACTCGATCATTTATGTGGTGATGAACACGGTCATCTCGGTCTCGGTGGCGCTGCCGGCGGCCTATGCCTTCTCGCGCTACCGGTTCCTGGGCGACAAGCACCTGTTCTTCTGGCTGCTCACCAATCGCATGGCGCCGCCCGCCGTTTTCGCGCTGCCGTTCTTCCAGCTCTATTCGGCATTCGGCCTCATCGATACGCATATCGCCGTTGCCTTGGCACACTGCCTGTTCAACGTGCCGCTGGCGGTCTGGATCCTTGAAGGCTTCATGTCCGGCGTGCCGAAGGAGATCGACGAGACCGCCTATATCGACGGCTATTCCTTCCCGCGCTTCTTCCTGCGGATCTACATCCCGCTGATCGCTAGTGGAATCGGTGTCGCCGCCTTCTTCAACTTCATGTTCTCATGGGTCGAGCTCTTGATCGCCCGCACGCTGACCACCACCGACGCCAAACCGATCGCCGCCATCATGACGCGAACGGTCTCGGCATCCGGCATGGACTGGGGGGTGCTGGCTGCGGCCGGTGTGCTCACCATCATCCCGGGCGCGATCGTCATCTATTTCGTCAGAAACTACATCGCCAAGGGCTTTGCCCTGGGGAGGGTCTAATGGCCACTGTATCCCAACGCAACAACCGCTGGCCTCTGGCGCTGGCAGCCGTTCTCGTCGTCTATGCCTTCATTGCTGGGCTGCTCGTCATGGCGCTGCCGATCAAGGATGGCCAGCGCGACTGGTTCGCTCCGCTGATCCCTGGCGGCTGGATGGCCTGGTCTTTCCCCGGCGCCCTGTTCTTTCTCACCATCTTTGCGCTTCTGTCGCTGATGGCGGTTTGGGAATACGCGCGGCCAGGCGGCAGTCCACGGATCGGCATCCTGCGCTTCGAGACGACGCGTGGCGACCGTCTCTTCGTCTCGCTGCTTGGCAGCGCCTTCATTCATCTCGCATGGCTGGGACTTGTCGGTCCCAACGTGTGGTGGGCTCTTGCTCTTTCCATCGTGTACGCCGTCGGCGTCTTCAAGCTGGTCTGAGGCAAGATTACTGAAACGGATTTGCCGGGGAGGCAGTCCGAAACTGCAATCGCAAACCTTTAAGGGAGGACTACTATGCGACGGCATTTATTGACATCGACAGCAGTTATGCTGCTGGCCTTTACCGGGTCCGCATTCGCGGGCATGGACGAGGCAAAGACGTTCCTGGACAAGGAGATCGGCACCGTATCGACGCTGGACCGCGCCGCTCAGGAAGCCGAAATGCAATGGTTCGTCGATGCGGCAAAGCCCTTTGCCGGCATGGAAATCAAGGTCGCTTCCGAAACGCTGACCACGCATGAATATGAATCCAAGACCCTTGCCGCGGCGTTCACCGCGATCACGGGCATCAAGGTCACCCACGACCTGATCGGCGAAGGCGACGTGGTTGAAAAGCTGCAGACCCAGATGCAGACTGGCGAGAACATCTACGACGCCTATGTCAACGACTCTGACTTGATCGGCACCCATTGGCGCTACCAGCAGGTTCGCAACCTGACCGACTGGATGGCCAACGAGGGCAAGGACGTCACCAACCCCGGTCTCGACATCGCCGACTTCATCGGCACGTCGTTCACTACGGCGCCGGACAAGAAGCTTTACCAGCTTCCCGACCAGCAGTTCGCGAACCTCTACTGGTTCCGCTACGACTGGTTCAACGACGAGAAGAACAAGGCTGACTTCAAGGCGAAGTATGGCTACGACCTCGGCGTTCCGGTCAACTGGTCTGCTTACGAAGACATCGCCGAATTCTTTACCGGTCGCGAAATCGACGGCAAGAAGGTCTATGGTCACATGGACTACGGCAAGAAGGACCCGTCGCTCGGCTGGCGCTTCACCGATGCCTGGCTTTCGATGGCTGGTAACGGCGACAAGGGCATCCCGAACGGCCTTCCGGTCGATGAATGGGGTATCAAGGTCGACGAGAATTCGCGTCCGGTCGGTTCCTGCGTAGCTCGCGGTGGTGACACCAACGGCCCGGCAGCAGTCTATTCGATTCAGAAGTATCTCGATTGGTTGAAGGCCTATGCACCGCCGGAAGCGCAGGGCATGACCTTCGGTGAAGCCGGCCCAGTTCCTGCCCAGGGCAACGTCGCCCAGCAAATCTTCTGGTACACCGCCTTCACAGCTGACTCGGTCAAGCCTGGTCTGCCGGTCGTCAACGAAGACGGCACGCCGAAATGGCGCATGGCTCCGAGCCCACATGGCGTCTACTGGAAGGACGGCATGAAGCTCGGTTACCAGGACGTGGGTTCCTGGACGCTGATGAAGTCGACGCCCGAAGACCGCGCCAAGGCCGCATGGCTCTACGCGCAGTTCGTGACATCGAAGACCGTGGACGTGAAGAAGAGCCAGGTTGGCCTGACCTTCGCCCGCGAATCGACGATCCAGGACAAGAGCTTCACCGATCGTGCGAAGGATCTCGGCGGTCTCGTCGAGTTCTACCGTTCGCCGGCCCGCATTCAGTGGTCGCCGACCGGTACCAACGTTCCGGACTACCCGAAGCTGGCTCAGCTTTGGTGGCAGGCGATCGGCGATGCATCCTCGGGTGCGAAGACCGCTCAGGAAGCCATGGATAGTCTGTGCGCCGAGCAGGAAAAGGTGATGGGACGCATCGAGCGCTCCGGCATCCAGGGCGATATTGGCCCGAAGCTTGCCGAAGAGCATGATCTCGACTTCTGGAACAAGGACGCCGTCTCGAAGGGCAACCTTGCACCGCAGCTGAAGATCGAGAACGAAAAAGAAAAGCCGCAGACCGTCAACTACGACGAACTGGTGAAGAGCTGGCAGTCGAACTAAGCGCTCTCGCTTTTCTCTGAAACATCGCCGCCCGGGTTCTGCCCGGGCGGTTTGCGTTCAAGGTCAGTTTAGCCTTTCGCGAAGCATCACTGCCGGGCCGCTTTCGGGCTTTTCGATGGTGGCCAAGGGATGGCGCAGTATCCAGCCTGACACCCAAACGTGGCGGTTTGGTCCTGAGGATACGCCGAGAGGCGCGTCCAGCGCGCCGGAGGCCCGGTAGCACAAGAGAGAATGACGGTTTGGCGGTCCCTCAGGGGATGTTTCTGGGGCTCTGCCATCGGCTGCGCAGGCCAACGAAAAAGCCACCGACTGGCGCCGATGGCTTTGCATTTGGAACGTCAAGACGATGAGGCTTTGCAAGCCTCAGAGGCCGGTGCCGCCCTTCAGCTCGTTGATCACCGTGCGAACGATGATCTTGATGTCCAGAAACAGCGAGAACTGCCGGACATATTCGACGTCGCAGACGATCCTGCGGATCGCCAGCCAGCGATGTGCAGTCGGGCCGCGCAGGCCGCGGGCCTGCGCAAGACCGGTGAGGCCCGGTCGCATCAAGTGCCGATACTCGTAACCCTGCACGAGTTCGGCATAGTTGCGGCCGGCAGCCAGCATGTCGGGAACATGCGGACGCGGACCGACCAGCGACATGTCACCGATCAGCACGTTCCACAGTTGCGGCATTTCATCGAGATTGGTCTTACGCAGAATACGACCGAGCGGGGTGATGCGCGGATCGTTGTCGATCGTTTGCCGCACGCCGCTTGTGTCGCAGAGATCGGTGTACATTGAACGGAATTTCAGGATCTCGAACGGTACCTCGTTGAGGCCCGTCCGTAGCTGCCTGAAGAAAACCGGGCCCTTGCTTTCTAGCTTGATGAGCACGGCAATCAGAAGAATAACCGGCGAAAGAACAAGAAGACCGAAGAATGCGCCGGCAACATCGATCATGCGCTTGATGGTAAGCTGAAGAGGCATGTTCGGCGCGTTGGCCGGGTTGATGTAAAAATTGCTTTCGTCTGCACGCCGTTCTTTGTTGTGAACGGCAAATCTCCCGGAAATATTTCCACTCAACCTGCTATCCTCCACTCCGATAGCAGCTGATTGTTGCAACATCATTTTTTCCGTCATGCTTTAAATACTCCTGGCACCTTTGGCAGGCAGCGACGACCAGTTGTGTGGCCGTCACTGATAAATTTATATTTGTCCGGCAAAGCCGATCAGTTTTTCTTTTTCTCAAAACAATTGTCTTCCCTGCCTTGCGGCAAGGTTCTTGTACTCGGCGCCTTGGAGTGTTGCCGTCCCTGGAGATTATTTTTGCAAAAAGCATTTTTTTGTTTTTAATCATTTATTAAATATGATCGTCTTTGACAAGTCTCCGTATGTGCAATTTTTCTACCTGTGGTTAATTTGCAGCATTCCAAAACGGATCATTTTTGGGTCAATTGCGATTGTCGTTCCAAGAGGTGCGGCGGGCTGTGCCGTTTTGTGGCAGCGTGCGCAGGTTGCCGTTCTCGCCGGCTGTCCATTTGAAATTTTTGCGACGCCACGGCCTTTCGTTACGGGCGCTCGCCCGTAGCGCCCAGCGTCAGCCCTTCGGCGCTTTCGCCCGCCATCATGCCGTCGATCATCGGCAGCCCGTCGCTGCCGGTCAGCGGAAACCATTCGCCCCGATCGAAGAACAGGTCGCCAGGTGTCTTCGGGCCCCGCTTGCTGAGTTGGTTCGCGAGGAAGTTGTAGCGCGGCGTCTCGCCAAATTCCCGCTTGAACTGAATCCGGCTGCCGAAACTACGGATGTCGAAGGCCTCGAGCGCGCGGATCTTGCCGATGATTTCGGCCGGGTTTTCCCAGCGCACCTGTCGCAGGAAGATGTTCGCGGCGTTGCCGGCGAGTTCGGCAACCTTGATGGTGTCCGCCGGGTTTTCGATGTTCAACTTGACGCGAAAGGAGGTGACGCGGTTTTCGCCGTCCCCCTTGATGAAGATGAAGATCGAGGACTGTGCCGCGCCTTCGCCTCTGGCCGGAAGGTCGACGGAGGAGGCGCATTCCCAGTTGTCCTTGTTGCCGCTGCTGACCGTCCAGTCCAGCTCGCCGAAGCCGCCGGTTTTCAGGCGTTCGCACAAGGTGCGAGGATCGCTCTGGATCACGCGGATGAACCGCTGCTGCGGCGCTTTGAAATCGGCGAAGGCATAAACCGGCAGGACCACGCGCGCCGGCGGCAGGCGCACGCTTTTGCTGCGGGTGATCTTCACCGGCTTCGGCGCCGGCTCGGCCGTCGCCAGCAGGTCGGGATAGCCGAGGTAGGCGAGCAGCAGATGGAGATTGCGCTGGCCGTTGGCGAGCAGCACTGTCGCCAGGATGCCGGCAAAGATCAGGCCGACAGCGACGAGAAAGAACATCCTTCCGGACCGGCTTTTCCGCTCCTCCTTCATGTCGAAACCCGAACTCCGCGGCTTCCACCGGCCTCGGGCGTCGCGTCTGCGCACTGCCCGACCTCCGGTGCCTCCGATCCGTGCCAGGCCATCCTGGCGCGCGTGCCGGGCAAGATTGCGGACATCAACCCGTTTGCCGGTTCCTGCAGGCCGAGATGATCACATGAACGAGGAGCAGTGGCCAGAGCAGGCACAAAGACAATCCGAGAACACGCATTTTATCCCAGGCGCCGCCGGCGGCCTCACCCTCGCGATAGGTATTGTCGAGAAAAAACAGACATATCAAGGTGTAAAATGAAAGCAGTAGATTTGACCATGGCATCGGGCAGGGGCCGGAGATTCAAGGGAGGAGAAGAAAGGCTGAGGATAGGCGCAACGCTCAACGTGGTTGCTGGCTGCAGAGGCCCTGCGGCTCTCAGCTGGCTCGCGAAATGCCACGGTAAAGACGGCGAGACCATCGCATGATTCGTTTGCATTGCACAATTACGGCACCGCCGTCTTTTCAGACGCGCAAGGTCGATGTAACGCTTTGATCTGCTGGATAATTTTTCCCGTGATCGATTCCGATTTAAGGAATTATCCAGCAGCGCGGCACTGGTCAGCTCTCCGAGCCTGTCAGGAACGCATGCAGCTGCCGCGCTTCCGGCGTGACGGTCTTGAATTTGGGAAGGCCGAGATAATAGCCGTAACCGGTGGAAAGGCACTCCGAGCCGACCGTCACAAGCCTGCCATCGGCGAGTTGTTCTTCGATCAGGCCGAGGCTGCCAAGCGCGATGCCGTCCCCGCGAAGGGCGGCATCGATCGCCATGATATAGGTGGAAAAGGAAAAACGCGGGTTCGGCAGCTTCAGCCGGGGCGGCGGAGAAACGCGGCCGAACCACTGCCGGAAGGAAATCCAGTGCGCGTTGAAGCGCTCGTAGTCGATGAGGTCCAGCGAGGCGATCCGCTCGACGGTCAGGGTCCCGGCATCAAGGCCGCGGCTGTCGAGATAATCCGGCGAAGCAACAGGCATCAGCCGTTCCGGCATCATCGGCGTCAGGTCCCAGCGCGGGTGTTCTCCGGTCGAGTAAAGGATGACGAGATCATTGGTTTCAGCGGCAAGATCCGATGACGTGTCCGAGGTCAGCAGCCTGAGCGAGATCGACGGGTTCTCCTTGCCGAAATCGCGCAGGCGGCCGCCGAGCCAGAGATGTGACACCGAACCGCTCGCTGCGATGGCGATCGTGCCGCCGTTTACAGAGCGGAAGGGGTCGAGACTCTCCTCCAGATAATCCAGCGCGGCGCGAACCCGCTGGAACAGGCGTGCGCCCTGCGGCGTCAGTTCCAGGTTCTTGCCGCGCCGTGTGAACAGCGCCGCGCCGAGATGATCCTCCAGTCCCTTGATGCGGCGGCTGACGGCGGCCTGGGTGATGTTGAGTTCGCGCCCGGCTTTCGAAAAATTCATCTGCCGGCAGGCTGCATCGAACACCCGGAACGCTTCCAGCGGAATATGGCCCAGCATCCCGTCTCCATGATTTCAGATTATCAAAATGGCCGAAAAATGCCCGTGTTTGAAAATATCAGATTGTGATGCAGGCTGGAAGCAGCATCAAACATGCATTGCAGGTTCACCACCGTGGCTTTTTCCACTTCCTTCGTTCCCGAAATTCGTTTCGGCGAAAATATTCACGAAACGATCGGTACCGCTGCCTCGTCCTTTGGTGCGAAAACCGCCTCCATCGTCATCGACGGCTTCCTTGCCCGATCGGGGCTCGCCGGTCGCATCGCAACCCAGTTGCTGGCCGAAGGCATCGAGGCGCGTGTCTTCTCCGATTTCACTGGTGAGCCGAAGATCGCCCATGTGCGGCGTGCGACCGAGGCGGTCACGGGCGCGGATGTGGTGATCGGTATCGGCGGCGGCTCGGCACTGGACATCGCCAAGATCGCCGCCTGTTGTGCCGCCTCCGGTGAGGATGCCATGCATTATGCGCTCGCGGCCAATCCGCTACCGAAGGACCCTCTGAAGAAGATCATGGTGCCGACGACGGCAGGGACCGGATCGGAAACGTCCGCGACCAACATTTTCACCGGGCCAGCGGGCAAGAAGCTCTGGATCTGGGGTGCCGAGACCAAGGCTGATCTCGTGCTGCTTGACCCGGCGCTGACGGCGACGCTGCCCGCCAATCTCACCGCCTGGTGCGGTATGGACGCTTTCATCCATGCTTTCGAGGCCGCCACCAACCGCAACACCCATGCCGGCGGCAAAATCTATGCGCATGAAGCCCTGCACCTTGTCACCGGCGCGCTGGAAACAGCCGTCAACGAACCCGACAATATGGACGCGCGCGGCAAAGTGTTGCTCGGCTCGTGCTATGCTGGCATCGCCATCGACAATTGCGGCACAGCCGTCGCCCACACGATCAGCCATGCGCTGGCGGGCCTGGCCCCCGTTCACCATGGCCTTGCCACCGCGCTTGGCTTCGAGGCCACGCTTGCCTGGCTGGTCGAGGCCGATACCGCCGATCTCAATGCGGCTGCAAAAGCCTGCGGTCTTGCCAAGGCGGCGGATCTTCCGGCTTTCGTCTCGGGTCTGATGGATCGCTGCGGCATTGTCCGTGCCCTGCCGAAGGCGTTCGAAGCACTCGATTCGGGCGCGCTTGCTGCCGAGATGAAGGCGCCGGAAAACCAGCCGATGCGCCGCTCTTCCATCCGCGAGGTCAGCGATGAGGACATCGCCGATTTCGCCGCCACCATCATGTCCCTTCCGAAGGCCGCCTGATCATGACCAAGCTCTATACCCGCGACTACTGGGAAAACGTCCTTTCGGCCCTCAAGCCGGAAGGCCGCCATTTCATCAACGGCGAGTTGTCGCCGTCCTCGTCCGGCGCGACCTTCACCCGGACGCGTCCAATGGACGGCAAGCCTGGCGCCACGCTTGCACGCGGCAATGCCGCCGATATCGATCGGGCAGTGGCGGCCGCCCGCGCAGCCTTCGAGAGCGGGGTCTGGCGAAAGAAGGACCCGGCGGAGAAGAAGAAGATCATGCTGAAATGGGCGCAGGCGATCCGCGACCATGGCGACGCGCTGGCGCTGCTCGAAACGCTCGATGTCGGCAAACCGGTCATGGCCTCGCTCAATGTCGACGTGCGCCTCTGCGCCGATGGCATCCAGTTCTACGGCGAGATGATCGACAAGCTCTACGACGAGGTCGCACCGACTCCACCGAGCGAGCGCGCCATCGTCCGCAAGGTGCCGATCGGCGTCATCGGCGCCATCACGCCGTGGAACTACCCGATGATCATCGATGCCTGGAAGCTCGGGCCGGCGATTGCCGCCGGCAACTCCGTCGTGCTGAAGCCGGCCGAGCAGTCATCGCTGTCTGCCATCCGTCTCGCCCAGCTCGGGTTCGAGGCGGGGCTTCCGGCTGGCGTTCTGAACGTCGTCACCGGCTATGGCGAGGAAACCGGCAAGCCCTTAGCGCTGCACATGGATGTCGACATGATTGCGTTTACTGGCTCGACCGAGGTCGGCAAGCTGATCATGGGTTATGCCGCGCAATCCAACGTCAAGCGCGTGGCGCTCGAACTCGGCGGCAAGTCGCCGCTCGTGGTCTTCGCCGATGCCGATCTCGACGCCGCCGCCTCAGCCGTCGCCTGGGGCTGTTTCTACAATTCGGGAGAGACTTGCCATGCCTCGACACGGCTCATCGTCGAGCGTTCGGTGCAGGATGCACTGATTGCGAAGATCGAGGCCGTGACAAAGAGCGATATCGCCCTTGCCCATCCCTTCGAACCGTCGGCTCAGATCGGCGCGCTGATCGAGGAGGAGCACATGATCAAGGTCCTTTCCATGATCGCGGCGGGCGAGAAGGAAGGTGCCCGCCGTGCCTTCGGCGGCGAGCGGACCCTCTCGGAAACAGGCGGCTACTACGTTTCCCCTGGCGTCTTCGTCGACATGACCAACGACATGAGCCTCGCCCGTCAGGAAATTTTTGGGCCCGTTCTCGCTGCCATCCCCTTCGACACCGAGGAGGAAGCCTTGAGGATTGCCAACGACACGATCTACGGCCTTGCCGGCGCCGTCTTCACCAGGGACATGGACCGCGCCCATCGCTTCTCCGAGGCGATCCATGCCGGCACCGTCTGGATCAATACCTACGACATGTCGAATTTCGCGACGCCCTTCGGCGGCTTCAAGCAGTCCGGTTTCGGCCGCGACCGCTCGGTGCATGCGATCGACAAATATTGCGACTACAAGACCATCTGGCAGCATTTCGGCTAAGGAGCAGGCGCATGAGCAAGATCGTCTCCATCGAGATCACCCATCATCGGCTGCCGCTCGACCCGGCGTTCAAGGCGAGCTGGGACGGCCGGCCGCGAAAACATTTCGATGCGACGATCGTCCGCGTCCGCGATGACGAGGGCCGCGAGGGGATCGGCTCCGGTGACCTGATGAAGGGCTTCGAGGGTCATGAGGATCTCTTCATCGGACAGGACCCGCGTCATCTGGAGCGGCACTATGAGGTGCTGTCGCACATCAGCTTCCATTATGGCCGCTGCTGGCCGCTGGATCTGGCGCTCTGGGACCTCTCCGGCAAGATCACTGGCGAACCGGTCTGGCGCATGCTCGGCGGCCGGGCTGACAAGGTCCGGCTCTATGCCTCCTCCGGCGTCCTGCGCGAGCCGTCGGCCATGGCCGATCAGGCCGAGGGTTACATCGATGAAGGTTTCCCGGCGATGAAGGTGCGCTTTTCCTCCTCGGCCGGCGGCCGCGGCAGCTGGAAAGCCGATGTGAAGGCGCTCGAAGCCATCCGCGCCCGCGTTGGCGACCGGGTGGAGCTGATGGTCGATTGCAACCAGGGCTGGCGCATGCCGTGGGACACGACGCTGGCATGGACCTTCAAGGATGCGCTGGCTGTCGCGAAAGAGCTGGAAAAGCTCGATATCTACTGGATGGAGGAGCCGCTGTTCCGCTCCGACCGCGAAGGCATGCGCCGTCTCTCCGATGCCACCAGCGTGCGCATCGCCGGCGGTGAGATGACCCGCGAACTCTATGAGTTCCGCGACATCATCGAGGCGCGCGCCTTCGATGTCGTCCAACCGGATGTGGCGCTCACCGGTGGCATCACCGGCTGCCGCCGTCTCGCCTATCAGGCCCGCGAGGCTGGCGTGATGTTCACGCCGCACTCCTGGACCAACGGTATCGGCGTGCTCGCCAACGCCCACCTCACCGCCGGCGCCGGCGATGCGCCTTTTCTCGAATATCCCTATGACAATCCCGAATGGAGCGAGGAGCGCCGCGACTACCCGATGGTCTCGCCGCTGAAGCACAAGGACGGCTGGCTGGAGCTCGGTGAAGCGCCGGGGCTGGGCGTGGTGCTCGACGAGGAGCGGCTGAAGAGGACACAGGTGTAAGGGGCTTTTTTCCGCCCGGCGGTCGGTTGCCGCCAAGACACCGGTCAAAGACTTTGCTGACGTTCAGCTTATTGTCAGCAGTAAAGCACAGAAGGAACGGATCGTTGTGATCCTTCCTTTGTCGCTGGAGCAAACTTTGAACCGTTTCTTTCCCGGGCGCCCCACCTTGGGGAGCATACCGTTAAGCCTGCTCGTGGCCGTTTACATCCTGATCGTCCTCAACCTCACATTCTGGAACGACGCCTTCCATGTCTTCGGTGGGCTGCACGGCGCATTCTACATGTTCGCCGCCGCGATCATCTTCCTCGTGTTCGCCGGTATGATCCCTTTTTCGGCGAAGTATCTGATCAAGCCGTTCCTTGTCTTCCTCATCATCGCGGGCGCCATCTCGTCCTACTATACGGATTTTTTCGGCGTGGTGATCGACAAGGAGATGATCAGAAATGCCGTGGTCACGACGCCTGAGGAGGCCAGCCATCTCGTCACCGCAACCTTCATCAAGCATGTGATTTTATACGGTGTCCTGCCATCGGCGCTGGTCCTGGTGACGCGGGTCAAGCATCGGCCCTTCATCAGCAAATTCTTTGTCAATCTTGCCGCCGTCATCGTCTGTTTGACGCTTTGTGCCGGGCTTGCTTTTGCAAACTACTCGGGCCTCTCGTCGAACATTCGCGAACACCGGGACATGATGGCGAAACTGACCCCGTTTTCGCCCATTACCTCGGCCATCGGCCTTGTGGTCAGCTCGTATCACGAGATCGGACTTGTACGGGCTCCTCTGGGGACCGACGCCAAACTCGGCCCGGTCATTGCCAAGGCGCAAAAACCCGTCGTTACCGTCATCGTGGCCGGCGAGACGGCGCGCTCCATGAATTTTTCCCTCAACGGGTACGAAAGAGACACCAATCCTGAGCTGGAGGCTCGGGGTGTGACGAACTTCACGCAAACGACGAGCTGCGGGACGGCGACCGCGGTGTCGTTGCCTTGCATGTTTTCGGTCTATGGCAAGAAGAACTATTCGGACAGGAAGGCGCGGTCGACCGATACATTGATGGACGTGCTGCGCCGCGCCGGGATCGATGGCTATTGGTGGGACAACAATACCGGCAGCAAGGGTATTGCCGACCTGATCAGCTTTGCCAGCGTCACGAAGCAGAAGAACAGTCCCTATTGCAAGCAGGGCGAATGTCTGGACGATATCTTTCTTGACCAGCTCGACAGCAAACTCGCGAGCATCACCAGGAACACCGTCATCGTCCTCCATCAACTCGGGAGCCATGGCCCGGCCTACTATATGCGGTACCCGGAAGAGTTTCGGCGATTCGTGCCGGATTGCCGCACGCCACAATTATCCGATTGCAGCCGCGAGGCGATTGTCAACGCCTACGACAACACGATCCTTTACACCGATCATAACCTGGCCGCGGTCATCGATCTTCTGAAAAGGCATCAGAGCAGCGTCGATGGAGCGATGATTTACATGTCGGATCACGGCGAATCCCTGGGCGAAAACGGCTTGTTCCTGCACGGCGCACCCTACATGTTCGCGCCTGCCGAACAGACGCATGTTCCATTCATCGCGTGGTTTTCGGACGCCTATGCCCAGTTGATGAACCTGAACAGGTCCTGCCTCAATAAATATTCCGACGCGGCCACCTCGCACGACAACCTGTTTCATACAGTCCTGGGAATGATGAATGTCGAGACCAAGGTCTACAATCCGGACCTCGATGTCTTTGCTGCCTGCCGATCGGTAGCTACGGAGAGTCAGTTTGGGGTTGGCTCATAACGGGCATGACCCGAACCAGACACAGGAGATCAGATAAGCTGCCGCGCCCCTCAAATCCTTGGTCTGATGGCCGGCAGTCGTATTCGTGCCGTGTGGGCGAGGTAAATCCTCAACGCCGGTCGTCGGGAATATTCAGCACATGCCGCAGGCCTTGCGAGGCACGGCGTCGGCGTCGCTAGATTACAGGAAGTTCACTTTTTTGCAGTGCGAAGCGGATGTATACCCTCGCCAATGCTGGAATTCCCAGCAGCATCGGCAAGGTGTTGCATGACAGATATTCCCGATCGGACCGAGGCGAGCGACGAAACCGCCGTTTCCCCGTTTCAGCGTTTGCTCCGCAACAGATGGCTCTTGAAAGGCGGCGCCACCGCCATCATCCTGCTCATTATCGGCTTTGCCATCGTCCAGCTGACGAGTGAAGTCCGTTATGACGATGTCGTATCGGCACTGCGGGCAACGTCCTGGCAGTCGATCGCTTTCGCCATTGCGTTCACTGGTCTGAGCTTTGTCGCGCTGACATTCTATGATCTCGGCGCGCTCATTTATGTGAAGCGCAGGCTGCCCTATGCGGACGTGGCCTTGACGGCGTTTGCCGCCTATGCGGTCGGAAATACCGCCGGTTTCGGTCCCTTGAGCGGCGGCGCCATTCGGTATCGGGCTTATTCCCGGCTCGGTCTGAAGCCTGAAGAAATCGCCGGCGTGATCGCTTTCGTCACGCTTGCTTTCGGACTGGGACTTGCTAGCATTGCCTCATTCAGCCTTCTGGCCATCGCGCCAGAAATTGCGCCGCTGGTCGGGCTTGATCCTTCCTGGCTGCGCGTCATCGCCGTGATGGTGCTTGCCGGCCTTGGCGGCCTGATGGTCGCGGGCCGGGACGGTCGCGTTCTGCAGGTCGGCGGCATGACGCTCAGACTTCCCGATTCCCGCACCGCGTCGCGCCAGTTTCTCGTCTCCGCCCTCGACATAGCCGCTTCGGCGACGGTGTTGTACGTGCTCCTGCCCGGTGGGATCATGGGCTGGCCGGCTTTCCTTGCCGTCTATTCGGTTGCCGTCGGGCTCGGCGTACTTAGCCACGTTCCGGCAGGCCTCGGTGTTTTCGAAACCGTCATCATCGCGGCTCTGGGTCAGACGGCAGATGTCGACGCCGTGCTTGGCGCGTTGATGCTCTACCGGGTGATCTATCATGTGCTGCCTCTGCTGCTGGCGGTCGTCGTCGTCATCGGCGCCGAGGTGCGCGGCCTGTCTCGCCGTCCCGTTGCCTCCAGCTTGCGCCGTGTTGCCGGGCGACTTACCCCGATACTCCTTGCCACCCTGGCGCTCGTGCTCGCCGCGATGCTGGTTTTTTCCAGCGTCACGCCGACGCCGGACGAAAACCTGGCGTTCCTGTCCAGCTACGTTCCGCTTCCCCTCCTGGAGGGGGCGCATTTCCTGGCAAGCCTGCTCGGCCTGGTGCTGGTGATCGTTGCGCGCGGCCTTGCACGGCGGCTTGACGACGCATGGTGGGCGGCGGTGGTGATCGCTTCGGTTGCCTTGCTCCTTACGCTCATCAAGGCCGTGGCGCTGGTCGAGGCCGGCCTCCTGGCCTTCTTCGTCCTCAGCCTGCTTGCCACCCGCCGCATCTTCGACCGGCCGGCAACCTTCACCAGCGAACCGCTGACCCCGTCCTGGCTTTCGGCCATGCTGGCGCTCTGCATCTTCGCCGGCACCGTGCTCTTGTTCGTCTACCGCGATGTCGAATACAGCCACAGCCTGTGGTGGCAGTTCGAGCTTTCGGCTGAAGCGCCGCGCGGTCTTCGCGCGGTTCTCGGCTTGACGATCTTTTCCGGTGCCGTGGCGTTGTGGAGCCTGCTGCGTCCGGCCAGGGGGCTCATGGATGTCTCGTCCGAAGATGCGCTTCGCAAGGCGACCGCCATCGCGGCGAAACAGGATATGTCCGACGCCAACCTCGTGCGGATGAAGGACAAGAGCCTCATGTTTTCGCCGGACGGGCGCGCTTTCATCATGTATGGGCGGCATGCGCGTTCGTGGATCGCACTTTTCGATCCAATCGGCCCGCGCGACGCCTGGCCGGACCTGATCTGGCAATTTGTCGAGGCGGCGAGGGCCTGTGGCTGCCGGCCGGTCTTCTATCAAGTTTCGCCCGCCGGCCTGTCCTACTATGCCGATGCCGGCCTGCGCGCGTTCCGGCTCGGCGAATTGGCGGTGATGGATTTGACGGCATTCCAGCTCAAGGGCGGCAAATGGGCCAGTCTGCGCCAGACGGTCAGCCGCGGGCAAAGAGACGGGCTGGAGTTCGAGATGGTCGAACCCGAAGGGGTGCCGGCGATCATGGACGCGCTTGTCGCCGTTTCCGACAGCTGGCTTGCACACCACCGGGCAAAGGAAAAGGGCTTTTCGCTGGGCGCTTTCGACGCGGACTATATCGCAGGCCAGCCGGTTGCCGTTCTCAGGGTCGATGGACGAATCGTCGCTTTCGCCAATGTCCTTGTCACCGATACGCTCGAGGAGGGGTCGGTGGATCTCATGCGATTTTCTCCGGATGCCCCCAAGGGATCGATGGATTTTCTGTTCGCCTCGCTGATGGAATTTCTTCGCGACAAAGGGTTCAAGACTTTCAATCTCGGCATGGCCCCTTTGGCAGGGCTTTCCGCCCGCCGGTCATCGCCCGTTTGGGACAAAATCGGGCGAACCGTCTTCGAGCACGGCGAACGCTTCTACAATTTCAAGGGGCTAAAGGCCTTCAAATCGAAGTTTCATCCGCACTGGCAGCCCCGCTACATGGCGGCGGGCGGCGGGATCAATCCTGTCCTCGCCCTGATGGATGCGACATTTCTCATTGGCGGCGGCGTAAAGGGGATCGTGAAAAAATGATCTGGAAAACCATGGTCCGCACAGCGCTGGGCGCCTGCCTGCTTCTTTCCGCGACCGGCGCGCGGGCGCAGGATACGTCAGGCTTCGACACGGGCATGATTCCCGCCCCGCATATAATGATGCCGGATGGTGCCCTTGCCGCGGCGGTCTTTTTGATCTCCGACAAGACCGGCTGGTCGGAAAAGGAAGATGCGCTGGCAAAGACGCTGACGGGAGCGGGCGCGCTGGTGATCGGCATCGATCTCCCGGCCTATCTGGCATCGCTTTCAAAGGATGATGGCGATTGCGTCTACATGGTGTCCGACATCGAGGCGCTGAGCCAGGAGGTCCAGCGGGCGGCAAAGAACGGCAACTATCGGCTGCCGATCGTCGCGGGTGTCGGCGCGGGCGGCACGCTTGCCCTAGCGATCGCCGCGCAGACGCCTGCCGCGACGATCGGGCAGACGCTGGCCGTCGATCCCGAGGCCGGCATCGCGTTGACGAAGCAGCTGTGCACGCCCGCCGACAAGCAGACAACCGGCGGTCGGATGATCTACGGCCTGACCGACGGGCCGCTGCCCGACCCGGTCACCGTGCTGTTCACCGGCGCGGCGCCGGCGGACGGACGGGCGCATGTCGCCACATTGACTGCCAAGCACAGCGATATCCAGACAACAGAGACGGACGACGATACGTGGGCGGCTCTGTCGGACACGCTGTCTGCGCTCATTTCCGCGTCGGCGGATGACGACAACCCGCTCGGCCTGCCGCTGACGGTGCTCGATGCCAAGCCGAGCCGCGACACGATGGCGATCATCTATTCCGGCGACGGCGGCTGGCGCGATATCGACAAGCAGGTCGGCGACGTCCTCCAGCAGCAGGGGGTGCCGGTGGTCGGGATCGATTCGCTGCGATATTTCTGGTCCGAGCGCCAGCCGCAGGAAACCGCGGACGATCTCCACCGCATCATCGCGTTCTATGCCAAGCGCTGGAACGTCAAGCATGTCCTGCTGGTCGGCTATTCCTTCGGGGCGGATATCCTGCCGAGGACATACAATCTGTTGCCGAAGGTTGACCGCGAGCGGGTCGCGCAGATCTCGCTGATGGCCGTCTCGCATCAGGTCGACTACAAGATCTCCGTGCTCGGCTGGCTTGGCGCGACCGGATCGGACGGTTCTGGAGATCCGGCGGACGACATCGCGAAAATCAATCCTGCCCTTGTTCAATGCATCTACGGGACGGACGATGAAGACGATCTCTGCCCGACGCTGGCCGGCACCGGTGTCGAGGTTCTTTCAATCGACGGGGGTCACCATTTCGACGAGGACTATCCGGCGTTGGTGAAGCGCATTCTGGGTGGATTTGATCGCAGGCTGATTGCCAGGTCGGGGCCCTAGAGCAATGCCGAATAGGTGAGGCGGCCTCCTGCCGCGGGTGTCAGGTTTGGGCTCACCTCTGGCTCGTTCTTCCGCTCGGAATGCTGCTGACGGTCGCCGACACCGGGTCGCTTGCCGGGAAGGTGTCTTCCAACCCCTCGTCGAGCTCTTCCTCGAGGGTGGCCCGGTCATGGGCCGAGCGCGCGCTTCGCAAGGATAGCACGGCAGGTGACACTCCATCCGAGGCGGTCGCTGGCTGCGCGCTGTCGGCATCCTCAATATCGGCAGTCTGCTCGAAGGTCGCCACCTGTAGCATCATCGCCCTGGCTTTGTCGACCGCGTTCTGCCGGTTGAGGTCGCCGCCTTCGTCCTTATGCATCTGAACGGAGATGACATCGCCGCCCTCGCCGACGAATTCGACGATCATGATCCCGGGCTGCTGATGAACCTGCGTGCCGATCACTTGCATGGAAATCACCTCCTTGACGTGTTGTCGGATGATAACCGCCTGGACGAGGCTTTGTTCCGCCAGCCCGGTCTGTTGGGCCTCTCCGAAGCGCCAGGCGGGACGCAGCGTTTTCCGCCGCGGCCGCGATCGAAGCCTTATCCGGACCATTTATGTCATTTCTGCTCGTCCCGCCGGGCAAAGGGGAGTAATATAGAAATCGCTAATACGCGGTGAAAAATCCCAATCGGCCAAGGACCCAGGAACAGGCTTTCAGTGCCGTGTTCGAGGAGGCTGTGCCATGGTGACAGATCATGCGGAGCGGCGCCTCGTTGCCATTCTCGCCGCCGATATCGTCGGCTACTCGCGCCTCGTCGAGGCGGACGAGGAGAATACTCTTGCCGCGATCAAGGCCTTGCGATGCAACGTGATTGATCCGCTGTTGAACGAGTATCACGGACGTATCGTCAAGCTGATGGGCGACGGTATCATCGTCGAATTCGGCTCTGTAGTCGATGCGGTTGCCTGCGCCGTTGCGGTTCAGAAGGGCGTTATCGAGCATCAGGCGGATGTACCGCCGGAACGGCGCATCCTCTTTCGCATGGGGATCAATCTCGGCGACGTCGTGGTCGAGGGCGACGACCTGCTGGGCGACGGCATCAACGTCGCTTCCCGCCTCGAACAGCTGTGCGAGCCGGGCGGATTGTTCGTCTCCGGCACGGCCTATGATCAGTTGCAGGGAAAACTGGGCCTGCCGCTTGAGTTCATCGGCGAACAGCGTGTGAAAAACATATCGAGACCCGTGCGCACCTATCGTGTGCAGTTCGATGGTTCGGCGCGACGCCGGCGCGACGCCTCCCGTGGCACGCGCGCGTGGGGATTTGCTGCCGCCGCGCTTTTGTTGCTTCTCGCGGTTGCCTCGGCCGTCTGGCTTCGTCCGTGGGCGCCGAGCGCCGGAACGGCGGCGGCGGATCACCAGGTTCTCGCACTGCCGGACAAGCCGTCGATAGCGGTGATGCCGTTCGACAATCTGAGTTCCGATCCCGAACAGGTCTATTTCGCCGATGGCATGACGGAGGATCTCATCACGGATCTTTCCAAACTGTCCGGCATTTTCGTCACCTCGCGCAATTCCACTTTCGCCTACAAGGGCAAGCAAGCGACGCTGCGACAGGTCGCGGAAGAGCTTGGCGTGCGATACGTGCTGGAGGGCAGCGTACGGCGGCAGGGCGACCAGGTCCGCATCAACGCTCAGCTCATCGATGCACGCGGGGATCATCATCTCTGGGCCGACCGCTACGACGGCCCCATGGGCGATATTTTCGCATTGCAGGACAAGGTCATCGGCGAGATCGTCTCGGCGCTCACAGTCGAGCTCACCTCCGCGGAAAAGGCGGCGGCCGCGCAGGTGGAGACCCGTAGTCCGGAGGCCTATGACCTCGTTCTGAAGGGATTGGATCACCTGCGTCGCGGCAATGAAGAGGAAACGCTGATGGCGACCCCTCTCCTGGAAAAGGCGATCGAACTCGATCCCCACTACAGCCGCGCATACGCAGCGCTCGCCATGGCGGATTGGCGGATGGCATCCTCCAACTGGGAATCGGCCAATCTCGGCTTCGAGAAGGCGATGGAGCGCATGAAGGAGAATCTTGGGCTTGCCATGCGCAAACCCAATGCGCTCGCCTATGCAATCTCCGCGGAAGTGATGGCGAAGCAAGGCCATTACGACGAGGCCTTTGCCGAAATCAACCGCGCGATGCAGCTCGCTCCAAACGATCCTGAAAATCACGTCAGCAAGGCGCGCATTCTTAACGCCACCGGACGCGGGCCCGAGGCCGAACAGGAAGCGCGCCTCGCCATGCGGCTCGATCCGCAATATCCGCCGAGCTATCTGCGCGTTCTCGCTTTGGCGCTGTTCCATCAGCAAAAATACGAGGAAGCGCTGAAGAACCTTCAGGTCGTTGTCACCCGGCAGTCGGATATCGCCGAGGATTACGCAACGATCGTTGCGTGTCTCGGCCATCTCGGGCGCGCCGATGGCGTGAAGGCCAATATCGACAAATTCGACGCGCTCAACGTTTCCGCCGGCTATTTCCCTTTGACGGTGCAGGAGATGGGATGGTGGTGGTACGGCGATGTGTTCGACTATGACAGGACCTATCGTGACCGGCTGCAGGACGGCCTGCGCAAGGCCGGCGTCCAGCCAGGCGCCGGCATCGATATTCCCTATGATGCCTACGCAGGGTTTATCAGCAAGACGAACGGCGAATACAACGTCCGGGGCACGACCAAGATCGATGCTCCCACAGCCAAGCGGCTGCTCGATCGCGGCGTCAAATTGATCGATGTCCGCAGCGCCCTGAGCTTCGCCCGTTCCCATGCCGCCGGCGCCATCAACATACCTGTCGTCACCGTCCTCTCGAGAGAGGCGTTGGCGAGGGTCGCGCGCAAGGACGAGGAGATAATCTTCTCCTGCCACGGCAAATATTGCGGCGACTCGGCCTACTCGTCCGCCAAGGCGCTCGTGTGGGGATACACGAATGTCTACCATTTCGCCGGTGGCTTCCCCGCCTGGGAGGACGCGCGTTACCCTGTCGTCAATGAGTCAGCGAACAACTGAGGCGCAAAGTGAGGCGGGCTGGCCGCGCCAGAGTGTCCCACTCCCCTTGTGGGAGAGGACACAAAATCAACATTTTAGCCGAAGGCTAAGTGATAGAGTTTGTCGGTGAGGGGATCCGTCTGCGAGCCCGCAATTTCCCCGCCCGTCCCCGCCGCGAAAACCTGTGCCATGATCGACCTGTTCCGTCATCGGCTACCCCGCGAGGCGTCGCGGCGAGGCGGGACCGGTGCCGGGTGGGGGACGGTCGTAAGCTTCCATCCGGTGGACTGTCAGAAAATGGTTTTCCTCTCGTCTGAAACAGGACGGGGCGTGCCTGTGAGGCACACATGAGGAGCGGCGACTGGCGTTGTGTGAGCAATGCCTTTCGTGGCGTCGCGGCGAAAACCGTGAGCGTCACCCGTACCGGAAAAAGGTGCCGCCATCCCCGCAGAGAAACCGGAGTTGCCAGTCGACGAACGCTGAACGGCGCGCTGGAAGGCGTCATATTAAATTACTTAGTCTCGGCACTTTTCAGCGCCCCGGCCAAGTGAACGACAAGTAAAACCATGGGGATTTTTCCGGGCGTGGCCAAAGCTGTTTCGGCAACCTTTGGTCGCCGCATAGCGGCGGGTGGGGGTGACCGTCAGGAGCGCACGAAAGTCATCCCACCCCGTCGCTTCGCGCCGACCCTCCCCCTCGACGGGGGCGTGAAGTCAGGCCGCCGCAGATCGGCAACGAGGATTCCAGTGCCGTACGCAAGATTTTTGCAAGCTCGTGGGCCTGTCGCCGGGCGAGGATCGACGTAGCGTCTCTATCGGCGAGGATACGCCGGATACGGCAGTCGCCTGAAACAAAAAAGAGCGGCCGTTGGCCGCTCTCGTCAATTCGGTTGGGTCGCCGATCAGGCGGCCATGTCGTCCATCTCGCGTTCCTTGAACATGCGGGCGAGATTGAGGAAGCAGATCATGCCGCTCTCGTTGGCGATGATGCCTTCGGCATAGCTTTTGTCGAAGGATGTGGTGATTTCCGGAACCGGCTGCACCTGGTTGCCCTGGACCGTCAGGATGTCGGAGACACGGTCGACCACGAGGCCGATGACCATGTTGTGCACTTCGGCGACGACGATGGCGCTGCGCTCGTTGGCAACCGTCGACTTCATGCCGAGCTTATGGGCGAGGTCGATGATCGGGATGACCGTGCCGCGCAGGTTCATGACGCCGAGCACATCGGCCGGCGAATGCGGGATCGGCGTCGAGGGCGCCCAGCCGCGGATTTCGCGGATCGTCGTGGTCTTCACGCAGAATTCCTGATCGTGAAGGCGGAAGGCGATGATTTCCAGCGTCTCGCCGTCGAAACCTGCCATTTTCAGTGCATTCGTCATCTGCGGTTCCTTCCCGTTGCGGCTTTCAGCCGGCGCCACGGCGCTTGGCTCTTAACAGACCTCGGCTGCATGCTGCTGGCGCCATTGGGCATGCCTGCGCTTGCTGCGTCGGATAAATTGTCTGAAATGCCGGCTACATCCGGTCAGGGGCGATGCGTCATGCGCGGCAGATAGCCGTTCGCGCCCTGCAAAGGACATTATATCACAAATCGTTAAGAGATGCTTTTGCAGCTCGAGGAAAGCGCAGCGGCGGGTTGGCGGCCGGAGCGCTGAATGATCAAGCCGAGGCGAGAACGCCCGCCAACTGCTCGATCGCCCAGTCGACCTGGTCTTGCGTGATGACCAGCGGCGGGGCGATGCGGATCGTGTCGCCATGGGTGTCCTTGGCGAGGATGCCGCGTTCCTTGAGGGCCTCGCAATATTTGCGGGCGCCGCCCGCTTCCGGCACGAGCTCGACGGCAAGCATCAGGCCGCGGCCGCGGACGTCCTTGATGATGTTGGAGCGGATGTCCTTCAGGCCAGCCTGGAAGCGCTCGCCCATGCGGGCGGAGTTCTCGATCATGCCTTCCTCGGTCAGCGCCTTCAAGGCTGCGCGGGCGATGGCGCAGGCAAGCGGGTTACCGCCAAAGGTCGAGCCATGTTGGCCGGGCTTCAAGACGCCGAGCACCTCGGAATTCGAGAGCACGGCCGAAACCGGATAGAAGCCGCCGGAGAGCGCCTTGCCGATCAAGGTCACGTCGGCCTCGATGCCCTCATGCTCTTCGGCAAGCAGCTTGCCGGTTCGGCCAAGGCCGGTCTGGATCTCGTCGAGGATCAGCGTCACGCCGTGCTTCGAGCAGAGCGCGCGGACCTCGGGGAAATAGCCGCGTGGCGGGATGATGACGCCGGCTTCGCCCTGGATCGGCTCGATCAGGAAAGCGACGGTGTTCTCGTTGATCGCCGCGCGGAAGGCTTCGATATCGCCGAAGGGCACGGTGACGAAGCCGGGCGCGAAGGGGCCGAAACCGGTACGGGCGTCCGGGTCGGTGGAGAAACCGACGATGCCCATGGTGCGGCCGTGGAAGTTGTTCGAGCAGACAATGATCTCGGCCTTGTCGTCGGGAACGCCCTTGACCTCGTATCCCCATTTGCGGACCGCCTTGACGGCGGTTTCGACGGCTTCAGCGCCGGAGTTCATCGGCAGGATCTTGTGGCTGCCGGTGAGCGCTGCCAGTTCCTCGTAGAGATGTGCCAGCTGGTCGTTGCGGAAGGCGCGGGAGGTCAGCGTCAGCTTCTGCGCCTGCTCGACCATCGCCGCGAGGATCTTCGGATGGCAATGGCCCTGGTTGACGGCGGAATAGGCCGACAGGCAGTCGAGGTAGCGATTGCCGTCGAGATCCCAGACATAGACGCCTTCGCCGCGCGACAGGATGACGTCGAGCGGCTTGTAGTTGTGCGCGCCGAGCCGATATTCTGTTTCGATGAGTGCGTTCGTCGTGTTCATGGGGACCTCCAGTGGCTCGGATTCGTGGGCTCAGGCGCCGCGGGTCGGGCGATCGAGAATGCGGCGGCCGAACAGGCTGGCGGTCAGTTCGACGAGGATGCGGGCGCTCTTGCCGCGATCGTCGAGGAAGGGGTTGAGCTCGACGAGATCGAGCGACGAGACGAGGCCGCTGTCGCAGAGCATTTCCATGATCAGATGCGCTTCGCGGAAGGTCGCGCCGCCGGGCACCGTGGTGCCGACGCCGGGGGCGAACTCGGGATCGAGAAAATCGACATCGAGGCTGACATGCAGCATGCCGTTTGCGCCCTTAATCGTCGCGATGATCTCGTGCATGATATGGGCCATGCCGGTCTCGTCGATAGCGCGCATGTCGTAGACATTGACGCCGTGCTCGGCGATTTCCTCGCGCTCGCGGTCATCGACGGAACGGATGCCGACCTGGAAGACGTGTCTCGGGTCGACCAGCGGCCGGTCCTTGTCGAGGATCGGGGCGAATTCGGCCTGGCCGCAGAAGAATGCGACCGGCATGCCATGCATGTTGCCGGATGGCGAGGTTGTCGGGGAATTGAAGTCGGCATGGGCATCGAGCCACAGCACGAAGAGCGGGCGGTTCTGTTCCCTTGCATAGCGCGCCATGCCGGAAACCGAGCCCATCGACAGGGCATGGTCGCCGCCGAGGATCAGCGGGAACTTGCCGCCTCGCGCCGTGTCGTGGACCGTCTCATCCAATGCGCGGGTGATGGCGGCAACGATCTGCAGGTTGTTGGCCCCGGGATGATTGGCAAGGTCACGGGCCGGCAGCGGCTTCAGGTCGCCTTCGTCGGTAACGCTGTGGCCGAGGCCGGCGAGGATGGTGTCAATGCCGGCGATGCGCAGCGCTGCCGGACCCATGGCGCAACCACGGCGGCCGGAGCCTTCCTCGAGTGGGGCGCCGATCAGCGCAATGTTTTTCTTGGATTCAGCCATGATTTCCCCGCAGGTTTGCGTGATGCCGGTTTGCCCGGTTTGTGGGCGGATTATTGCCGTTTCAGATGGTAGCAAAAAGATGGAAAACTGACAGATAGAAGGCTATTATCGGCACTTTGATAAATCTGGATGAGCATAATGATAAGCCTTGACGATCTGGATCATACGCTGATCAGCGCGCTTCGCCACAATGCCCGCACACCGGTGTCGTCGCTGGCTGCGGCAACCGGTGCATCGCGTGCCACCGTTGCCGCCCGCATCGACCGTCTGGTGTCGTCGGGCACCATCGCCGCCTTCACCATCCGCACCGGCGCGGAACTTTCCGGCACCGGTGTCAGGGCTATCGTCATGATCGAGATTCACGGCAAGATGGCCGACAAGGTTGCTGCGCAATTGCGCGGCCTGCCGCAGGTCAGGGCGCTCCATTCCACCAATGGCCGCTGGGATTTCATCGCCGAGCTCGAGGACAAGGATCTCGCCACCTTCGACGAAACGCTGCGGCGCATCCGGCTGATCGACGGCATCAATCTGACGGAAACGAATATCCTGCTGAAAACGAGCAAGATGGCGACGGGGCTATAGCCCGCCGCTCAATATTCCTTCTCGTAGAAGATGCCCGCGCCTGTACCGCTGCTGCCGGCTTCGCCGCGCAGCTTGACGCCGCGGCCGACGTCGAGATTGATGATCGCCTTGCCGCTGCCGGCTTCGGAGCCTGACTGAAGTTCCAGATAGGTGCGGTCGTTCAGATATTTGCCGGCCGTCACCTGGGCGCCGCCGTTGGCGTCGGTCGAGACGTCGAGATCGTCGACGCCGAGCTTGTTGCGCAATCCGTCGAGAAGCGAGTTGGAGCCGCCGCCTGCGAGCTGGCTCACGGCACTCGCGAGCTGCGCGATCTGCAGGGCCGACAGGTTGGAGAGCGACCGGTTGAAGATCAGCTGCGCCAGGATTTCATCCTGCGGCAGAGCGGGCGAAGACGAGAAGGTGACGGTCGGATTGTTGGCAAGACCGGCGACATTGACGGTGATCGTCGTCGACCCTGCAGTCGACGTTGCGTCGAGGTCGAGCGTCGGGATCAGATTGCCGCCGAAGCTGATCGTGCCGTCGGAGAAATCGAGCCGTTTGCCGAGAATTTCCAATCGGCCGCGCCGCATCTGGAAACCGCCCGACACTACCGGCTGGGCGGCTGTGCCGCGGATCGTCAGATCGCCGCCGAGTTCGGCGTCGATGCCGCGGCCGCGGACGAATAGCTTTCCAGGTGCATGGACGGCGAGGTCGAAGGCCACGCCGCCGCTCTTGGCCCCGCCGCTGCTCGCCGTGTCGCTTTTGACATCCGCCTGCATCTGGCGAACCTTGGCCGGAGCATTCTTGTGCTTGATGTTGATCTCCGACAGCGAAGCCGGGAGTTTTTCCGGAATCGTAATCGCTGCCTTCTGAATGGTGACCTTTCCGCCCAGCACCGGCGCCGCCGTGAGGGAGCCCTTCAGCGTCAGGGCGCCATCGACGTTGGCGGTGAACAGGCTGCCGTCGACATAGGTCGCGTTGTCGAGACGGATAGTGAGATCGGCAGGAAAGCCGGAGCCCGGCGCGATGCCGACCGTGCCGCTGACATCGAGCGAACCGCCGCTGGCGAGCCGACCGGACAGTTTTTGGATACTTGCCTGTTTGCCGTCGAGGGAAATATTGGCCGTCAGGTCGGTGATCGCGAGGTTACGGCGGACATCGACAAGTCGGGCACCGGAGGTCGAGATCGTGCCGGTGATCTGCGGCGCCGTCGCAGCGCCTCTGATGGCGAGATCGACATTGGCGGCGCCTGTCAGCGTGAAGCCCTGCTGCGCCAGCAGACCTGCGGCGAGACCGAAGGGCAGGTTGCCGGAGAATTTCATGTCGATCGGCCTGTTGCCGGTGAGGCCCACCTTGCCGCCGCCCCTGAAGGAGAGGCCGCCCGCACCGCTGATCGTCGCGTCGAGCGTCACGGTGCTGTTGGCGAACTGGCCCTTGGCGGTGATGTCGAGCGCGCTGACGCCGGCCGACCTGGCTTGCGCAACCACCGCATTGGCCCAGCGCAGATCGTAGGTGGCGACCGGTGCGGTCGATGTGCCTTTGACACCCACCGTGCCGCTGATGGCGCCGTCCGCGCCGAGCGACGGCGCGAAGGTATTGGCAAGCCTGGCGGGCAGGGCATTGAGATTGATGGCGAGATCGAGTTTTTCGCCCGCTGATCCGGTCACCGTGATCGTGCCGCCGGACGCCGCGATCGTCAATTTCTGCAGGCTGACGGTGCCGTTCTCGATGGAGATTGTCGTCGGTGCTGAGAGCTTGACCGGGATCTTTCTCGGGGCGGCAGTGAAGGAGGCGAGATCGACAGTCGTCTTGCCGCCCGCCGTCTGGATATCGGCGCGCAACTTCAGCGGCGCGCCATCATAGCTGCCATCGAGCGCGACATTGGTCTGGTTTTCCTGCTGGACGAAATCGAGCTTCAGGCCGCTGACGCGGTTGGCGCCTTGGGCAAAGGTTTCGATGGAAAGATTGCCCTTGATCGCCAGCGCCTTCAAATCGGCGATGGTGATGTCCGCCACCGGCTTGGTGATGACGAGATCGCCGCGCTTGATGCCGGAGCCGCTGGCCTTGAGCGCGATCGAGGTTATGCCGCCATCGCTTTTGATCGACGCCGATCCCGCCAAGTCGCCGGAGGCCTTTTCGCCGGCCATGGCGGCGAGCAGCCCGACATCGGGGAATGTGAAGTCGATCGTCCCCTGCGGCAGGAAGTCGGACGTGAAGTTGACGACGCCGTTCAGCGTGTTCTCGCCGATCTGCACCTGCAGGACCGGCACGCTGGTGCGGCCGTCCTTGGAAACGAGATCGGCCTTGACGTTGATCGCCTGGCCGCCGAGCACGCCGGTGGCGGTGATCTTCGCCTGCGGGTTCTTCGGGTTGGCGGTTGCGTCCGCCGTCAGCTGCAGGTCGCTCAAGGTGCGGCCGGCAAGCGTCGCGCCGCGGGACGTGATTTCGGCCTTGACGCCGAGATTGCCGAGCGGGCCGGTAGCGTCAACCGTGAAGTTGGCCTGGCCTTCTGCATCAGCGAGCACCTTGCCGAGATCAAGCACGGTGCCGGTCAGTGCGGCCGTCAGGGTCTGCGACTTGAGCGCGACGGAACCGGCGGCCTGGAGCGTGCCGGAGGTCACGTTGAGGTTCGTGATGTCGACGGCGCCGTCAGGGCCGGTCGCAAGCGTGCCGGCGACGTCCACCGGCGTATCGAATTTTGCCGAGATGGAGGCGGGCAGGGCGGCCGGGCGGGCCGAGAGCTTGAACGTCGTGTTCAGCCTGTTGTCGGCAAGGCTGAAAGTGCCGGCGAGCGCGCCGTCGAGATTGGCGCTGCCGATCGTGATCGGGCTGAAACCGATCGTTTCGGGTGTCACATCGAGCGTCGTTGCCACCGTGAGCGGGCCTTTGACCAACCGATCGAGATCGGCATTGGTCAGTTGCGTCGCACCGGCCTCGACCGTCGCTGTCACCGCGCCGGAGCGCGTGGCGAGATTGAAGGCGTCGCTGTGTGCGGTCAGCTTGATGGCGTCGAAGCGTCCCTGCGGCAGTGCAACCTCGGCGACATTGGCCGCAACATCGAGGACCGCGGACTGCATGTCGCCGTTGATCGATGCCGTGCCTGTATCAAGCACGATATGCGTCTCGCCGCCTTCAAGTGGTAGGCGGGTGTCGATACCGGCGAGCGCGGCGGTTATGTTCAGTTTTTCGCCAGCGCTGCCGGTGAGGGTGGCGGTGCCGCCATAGGCGTTGATCGCCAGTCGTTGCAGGTTGACGGCGCCTTTCTCGATCACGATGGTGGTCGGGTTGGCGAGTTCCAGCGGGATTTTCTTCGGTGCTGCCGTGAAGGATTGCAGCTTGATCGTCGTGCGTCCGGCAGCGCTCTGCAGATCGCCGCGGGCGCTGAGCGGGGCGGCGTCATAGATCCCGTCAAGAGCGAAATTCGTCGTTTTGCCCTGCTGCTCGAAGCCGAGCTTGAGGCCGGTGAGCAGGTTGCTGCCCTGCTTCACTTCCTCGACCGTCACAGCGCCCTTGATCGCCAGCGCCTTGAGGTCGGCAATGGTGATGTCGGCAGCCGGCTTGGTGATGACCAGATCGCCGCGCGTGATGCCGGAACCGCTGGCTTTCACCGCAACGGAGGTCATGCCGCTTTCCGTCTTGATACTGGCCGAGCCGGCGAGGTCGCCGGACGCGGTCTGCCCGGCCATCGCGGCGAGCAGTCCGACATCAGGGAAGTTGAAGGTGAGCGAACCGTTCGGCTCGAACTCCTTCGTCAGATCGAGCGAACCTTTCAGGGTGTTTGATCCGATCACCGCCTCGAACGACGGAACATTGGTCGTGCCTTTCGCCGTTGCGATATCCGCCTTGGCGTTGATCACCTGTCCGTCGACGCTGCCGCTGGCGGTGACGGTTCCCGTCGGCCCGTCGCGGCCGATGACCGCATCGGCATTGACGGCGAAGTCGTTCAGAGTGCGGCCGGCAAGCGTTGTTCCGCTCGACGTGACCTTGGCCTTGACGTCGAGCGCATCGAGCGGCCCGGTCACGTCGGCGCTGAAGGTGGCAGAGCCCTTGGCGTCGGCGAGCAGCTTGCCGATTTCCGGCACGGTGCCGGTGATTGCGGCCGTCAGATTGCCGGTTTCGAGCGCCGCTGAGGCGGCGACCTCGACGGTCCCGGACTTGATGGTGAGGTCGCTCACATCGACGTTACCATTGGCGCCTGTTCCGAGATTGCCGGCGATGACGATCGTCGTGTCGAATTTCGCAGCCAGCGCCGGCGGCAGGACGGCGGGCAGGGCGAAGAGCTTGAAACCGGTCGCGAGCGTATTTTCGGCGATCGTGTAGGAGCCGGTCAGCGTGCCGCCGATGCTGGCGCTTTCGATGGTGATCGGATCGAAGGATACCGTTTCCGGTGTCAGCGACAGCGAGCCGTCGATCTTGACCGGTCCCTTGATCACACGATCGATATCGGCGTTGGCAAAGCGGGTCGCACCGGTTTCTATCGTGGTTTTGAGCGGTCCGGTGCGCGTTGAGAGGTTGAAGCCGTCGCTATAGGCGTGCAGCTTGATCGCCTCGATCTCACCCTGAGGCAACGTCGCCTTGCCGATCGCAGCGCCGATGTCGAGCACCGCGGTTTGCGCATCGCCGATCAGCGAGACGCTGGCCGTGTCGATCGCGAGGTGGGCCTCGCCTTTTTCCAGCGGCAGGCGGAAATCGATCGGACCGTTCTTGCCGGTGAGGCTCGCCTGCAGGTCGTTTTGACCTGTCGTGCTGTAGGTGCCGGATGCCGACAGCGTCAGCGCGCCGGTGGAGACATTGCCTGTTTGGATGCGGACGGTCTTGCCGTCGATCGCCGCGGAAAGGTCGATGTCGGTGGTGCCTTCGAACAACGGCCGGAAGGCGGCGGGCAGAAGATCGCTGAACGTGCCGCCGCCCTTGAGCGAGACGGTGCGGAATCCATCGGCGGCCAGCGTGTGCTGGCCGCCGAGCTTCAATACTGCTTTGCCGTCGAGTGCGGCTGTCGCCGTGCCGCTCCAGTTGGAAAGCGGCCCCTGGCCGGTGACGTTGACGCTGATTGCCGGTTCGCCGGGCAGGCGCAAGGCCTTGGCCAGCAATCCGCCTTTCGGTTCCTCGATCGTGGTCTCCAGTCTCAACTCGTTGCCGGCCGGATTGAAGATGATGTCGGCGATGGCCTTGGCATCGGGCCGGTCGCGTTGCGCGACGGCAAGCGCGGTGGCAATGCTGGCATTGGTGGCGTTCAGCTTGCCTTGAGCGCTCAGGAACTGATCGACGCCGGCGATCTCTTTGCCGATGACGACGTCTTTAAGGTCGAAGGCATCGATCTTGACATCGAGCGGCAAAGCGAAGGTTTTGCGGACCTCCCGGGTTTCCTGCGAGGGGATCGGCAGCCGTTCAAGACGCACCGATCCGGCGGAAAGCTTCGCTGCTTCGAAGCGTTTGGCAAAAAGCGCGGTCGGCGACCAGTCGATCGCGACTTCACGGATTTCCGCATAGACGCCCTTGCTGTCGAACAGGGTGACGCTGGAAGCGGTGAAATCGCCGGTGAGCAGCGCGCTCGGATCGTTGATGCGCACGATCTGGTCCGGGGTCGAGGCGTATTTCTCGATCATCGCGGCGACAAGCCGCGCGCCCGGCGCCGTAAAGCCGGCAAAGAGCAGGAAGAGCACGGCGGCAACAAGGACGAGGCCGAGGCAATAGAGGAACCAGCGCGACGCGGCTTTCAGGAAACGGAGGAAACGATTCATGGTTTATCCATAGTCCAAGTTGCGTCGCGGTGAAATTGCTTCTCTCTCCGGCCCGTCCTTCGGTAATCAGAAGGATTGCCCGATCCCGGCATAGATCCCGTATTTGGTGCCACCCGGATAGGCGTTCAGCGGCACGGCAAAATCGAGCCGGATCGGCCCGAACGGCGTTGCATATCGGATGCCGATTCCCGCTCCCGCACGGATATCGGAAAAATCCGGCGTGGTCTTGGCCGATACCGTTCCGGCGTCGAGGAAGGGAACGATGCCGATCTTTTCGGTGATGTTGATGCGAGCCTCAACCGAGGCGTTAACATAGGAGCGGCCACCGAGGATTTCATTGTCGCCGTTGCGCGGGCTGATCTCCTGGTAGGAATAGCCGCGCACCGTGCCGCCGCCGCCGAGATAGAAGCGACGGTTGGCTGGAATGGAGGCCAGGCCGTCGCCACCGGCCAGGACGCCGGCGCCGAGCTTGCCGGCCAGCACGAAGCGGTTTTCCGCGCCGAGGCCGAGATAGGCCGAGGCCGAGCCCTCGAACGAACTGAAGAACGCCTGGCCGTTGATCTCGTAGCTCGGTTTGGCGTTGATCGAGGCGCGGTAGCCTGCTGTCGGATTGAGCTTGTCGTCGCGCGTGTCGCGGACATATTCGATCGGGATCGCCGCCGTCAGATATTCGTTGGTGCCGAAAGCGTCGTCGATATCGGCCCAGCTCAGCTCTGCGCCGCCGGAAATCGTGTCCGTATCGGACAGCTCGAAGGTTGCGCCGGCCGCGCCCGTGAAGATCGTCGCGCTATAGGCGTCGGGGTCGAGGAGCTGCGCTTTCAGGCTGGCATTGAAGGTGGACGCCGGCCCGAAGGCGCCGGGCTTGGCAAAAAGCAGGCCGGCCGAATAATCGAGGCTGCCGACATCGGTCGTTTCGCCGATGCGGTTGACCGAGCCTTCGACGCGCAGCGATTCGGCCTGGCCGAAGAGATTGCGGTGACCCCAATAGCCCTGGATCCCGAAACCGTCCGTGGTCGAATATTGCGCGCCGGCGCCGAAATAGCGGTGCTTGCCTTCGGAGACCTCGATGGTCATCGGGATGGTGCCATCCGGCGCCAGCTCATTGGCTTCCTTGATGGTGATGCTCGAAAACACGCCGAGCTGGCGCAGCCGTTCGGAGGCCTTGCGCAGGTTTTCCGGCGAATAGGGCTTGCCGCCGTTGAGGCGCGAGTAGCTGGCAACGAAGGCGGGATCGACGGTCTTGGTACCGGTCACGGTCACGGTGCCGACCGGCGCAACCGGGCCGCCTTCCGCGGCGATGACCACATCCACCGTGTTCGTCTTGTGATCGGCAATGGCGCTGCGCTCCGTCAGCCTGGCAAGCGGCCGGCCCTCTTCCTTGAGGTCCTCGACAACCTTTTCGCCGGCCTTGATGATGAGGGTCGAATCCGCCCGCGCGCCGGCTTTCAGGTATTCGTCCGGTCTGCGCCCGAGGGCGTCTCCCTTGAGCACGACATTGCCAAGCGTGAAAACCGGACCGGGCGTCACCGTGATTTCAACGGGAACCGGGGCGCCGTCCGGAAACACCGGGTCGGGCGGCAGCGTGTCGATGTCCTGGCCGTTCACCTTGACGTCGACCGTGCCGCCATAGCGGGCCTGTTCATAGAGGGCGGCGAGAAGGCGATCGCGATCATCGCGCGCCTTGATGGCGAGGCCGAGATCGCCGGAAACGGGCTTGTCTTTGTCCTGGAACAGGCGCGAACTGTTTTCCAGCGCTTCCTTCAGATCCTCGTCGCCCGAGCCTTCCGTCAAGGTAAGGTTGTAGTTGACGGGATCGATGACCTCGACCTTTTCCTCGTCACTTTCGAAGAAACGCATGCCGAAGATCTTGAAGGCATGGGCGTCCGTGACCGACAAAGGCCCGCATACGGCCAGAGCGGCGACGGCAAAAGCAGTGCCAGCGTTCCGGTACGCAACACTTACAGTCGGCAGACGCTTTCGTTTCCGCATTCCGCTTTCCAGGCTACTTCCAACATCCGCCTGCCGTCATGGCAGGGGCACCATTGCATGACAAGGTTTTCCCTTCATTAACGATGACCCTACACAGCATTGCTCCCGTGATGAAGGCATAACGCCGGAATTTGGAGAAAAACCGCGACAAGTGTGACGCGTTGGAAACAAAAAAGCCCCGGATTTCTCCGGGGCTGGCAGTATTTCCTGTAACCGGGGCAACGGCGCCCATGACGTCATTCGCCCTGCCGGCTGCAGCCTGTGGGCTATATCACGGGCAATCGTCGATGTAGCGGCGGCCGTAGCGGTCGCGGTAGTAGCACTGGCCGGGCTGTTCCGAGACATGGCCGATGACCGCGCCCGTAACGCCGCCGATTGCAGCGCCGACAGCGGCACCGCGGACGTTGCCGGTGACGGCTCCGCCGATGATGGCGCCGGAAACAGCACCTATGCCCGCACCCTTTTCAGTCTGCGTGCAGCTTGCGACCGACAACGCGATCAAGACAAGCGCAATGGCTTTCTTCATTTGGTTCTCCAATCTGGACGCGAAAGCTTGCCTCTCCGCCGTCCGTTCTCCCCAGGAATGGAAGCTGGACGGTAAGGTCCCCCTCCGGTCGAACTTGCAACTTCGAGGATAATTGCATGTCTGCGAAAGTCTACAGATACCCTGCAATATCCCCTCGTTACAAGAAATGTCATTCAACCTGAACGGAAGCTGAAGACGCTGTTCCCGGCGTGACAGTCCGGAGAAATTTCCGGCGGTATCTGATGAGGGGCATGCCAAGAGCGTCAGTTGCTGCTCAAATGATTAGGGCCGGTTTCGTTGAAACAGAATATAAGCAAGGAGCGGCCCGTCCTTTTCACGCGGGCTTGACTCAGATCAAGGTTAAGTGGAATGAAATCCATGACGGATAGTTTGGAACTGTTCAAAATTAGGGGCCTTTTGCCGCAGGCGGTGGCGATCCCAAGCTTCGGGATTGACGCAGGCTGTCTTTGGATCAAAAAGACGGCAAGGTTCTGGAGACGATGATGGATTTCGAAAGTTTCTTCAAAGGCGAACTGGACGGCCTGCATCAGGAAGGCCGCTACCGCGTGTTCGCCGATCTGGAGCGCCAGCGCGGACAATTCCCCAAGGCGACCCGATATAACGCCCAAGGCGAAAAGCAGGACGTCACTGTCTGGTGTTCCAACGACTATCTCGGCATGGGCCAGCATCCCAAGGTCACCGAGGCGATGAAACTCGCCATCGACCAGTGTGGCGCGGGTGCGGGAGGCACCCGGAATATTTCTGGAACCAACCACTACCACGTTCTTCTCGAGCGCGAGCTTGCCGATCTGCACGGCAAGGAATCGGCGCTGCTCTTCACCTCCGGCTACGTCTCCAACTGGGCAGCACTCGGAACGCTCTGTTCGAAGATCCCCGGCGTGATCGTCTTTTCGGATGCCGGCAACCACGCATCGATGATCGAGGGCATCCGCCACTCCAAATGCGAGCGGGTGATCTTCAAGCACAATTCCGTGACCGACCTCGAAGCCAAGCTGAAGGCCGCAGACCCGCGTGCGCCCAAAATCATTGCGTTCGAATCGGTCTACTCGATGGATGGCGATATCTCGCCGATCAAGGAAATCTGTGACCTCGCCGACAAGTACGGCGCGATGACCTATCTCGACGAGGTCCATGCCGTCGGCATGTACGGCCCGCGCGGCGGCGGCATTGCCGAGCGCGAAGGCCTGATGCACCGGCTGACGGTGATCGAAGGCACGCTCGGCAAGGCTTTCGGCGTCATGGGCGGTTATATCGCGGCATCGAGCGCGCTGTGCGACTTCATCCGTTCGTTTGCCTCCGGCTTCATCTTCACGACTGCGCTGCCGCCGGCGCTCGCCGCCGGTGCGGTTGCCTCGATCCGGCACCTCAAAGAAAGCCAGGTCGAACGCTTCGCCCATCAGGAACGGGTTCGCCGCCTGCGCAACCTGCTCGACAAGAACGGCATTCCGCACATGGCCAATCCGAGCCACATCGTGCCGGTCGTCGTCGGCGATGCGGCCAAGTGCAAGTGGATTTCCGATCTCTTGCTCGACAATTGCGGCATCTATGTCCAGCCGATCAACTATCCGACGGTGCCGAAGAAGACCGAGCGCCTGCGCATCACGCCAACGCCGCTGCATTCGGACGGCGATATCGACCATCTGGTCGGCGCGCTGCACCAGCTCTGGTCGCGCTGCGCCCTGGCAAGGGCTGTTGCGTAAGGTAAAGCTAACTTATTGAATTGAATCAGGCCGCCGCTCCGGCGGCCTTTTCCTTTCCAGCGATGGCTTCGGCGGCACGGGCGCGGGCTTCGCTGTCGGCGGCGAAAACGTCATCCATGGAAACGGCGGGCGCGAGGTCCGTCATGCGGTCCATGACCACCTCGGCGATATCGGCCATATCGAGGAAACCGATGCGGCCTGAGACGAAGGCATGGAAGGCGATCTCTTCGGCCGCGTTCATGATCGCGCCCTGCAAGCCGCCGCGTTCCATCGCGGTGCGGGCAAGGCGGAGCGCCGGGAAGCGGACCTCGTCCGGTGCCTCGAAATCCAGCCTTGCGAGTTTGGCGAAGTCGAGCCGATCGACATTGAGTTTCGTCCGCGTGGGATAGGTCAGTGCGTAGCCGATCGCGGTGCGCATGTCGGGGCAGCCCAACTGAGCGATAACGGAGCCGTCGGTGTAGCCGACCATCGAATGGATGATCGACTGCGGATGGACGACGACTTCGATCTGGTTTGGCGCGACGTCGAACAGGTGCTTCGCCTCGATCATTTCCAGCGCCTTGTTGAACATCGAGGCGCTGCCGATCGAGATCTTCAGGCCCATCGACCAGTTCGGATGGGCGCGTGCGATCTCCGCCGTCACGCCTGCCATTTGCTCACGCGACCAGGTGCGGAACGGGCCGCCGGACGCGGTCAGCACGATCCGTTCGACGGCGTGGCGCTGATCGTCCTCCAGCGACTGGAAGATCGCACTGTGTTCGCTGTCGACCGGAATCAGCCGTCCGCCGCCTTCGGCAACCGCGCGCACGAAGAGCTCTCCAGCCGAGACCAGACATTCCTTGTTGGCGAGCGCGATATCGGCGCCGCGCTTGGCGGCGGCGAGCGTCGGCGCGAGGCCGGCCGTCCCGACGATGGCCGCCATGACCCAGCCGGCGTCGCGCTGGGCGGCCTCGATCAGGCCGCTGCGGCCGGCGGCGACCTCGATGCCGGTGCCTGCCAGCGCTGATTTCAGGTTTTCGTACTGGCCCTCGCTGGCGGTCACGGCGAGTTCAGCGCCTGTCGCCTTGGCCTGCTCGGCGAGCAGGCCGATGTTGCCATTGCCGGTCACGGCGGCAATCTCGAACGCGTCACGGCCGCCGAGCTGGTTGATGACGTCGAGCGTGTTGGTGCCGATCGAGCCTGTGGAGCCCAGAATGGTCAATCGGCGTTTTTCAGGTGCGCCGGAGGTCATGGCCAAGTCCCGTTGTTTTTCTTGTTTCACGCTAGGCTCTACAGGTGAAAGCGGCTGTCAACAAGACTAGTCTCCAAAGAGGATATGGCGATATGGTCGCGGGCAGGCGCGAATCGCGGCAGAAGGCGCGCCAATTCGGAGGGACGGGATCTCACATGTTGAAACTTGCGCTGTTTCTCTCCTGCTCCTGTGTGCTCCTCGATGCGACATCTGTGTCGACCGTCTCGGCCGAATCCGTGCCAGCGGAACTTGTCGGGACGTGGCTTGCCGAGGATATCGGCGGCGGCGGCGTGATCGACGACTTACAGACGACGCTCGAAATCAACGATGACGGCACCTATTCCGGTTTTGCCGGCTGCAATCACTACACCGGCACATTCAACCTGGAGGGCAACGAGATCATATTCGGCCCCGCCGGCGCCACGCGCAAGATGTGCGTCCCGGCCGTGATGGACCAGGAGATGAAGTTCTTCCATGCCCTGCGGTTCGGGTTGTCCTGGAAGGTCGAGGACACCAAGCTCGTGCTTACCAAACCCGATTCGAACCTTTACATGCGGCTTGCCGCGCATACTCTCTCGGCAGAGGTTCTTCTCACCAATCCCGGTGTCGAAAACGAATGATTGGCAGACGATGGCCGACGCGGCCGCCACGCGAAAAAAGCAGTAAAGGTGTGGTCGATAGATCGACTCGACTAAGAAGAGTCTTTCCTTAAAGCAGGTTTTGCGCCGGACCAAGCACCGTTGCCTGCAAGCGCTCGGCAACGACGGAAGCGACGAAAGCCGCGTGTTCCGTCACCTGCGGCAGGCCCATGAGTTCGCCGAAGGTGCCGCGCGCCAGGGGGCCGGCAATCAGCAGCGACGGTGTTACGCCGGCCACGGGGCCGACCGCTTCGGAATTGCGGGTACAGGAAAGGCCAAGGCCGGTCGGGTCGAGTTCGAGATAGCCGCTCTGCGCCAATTCCGCGAGAAAGGGTTGGCTCGCAAGAATGCCGCCATGTCCGGGACCGGTGGTGACCACGACGGCGTCATAGATCCGCTCCAGGGTCTCCCGGCTGCGTCGAAGGCGGAGCGTGCAGTGGACCGCCTCGTCTTCGACATTGGTACCTGCGATCGACCCGGCAAGAATTTCAAGGCGGCCCTGCGAGATCGCCTCGTTGAGTGCCGCTTCCACCTGCGGCGCGACCCGGAAACGATGGACATCCCAATAGGGCCGCAGGTGCCGTACGATACGTTGCCTTTCCGCCAAGGGCAGAAGCTGCCAGATCGATTGGCCCTGTGCTCGCACCTGGTCGATGACGCCATGCCAGGTCAGCCCGGTTGCGGTTGCCCCGCGAATGGCGTTGCGGATGTTTCGAACAAGCGTTCGCGCGGTGAAAGCGGGGTCGGCGAGGAAATCACCCGCGGGATCTTGCGGGAAGGGCGCATGTCCCCGGGACCGCAGGCCGCGACGCGAGATCGCCGTGATCGCGCCCGTGTGCCCCTTGAGCGCCAGGGAGGCGATCACATCGGCCGAGGTCAGGCCGTTGCCGATGACCAATACCCGGTCGGAAGGGCGGATGGCATCCAGCGCGCCGGCTCTGGTCGGCTCCGGCACGAAGCGCGGATGATTCTTCAGGAGCGTTTGAAGCCCGCCCGGCGCCAACGGCGGGGGATGGCTGGTGGCGATGACGACGATATCCGCCATGGCCTCGGCACCGTCCTCTTCGATGAGACGCCAGCGTTGTCCGTCACGCAGCAGATGCGCCACCGCGGAGCGGCGATGCTGGACGGTGCCGTCGTCAACAAGCGGCTGCAGCATGGCATTGACATAATCGCCGAACACGTTTCGCCGGGGAAAGAGATTGCCGTCCGGCCGCAGCGCATCGGCGTCGCCCGATGTCGCCGAATGGGCGTCGATCCAGCGCACGAAGTGATCGGGTTCGTCGAGAAGGAGGCTCATGCGCGCCGCGGGCACGTTGATGCGGTGGGCCGGTTCCGCCGTGTCGTAGGCAAGTCCCCTGCCCAAGCCGTCGCGCGGTTCGAAAACGATGATCGTCGGTGCCGGGCTCTGGTCCGATTGGGCGAGATGGAAAGCCGCAGCCGCGCCGGAGACGCCGCCGCCGATGATGGCGACCACCGGCCGCCGTTTCGCTTTCGACGCTGTCGATTCACTGCGCGCTGACAAGGTCATCGGATTGACGATCAATTGGTTCATGACATCTCACCGCCGGCCAATTCTGATAGTCTATAGTTTTTATCAATATTGTCCGGTGGTCAAGCCTGTATGTTGTAGCCCCTCCGCAGCGTAGAGCGAAATGGTTTTGCCTTTGAAGCCTGGCGGCGGCGCGGGAGTTCGATCAGGATTCCTCGTCCAGCGCCTGAAGAACCCGTCGCAACAGCTCCTCCTCCTCCCGCACGCCATGGCGATAGAGCGTCAGGACGAGTGCCGCTACCGGGTCGTTGGCATCGCTCTCGGGGGTGATCTTGCGGGCCGTTCTGGTGGCGTCGAAGACGCGCTGGCAAAGCTCCACATGGTGAGGGAGCATCGGCTCATTGCGCCATTTCGTCATGCATCGTCTCCTGCCGCCCGGCCGGGGCACTAAAGGTTCTCCAGTAGGCAGAGGGGCGCTCTGACCGGAATCCGACAAGGCGGGAACGGCGCCGATCGTGGCCGCAATGCCTCTGCGATACGAGTGACGATCGATTGTGGCGGTTTTTTTGCCGGAAGGCTGTCCCGGCACTTATGTATGCGTGTCAAGATTGCAATTTTGCAGATACATCACAGAGATTGTAATTTATGGTTAACCTTTGGTTGATAGCCTCTGGCCGACATGAACAGGGGACGTAGTGTTCACAACGGAATTCATCGGTCCCTGCCTTCGGCGCCAAGGCGCTCTGCACAGGTAATCGTTCGAACGGGATGCCCGCAACTACGGGCAGAATTGGTCAACGACTTCGCTGCTGCCATAGGCGGCGAATCTGGCGGCGGATCGGTGTTGCGTCCCGCCGCCAGACGATCAGGCATCACATTGCCTGGGCTCGAGCTAGATCGTATTCCGGTCGCGGTTGCCCGGCAGGGCTCTCAACTCCGGCTCGTGCTTCCGAAAAGGCCTGGCCGACGCCAATCAGGATCGGGTTGTCGACGCCGATTCGCGCCACGGCATCCGCCAAGTCACCGACTGTGCCGATCCAGCGCTTTTCATTGCTGCGCGTGACGGCGCTCATGACAACCGCCGGGGTCTCGCTTGCCATCCCGGCAGCCAGAAGCCGCGTGCGGATTTGTCCTGCGGTGCGTCCGCCCATGTAGAAAATCGTCGTTGTCCGCGGCTCAGCCAGATTTTGCCAATCAAGATGTTCGGGCAGGTCGCCGAGGCGCGAGTGGCCGGTGACGAAGCGGACGGCCTGCGCGTGGTCGCGGTGCGTCAGCGAGACGCCGAGCCTTGCGGCCATGGCGCTGGCGGAAGTGATGCCCGGCACGACACCGACCGGAATGCCTTCCTGCTCCAGACAGGCAATCTCTTCCCCGGCACGGCCGAAGATCATCGGATCGCCGGATTTCAGGCGGACCACGCGTTTGCCGGCCTTGGCGAGCTGGATCATTGTGGCGTTGATGTCCTCCTGCTTGCAGCTTGTGCGGCCGCCGCGTTTGCCGACGAGCATGCGCTTCGCCTCGCGGCGGGCAAGTTCCAGCACCTCGTCGGAGACGAGATCGTCGAACAGGATGACATCGGCGGCCTGCAGGGCGCGCACCGCCTTCAGCGTCAGCAGCTCTGCATCGCCGGGACCGGCCCCGACCAGCGTGACATGGCCGATGGATGGCTTGGCCTGCGCGACGATCCGTCGGGCATCGGCGAGAAGCTCTGCTTCGGTTTCGGTCTCCGGTGCGGCGCCAAACGCGCGATCGACGAAACCTTCCCAGAAGGCGCGTCTCGGCGCACCGGGGCTTACCTTTGCATTGACCTTTTCGCGAATGGAATGCGCCAGCGCTGCCCAGGATTTCAGCGACGGCGGCAAAAGCGTCTCGATGCGCCGGCGGATCGCCTGGGCGAGGATGGGCGCTGCGCCATCGGTGGAAATGGCGACGACGACGGGTGAGCGGTTGACGATCGACCCGAACTGGAACTGGCAGTATTTCGGGTTGTCGATGACGTTGACCGGTACGCCGGCGCTGCAGGCTGCCTCGAAGAACGCGGCGGCGGCCTCGTCGTCTTTGCAGTCGGCAATGGCGATTGCCGCGCCTTCGAAGGATGCAGGCGACCATTGCTTCCTGTGATGAAAGAACCGGCTGTCTTGATTGACGAGGTTCGCAAACGTCTCGCTCAATTCTTCCGCATAGACGTGGATTTCGGCTCCGCAAGCGGCGAGAAGTTCCGCCTTCCAGGCTGCGGCGTCGGACCCGCCAGCGACGATTGCGCGTTTTCCATCAAGGGCCCAAAAGACCGGCAGCTTGGCAAGCGGCGCCATGCGGGCAGGGCGGATGTTCCGGTCACTCGGCAGCAGCTGCAAGGCATCCATCGATGATCCCCCTGATCTCGGCGCGGCATGAGCCGCAATTGGTTCCGGCGTTCAATTCCTTGCCGACGGCCTCGACGCTGTGGCAGCCGCCGCGCACGGCGGCGATGATCTGGTTGACGCCGACGCTGAAGCAGGAGCAGACGGTGGCACCTGGATCCATGCGGCCAGCGCCCGGGCGCCCGGCAACGACGGCGAACCGTTTGGCCATTTCGGCATGTTGGACAGTCAGTTGCTCGATTGCCCAGTTGCGCGCGACGGCGACCGGTTGGCGGGCGAGGAAGAATGCGGCAAGCAACCGATCGCCATCGAAGAAGGCAAGGCGCAGGTCGCCGGTCTGGGCGTCCGCGTAGCCGAGCGGCTCGATATGGTTGGGAATACCGAGATGCGTGCGGCACCATTCCGTCCAGTTTTCGGGCGCGGCATCGAACGCCAGTTCCAGCCGCCAGCCGCCTTCGGCCTTTGCCATGGCCCAGTAGGTGGTATCGAGATCCAGCGGCTTGGCGGCCGAAACCGCAAAGCCAAAGCTTGCAACCTTCAGCGGTCGGGCAGCAATGGCGACGTTCTTCGAGGCCGGCTGACCGGAGAAGGGGTCGGTGATCGGCGCGACGACAGCGTCGATGCGGGCCTTGGCGGCAAACTGATCGTTCCAGTGCATGGGCACGAACAGGCTGCCGCGGGCCTGACGTTCGGTAACCAGGGCGCGCACGACGGCCTTGCCGTAGGGGCTTTCGATCTCGACGAGGCCGGCGCTGGCGATGCCGAGTTCCATGGCGTCGCGCGGATGGATTTCCGCGAAGGGCTCGGCGATATGTGCGGAAAGCCGGGCGCTCTTTCCCGTCCGCGTCATCGTGTGCCACTGGTCGCGGATGCGGCCGGTGTTGAGCGTCAGCGGGAAATCGACACTGGTCCGGTCCGAGACCGGAGCGCTGACGGCAATGAAACGCGCCTTGTGGTCGGGATGGAAGAAGCCGCCGGAGCTGAAGAACCGGGTTGCACGTGGTTCCGCGCCCTCCGGCTGCGGCCATTGAAAGGGGTCCAGCGCATCGTAAGTCGTTTCATCGATCTGCTGATGCGCGCCGATATCGAAATCGCGGCTGCCGCGGTTTTCGAAGGCCGACAAAGCCGCGTGCTCGGCAAAGACGGCCGTGGCGGAGCGGAAGGAGAACGCGCTCTTAAAACCCATGCGGCGGCCGACCTCGGCCATCTGCCACCAGTCGGCCTTCGCTTCGCCAGGGGCGGCAAGATAGGCGCGCTGACGGGAAATGCGGCGCTCCGAATTGGTGACGGTGCCGTCCTTCTCGCCCCAGCCGAGCGATGGCAGGAGGACATGGGCGAACTTCGCCGTATCGGTGTCCGTGAGGATGTCGGACACGACGACGAAAGGACAGGCCGCGATCGCGGCTGCGACGGCGTCGGCATCCGGCATCGAGACGACCGGGTTGGTGGCCATGATCCAGAGCGCCTTGATCCTTCCGTCAGCCACGGCCCGGAACATGTCGACGGCCTTCAGGCCAGGCTTGCGGGCAATATCAGGCGATTGCCAGAAGCGTTGGACACGGTCGCAATCCTCAGCATTTTCGATTGCCATGTGGGCGGCGAGCATATTGGCGAGACCGCCGACCTCGCGCCCGCCCATGGCGTTCGGCTGGCCGGTCAGCGAGAAAGGCCCCATGCCGGGACGGCCGATGCGTCCGGTCGCCAGATGACAGTTGAGGATGGCATTGACCTTGTCGGTGCCGGAAGCGGACTGGTTGACGCCCTGGCTGTAGCAGGTGACGACCTTTTCGGTTTCCTCGAACAGGCGGAAGAACTGGCGCAACTGCATGGAGGGCAGGCCGGTCAATTCCATCAGGTCGGCGACGCCGAGAGCCGAGGCCGCGGCGAAAGCCTCTGCAAAACCATTGGTGTGCGTGCCGATATAGTTCTGGTCGATCGCAGCGGTGCCGGCAAGGTGGGCAAGCAGGCCCATGAACAGCGCCACGTCGCCGTCCGGCCGGATCGCCAGGTGCAGGTCGGCGATATCGGCCGTCATGGTGCGGCGCGGGTCGATGACGACGACTTTCATGCTGGGCCGGGCGGCCTTGGCGGCGGCGAGGCGCTGATAGATGACCGGATGGCACCAGGCGAGATTGGAACCGGTCAGGATGACCAGATCGGCAAGCTCGATGTCCTCGTAGACGCCAGGTACGGTATCGGCACCGAAAGCACGGCGATGGCCGGCGACGGAGGATGACATGCAAAGGCGCGAATTGGTGTCGATATTGGCCGAGCCGACAAAACCCTTCATCAGCTTGTTGGCGACGTAATAGTCCTCCGTCAGCAACTGGCCGGAGACGTAGAAGGCGACCGAGTCGGGACCATGCTCGGCGATGGTTTCGGAAAAACGGGAGGCGACAAGGTCAAGCGCATCGTCCCAGCTTGCGCCGCGTCCATCGATCTGAGGATGAAGAATGCGTCCGTCGAGATCGATGGTTTCGGCGAGCGCCGAGCCCTTGGAACACAGGCGTCCGAAATTGGCGGGATGGTCCGGGTCACCCTTGACGCTGACTGTGCCGTTATCATCGATCCTGGCGATGACGCCGCAACCGACGCCGCAATAGGGGCAGGTGGTTTTGGTTTCAGTGGGCATGGGCGTGCCTCCACTGGCTCCGGCATTCGTTGTAGCCACCCCCCTCTGTCAGCATCGCTGACATCTCCCCCTCAAGGGAGGAGATCGGTAGCGTACCGCGCCGTTCGTGTCCTCCAACGGCAACGCGCATCTTCCAGACGCTAAAATTGCTGTACGAGGCAGCGGCATATGCCATCCGATCTCCCCCCTTGAGGGGGAGATGTCGCGAAGCGACAGAGGGGGGTATTTCTTGCTCCATGCGCCTATTCCGCCGCCATCATCAGGCTTTCGAGCGCTATGGAGAGCGCACCGTCCTCGTTGCGCACGGCGATCGTCCGCACTGAGCCGTCATCGGCGCCGAGCGCCTTGCCGCTTTCGAGCGAGATCACCCAGTTGTGCAGCGGGCAGGTGACGGCCTTGCCGTGAACGATGCCCTGGCTGAGCGGCCCGCCCTTGTGCGGGCAGTGATCCTCGATGGCGAAGACCTCGTTTTCGGCCGTGCGGAACACGGCGATCTTGCCCTGCGGCGTCTTCACGCAGCGGGCGCCGCGCAGCGGGATGTCGTTGATGTCGCCGATTGCGATCCAGTTCATCTGTTGGTTCCCTTTGCTCTCTTAGTACGCGGCGGCATCGACCCTTTACCCTCCCCTTGAGGGGGAGGGTCGGAGCGCAGCTCCGGGGTGGGGTGACCTGTCGCGGTACCCGATATCACCCCCACCCGCGCGTTCCGCGCGACCTCCCCCCTCAAGGGGGAGGTAGTTACTCCGCCGCTTCCGAGTATCCAACCGTCGCCATCGGCCGGAACTCATGCTTGTCCTTGCCGGAGACGCGCTCCGACCAGGGGTCGATCTGGGCGAATTTCTGGGAGAAGACGAAGCGGTCGTAGTAGGCCTGGCGCTTCTCCGCATCGCCCATGATCTGGCGGCGGATCTCGTCGAGACCGATGCGCTTGGCCCATTTGTAGATGCGCTCCAGATAGCGGCCCTGCTCGCGGTACATCTGCGTCAGCGCCACGATGTATTGCAAAGCCTCGTCCTCGGTTTTCACGAGGCCAAGGACTTCGGTGCCCTTGATGTCGAGACCGGCAGCCCCTGCAAAATGGATCTCGAAGCCCGAATCGACGCAGATGACCCCGATATCCTTGCAGGTTGCCTCGGCGCAGTTGCGCGGACAGCCGGAGACGGCCATCTTGAGCTTGGCCGGCGTCCAGGAGCCCCACATGAACTTCTCGATGCGGATGCCGAGCCCGGTCGAATCCTGCGTGCCGAAGCGGCACCAGTCGGAACCGACGCAGGTTTTTACGGTGCGCAGGCCCTTCGCATAGGCCTGGCCGGAGACGAAGCCGGCCTTGCCGAGATCGGCCCAGACGGCGGGCAGGTCTTCCTTCTCGATGCCGAGAAGGTCGATGCGCTGGCCGCCGGTGACCTTGACCAGCGGCACCTCGAACTTGTCGACCACGTCGGCGATGGCGCGCAGTTCCTTCGAATTCGTCACGCCGCCCCACATGCGCGGCACGACGGAGTAGGTACCGTCCTTCTGGATGTTGGCGTGGACGCGCTCGTTGATGAAGCGCGACTGGTAATCGTCGGCATATTCGTCCGGCCAGTCGCAGACGAGGTAGTAGTTGAGGGCCGGGCGGCATTTGGCGCAGCCACAGGAGGTCTTCCATTCCAGTTCCTGCATGACCGCCGGAATGGTCTTCAGACCCTTGGCCTTGATCAGGCGGCGCACGTCGTCATGTCCGAGCTCGGTGCAGGTGCACATCGGCTGAACGGCGGCCGGATTATAGGCATCGCCGAGCGTGATCGACATCAGCTGTTCGACAAGCCCGGTGCAGGAGCCGCAGGAGGCGGATGCCTTGGTGTGGGCCCGCACGTCGTCGAGCGAGCTCAGTCCCTTCGCGGTGATCGTACCCGTGATCTTGCCCTTGCAGACGCCGTTGCAGCCGCAGATTTCCGCATCATCCGGCAAGGCTGCAACGGCCGCCATAGGGTCCAGCGGGGACCCTCCCTGGTAGGCCTGGCCGAAAATGAGCGTTTCACGCATTTCCGAGATATCGGTGGCTTTCTTCTTCAGGTCGTTGAACCAGGCGCCGTCGGCCGTTTCGCCGTAAAGCACGGTGCCGATGATGCGGTTGTCCTTCAGCACCAGACGCTTGTAGACACCGGCCGTCGCGTCGCGCAGCACGATCTCCTCGCGGTCGTCGCCTTCGGCGAAATCGCCGAGGGAGAAGAGGTTGATGCCGGTGACCTTGAGCTTGGTCGGCGTGTCCGAATGCACGAAAGCGGGCGTACGATCGCCCGCCAGATGCGAAGCGGCGATGCGGGCCATTTCGTAGAGCGGTGCGACGAGGCCATAGACCATGCCGCCGACTTCGGCGCATTCGCCGAGCGCCAGGATATCGCCATCGGAGGTCTGCATGCCGGCATCGACAACGATGCCGCGATTGACAGCAAGCCCCGCTTCCTTGGCGAGATTGGCATTCGGACGGATGCCGACCGCCATGACGACGAGTGTCGCGGGAATGATCGTGCCGTTGTCGAGCTCGATGCCCTCGACCTTGCCATCGCCGATGATCGCCTTCGTGTTGGCCTTGCAGATGACCTTGATGCCGCGTTCCTCGACGGCCTTCTGCAAGAGGTAGCCGGCGGCGGGATCGAGCTGACGTTCCATCAGCGTCGGCATGACATGCAGGACAGTCACATCCATGCCGCGCGAGGCAAGACCTGCCGCCGCCTCGAGCCCGAGCAGGCCACCGCCGATGACGACCGCCTTTTCGCGCGACTGGGCGGCGAGCAGCATGGCGTTGACGTCGTCGAGGTCGCGGTAGGTGATGACGCCGGGCAGATCCTTGCCGGGTACCGGGATGATGAAGGGCACGGAGCCGGTCGCGACGACGAGCTTGTCATAGCTTTCCGTCACGCCATGATCGGAGGTGACGGTCTTCTTGGCGCGGTCGATCGAGACGATCTTGTGGCCCTTGTAGAGCGTGATGCCGTGTTCGATGTACCAGCCGTCGCCGTGGATGACGATTTCCTCATAGCTCTTTTCGCCGGAAAGGACCGGTGAGAGCATGATGCGGTCGTAGTTGACGCGCGGTTCGGCATTGAAGATGGTCACCTCATAGAGGCCTGGCGCCTGTTCCAGCAGGTGCTCCAGCATGCGCCCGGGGGCCATGCCGTTGCCGATGATGACGAGTTTCTGGGTCATGGGCTTACTCCGCTGCTTCGACGAAGCGGTGGCGTTCATAGAGGAACTTCAGGACCGCCTCCCGACACTTGAGATAGGTGCGGTCTGAGGCGAGCTCGATGCGGTTGCGTGGCCGGGCAATCGGCACGTCGAGGACTTCGCCGATCTTGGCTGCAGGACCGTTGGTCATCATGACGATCCGGTCGGACAAAAGCACGGCTTCATCGACATCGTGAGTGATCATGACCATGGTGTTGCCGAGGCGGGCGTGGATTTCCATCACCGCGTCCTGCAGATGCGCCCGCGTCAGGGCGTCGAGCGCGCCGAAGGGTTCGTCGAGCAGCAGGATCTTCGGCTCCATGGCGAGCGCCCGGGCGATGCCGACGCGCTGCTTCATGCCGCCGGAAATCTCGGACGGCCGCTTGTCCTTGGCATGGCCCATCTGGACGAGGTCGAGATTGGCCATGACCCACTCATGGCGTTCCGCCTTGCTCTTGGTCCTGCCGAAAACCTTGGAGACGGCGAGGTTGACGTTTTCATAGACCGTCAGCCAGGGCAACAGGCTGTGGTTCTGGAAGACGACGGCGCGTTCCGGTCCCGGCGCGTTGACCTCCCGGTTTTCCAGCAGCACCGCGCCGGACGAAACCGGCGTCAGGCCGGCGATCAGGTTGAGCAGGGTCGACTTGCCGCAGCCCGAATGGCCGATGATCGAGACGAATTCGCCCTTGTCGATCGTCAGGTTGACACCCTTCAATACCTCGGCGCGTTGCCCGCCCCGGTCGAAGTGCTTGTCGATATGGTCGAGTTTCAGATAGGCGTTCATGATCGAAGTCCCTTAAGATGCGGAAGCGCCGCGGGTGACGATGGTGCCGAGAGCTGCGACCAGCTTGTCGAGGATGAAGCCGACGACGCCGATATAGGCGAGCGCGACGATGATGTCGGGCAGGCGCGACGAGTTCCACGCATCCCAGATGAAGAAGCCGATGCCGACGCCGCCGGTCAGCATTTCAGCCGCGACGATGGCGAGCCAAGACAGGCCGACGCCGATACGAAGGCCGGTGAAGATGTAAGGGGCTGCCGATGGCAGCATGATCTTGAAGAAGAACTCGAACTGGTTGAGGCACAGCACCTTGGCGACGTTGCGGTAGTCCTGCGGGATGTTGCGGACGCCGACGGCGGTGTTGATGATCACCGGCCAGATCGAGGTGATGAAGATCACGAAGATCGCCGAGGGGTTCGAGTCCTGGAACGCGGCGAGCGACAGAGGCAGCCAGGCGAGCGGCGGAACGGTGCGGAGAATCTGGAAGATCGGATCAAGGCCGCGCATGGCCCAGACGGACTGGCCGATGACGGCGCCGATGAGCACGCCGGCGACGGCGGCAAGGCCGAAACCATAGGCGACGCGCTGCAGCGAGATCAGCACTCGCCAGCCAAGACCGATGTCCTGCGAGCCGTAGTCGAAGAACGGATAGGCGATCAGATCGTAGCTTTCCTGCCAGACCTGCGACGGCGGCGGCAGCGTCGCGCCGGCGCCCGAACAGAGGATCTGCCAGATCGTCAGGATGACGATGAGCACGACCAGCGGCGGCAGGACATTGCGCGCGAGCGCGACCGCGATCTGCTTCGGCTTCGTTTTCGCAGCGGGCCGGCCCGGCAGTGCGATAATCTTACCCTTCGGGGATATCGTCGGGGGGATGGCTAGATCTTCTTTATGTGCTGTTGCTGCCATGGGTCTTAGTCCTCAATAAATTGAACCGGGCCTGCTCGAGAGCCCCTCATCTGGCCCCCCTTGTTTAAGAAGAAGGGCTGCCCCCTTCTCCCCGTGAACGGGGGGAAGGAACATGCGGCTCGCTCCGTCGTCCCTCTCCCCGCGAGCGGGGAGAGGGCTAGGGTGAGGGGCAACACTCCGCAGTGCTGCCCCGGACACATCAGGACGCGGCCTTGATCGTCAGGCTATCCAGATAGGCGGACGGGTTTTCCGGGTCGAAGACCTTGCCGTCGAAGAAGGTTTCCTTGCCGCGCGAGGTCGAGGCTGGAATGTCTGATGCGGCAACGCCCAGATCAGCGGCGGCTGCACGCCAGATATCCTCGCGGTTGACCTGATCGACCAGTGCCTTGATGTCCGTGTCGGGCGCCAGTTTGCCCCACCGGATGTTTTCGGCCAGGAACCAGGTGTCGTGGCTCTTGAACGGATAGGAAGCGCCGTTCGCCCAGAACTTCATGAAGAGATCGGTGCCGTGCACGACCCGGCCGTTGCCGTAATTGATGTCGCCCTTCAGCCGGCCGATGATGTCTTTCACCGGCGTGTTGATCCATTGGCGCTTGCCGAGGATCGTTGCCATCTCTTCCTTGTTGTCCATGCTTTCGCACCATTGCTGGGCTTCCATCACGGCCATCATCAGCGCCTTGGCGGCGTTCGGGTTCTTCTCGATCCAGTCAGCGCGCATGCCGAGCGCCTTTTCCGGATGCCCCTTCCAGAGTTCCCCGGTGGACGCCGCGGTAAAGCCGATGCCCTGGTTGACCAGCTGTTCGTTCCAGGGCTCGCCGACACAGAAACAGTCCATGTTGCCGACCTTCATGTTCGCCACCATCTGCGGCGGCGGCACGACGATGGTCGAGACGTCCTTGTCGGGGTCGATGCCGCCGGCGGCCAGCCAGTAGCGGATCCAGAGATCGTGGGTACCGCCTGGGAAGGTCATCGCCACCTTCACTTCGCCGCCGTCGGCCTTCTTTTTCTCAAAAGCGGCCTTGAGCTTGGAGGCGTCGAGCTGGACGCCGGTGTCGGCGTATTCCTTGGCGACGGAGATCGCCTGGCTGTCGCAGTTTAGGCGGGCGAGGATCGCCATCGGTACCGGAACGTTGTTCTGCGTCACCTTGCCGGTGTGCATCAGGTAAGGCAGCGGCGAGAGGATGTGGGCGCCGTCGATGCCGTTGGCTGCGCCGCCGAGCACGAGATTGTCGCGTGTCGCGCCCCAGGAGGCCTGTTTGGCAACCTCGACGTCCGGCATGCCATGCTTTTCGAAAAAGCCCTTCTCCTTGGCGATGATCAGCGCCGCCGAATCCGTCAGTGCGATGTAGCCGAGCTTGACGCCGGTCACTTCCGGGCCTGCGCCGGCGGCAAAGGCGCCCGACGGGAAGGCCGTCTTGACCGCGCCGATCAGTGCGGCGGTTGCGGTGGTTTTCAGGAGGCTGCGACGGGTGATGCCGTTGCTCAAAATCGTCTTCATGAACAGTTCCCTCTGCTGTGGCCGGTCGGATTTTTGGCAATAAAAAACGCCGCTCGGAGATTTGCGTATGCGGGAAGGAGGAATCCCGGACTGCAAAACCCTTGCGACGTCGATGTCTCTTGCGAACGCCTATCGCGCGTTCGTCTGCTGCGATCGCCATTGACCGGAGCGATTTATGTCATGCAAAGCCCGTGCCAGTTTGGAGGAGAAACATTATGGCTTTGAAATTGTATGGATTTTTGCGTCAATCTGTTGAGTGAGTAATTTTTGATCGCTGCTGTTTTGTGCTAAAAAATTCAGCTGTTGCTTTGCGACGGCAAGTTCAAGTGCGAATTTTTGTGCAGTGCAAAAGCCGTGGCGCTAGATTTCGTCGCCGGCGTGGCCGCCGAGCGTCGTGCTTTTGACCGCGAACCCGGCAATATAGTCGTCCATCCGGACCGGGTCGAAAACCTGCCCGTCCAGGAAGCGGTCTCCGTCCACAGCTCCCTCGACGCGAATATCGTCATCCAGCAGCGGTGCAACGTTCGCTCCAAGCGCCAGGCGGTAGATGTCGGGCCGATAGGCCGCGGCTGCCGCCGTCATGCCGGCGGAGGACAGGTCGGTCTGGCCCCAGCGGATCATCTGGCTGTAGATCCACAGGGCCTGGCTCGGGCGCGGGTAGTTGGCGAACCCTGCGTGGAACGTGAAATAGTCGTCGATGATGCGGCGATTGCCCTGCGCATCGAGGTTGAATTCGCCTGCCAGCACGCGGCGGATGATATCGACCGGCGCGGAGAGATAACGGCCGTCTGCCAGCGCTTCCGCCAGCTTATCGTGATTGTCCGGGCGGTCGCACCAGCGTGCCGCCGCATCCAGCGCAACGATCAATCGGGAGACCGTTTCCGGATGCGTCTGCGCCCAGTCGGGCCGCATGCCGATCACCTTTTCCGGCGCGGACGGCCAGATGTCCTGCTTGGCGGCGACGATACGGCCGACGCCTCGCTCCGAGGCGACCATGTTCCAGGGCGCGCCGACGCAGAACCCGTCGATGGCGCCGGCGGCGAGCGCATCCGACGTCATCGGCGGCGGTACGACGACGAGCTTGACGTCGCGGTCCGGATCGATGCCGCCGGCCGCCAGCCAGTAGCGGAATTCGTAATTGTGCGAGGAGAAGGGATAGGTGACGCCCAATGTCGGCAGCGGTTCGCCGCGCGCCTTCAGGCCTTCAATGACCTTCGAAAGCGCTCGCGCGTTCTCCAGAGCGCTCGCCGTTTCAGGCAGGGCCGCCGCCTCGCGCATGCGGGCGAAAAGCCGTGTCGACAGCGTGATCGCATTGCCGCCGCGCCCCAACGAGAAAGGGGTGATCGTCGGCGATGGATTGGAGCCGAGCCCCAGCATCGAGGCGACCGGCATGGGCGACAGCATATGAGCGATGTCGAACTGGCGGAAGGCAAGCCGGTCGCGGACATTGGCCCAGGAGACATCCTTGACCAGGTCGAGGGTCAGGCCCTCCTTCTGCGCAAAGCCGAACTCGGCGGCGGCGATCAGTACGGAGGCGTCGACAAGCGGAATGAAGCCGGCTCGCAGGGTGCGCGGGCCTTCGGCGTTCATTCCGGCGGGTGCGGCAAGGTGACCGTCACCGCGCAATTCCGTAACCTTGGTGGTCATGTTCACTCCAACTCCTCCCGCTGGAAGATCTTTGGCTGAGGTGCTGTCATCACATCAACAATCCTGCGGCGGTAACGACGCTCTGGGCGATATCCGCCATCTTCTTCTTCTCGTTCATCGCCGTCTGGCGCAAAAGCGCGAAGGCCTGCTCCTCGGAAAGGCCGCGCATCTTCATCAGGATGCCCTTCGCCCGCTCGATGACCTTGCGTTCCTCCAGTGCGGATTTCGCGTCGGCAAGCTCCTGCTGCAGCCGGCTGAAGGCATTGAAGCGGCTGACGGCCATGTCGAGAATGGGTTTGACGCGCTCCTTCTTCAGGCCATCGACGATGTAGGCGGAGACGCCGGCTTCCACCGCCGCCTCGATCGAGGCTGTGTCGGAGCGATCGACGAACATGGCAATCGGCCGGCCGACCGTCCGAGTGAGCTGGAACAGATGCTCCATCATGTCGCGATTGGGGTTTTCAAGATCGATGACGATCACGTCCGGCTGCAGTGTCTCGATGATGCGGGCGATGCCGTTGACTTCATGGACCACCGTCACCTTCGTATGCCCTGCCTCACGCAATCCTTCCTCGATGATGGAGGCGCGGATCGCGTTCTCATCGATGACGAGAATGGTGAGGTCAAAATAAGCCATGGCGCATAGATGACGCAGCGCAGCATTCTTGGCAATGCCTAAAATAGGTGCTCTCGGTCGATTGCCTAAAAGTTAGGCGAAATGCTCAGAATGTGACCGGTGATTCTTGCTGCGCATCCATTCCGCCGGTCGAGACTTGCCTATCTCGCATAGTATCACGATGCGGCGAGGGGAGCGACATGCCGGAAAGCGCACAAGACATTTATGCCCACATCGGACAGGCGCTGGCCGATTGCGTCGATGAACCCTGGCGCGAGATCCGGCTGCATATCGATGTGATCGACAATTCGATCGGCCTGACCGGCGAGCACCTGCGAGTATCTGCGAGAGACCGGTGCTTCCGCTGACCTGGACGTCCGGCAGCTCGACCACTCCATCACCAAGGCGATCCGGCAGCTTCACAGGACGTCGCATCTGTCCGGCAATGCATCGTGGATGCGTGCAACCGGACGGGCGGTTCCAGATGAAGCTGATCGATGAAGCGCCCCTCGACTGGAATACAGGGCAGGAAGCCGGTTCATGGCGATAAAACCGTCATTTTCCCGAATGTGCCACTTTATCAAAGCGCCAAGGACGGCTTACGATGTGAAAAAACATTGTGTTGGCGCAACAGCTTGGGCAGTCGGGAGTAGAGTGTGCATCAGGACATGGCTTTGGTGGCGACGGTTGCGATCAGCTTCGTACTGGCCGCTGGTTTTGGCTATCTTGCGGACAGGCTTCGTTTGCCGCCGCTGGTCGGTTATCTGGTTGCCGGCATCCTGATGGGGCCGTTCACGCCGGGCTTTACCGCGGATAGCGCGCTTGCCGCGCAACTGGCGGAAATCGGCGTCATCCTGTTGATGTTCGGCGTCGGCTTGCATTTTTCGGCATCGGATCTCATCGCCGTCCGCGGCATCGCCATTCCCGGCGCCATCGGTCAGATCATCCTTGCGACGCTGCTCGGCATCGGCCTCTGCACGCTGTGGGGCTGGAGTCTCGGCGCTGGGCTCGTCTTCGGCCTCAGCGTCTCCGTTGCCAGCACCGTGGTGCTGCTCAAGGCGCTGGAAGAGCGAAATCTCGTCAACTCGCCCAATGGCCGTGTGGCCATCGGCTGGCTGATCGTCGAGGATCTGGCGATGGTCCTGACGCTTGTTCTCCTGCCCATCGTCGCGGAGGTCTTGGGCGACCAGGGTGCGACGGCAGCGCATGCGACGGACGCTGGAGGCGGTACGTCGATTGCCCTGACCATTCTTGTCACGCTGCTCAAGCTCGGCGCCTTTGCGGTGCTTGCCGTCATGCTGGGACCTCGGCTCGTTCCATGGCTGCTGACGCTGGTCGCTCGCACCGGCTCGCGCGAACTGTTCACGCTGACCGTGCTTGCCATCGCGCTCGGCATCGCCTTCGGGTCGGCGACGATTTTCGGCGTGTCCTTCGCGCTCGGCGCGTTCTTTGCCGGCGTCATCATGAGCGAATCCCACCTCAGCCACCGGGCCGCCGCCGATTCGTTGCCGCTGCAGAATGCTTTTTCGGTGCTGTTCTTCGTCTCGGTCGGCATGCTGTTCAACCCGATGATCCTGATCCATCAGCCGCTTGCGGTCGCCGCCATCCTGGCGCTGATCATTTGCGGCAAATCGCTGATCGCCGCCGGTTTCGTGCTCCTGTTGCGCTATCCGCTGCAAATGGCGCTGACGGTGGCGGCAAGCCTGGCGCAGATCGGCGAGTTCTCCTTCATCGTCGCCGGGCTTGGCGTCTCGCTCGGGCTCTTGTCACAGGAAGGCCACGACCTCATCCTCGCCGGCGCTATTCTTTCGATTACGCTGAACCCGCTGATGTTCGCTGTCGCGGCGAAGCTGAAAACGGCAATCGGCCGTGCGATGCCCGTTTTCGCAAGCCAGTATGGCCAGCGCAAATTTGCCGCGCTGACGCGGGATCTCGATATCATCAGGGAAAAAGCCGAAGAAAAGGAAAGCCAGCAGCAGCTGAAGAAGCAGCAACTGGTGAACACATTCCCGATGTTTTCCGAGGTCAATGAACATGCCCTGGAGGAGCTTCTCCTCCTGTTCCGGCCGGCGTCGGCATCGCCGGGCGACAAGGTCATCAGGGTCGGCGAGCGCGGTGATGCCATGTATTTCATCGCCGCCGGCGCCGTCGAGGTCCGCCTGCCGGGCAAGGCTGTCCTTCTGGAGGCGGGCGCTTTCTTCGGCGAGATGGCGCTGCTCAGCGGTGGATTGCGCACCGCCGATGTGATCGCGGTGGATTTCTGCCAGTTCCTGAAACTCGACCGGCGCGACTTCAACATCTTCATGGCCCGGCACCCGCGACTGCGCGCCGCTGTCAGCGACATGGCGCGCGAGCGCAAGCAGATGAATATCCTGCGTGACGCGCAAAGCGATGCGGTGGATTAGAGCCGAGAACCGGCAGGCTCGCGCGGCGGCCGGAATAGTCAGGCGAAGACCTCAGTCGAACTCAGCGCCTTGAGCCCCCAGTTTTCCCGGGCGAGCTTCCGGAACACCTACTCGGCGTCTTCATAGCGTCACCTACGCTTTGCGCCCGGCGCAAGGGCGACGAATGCTTGCGGCATATTTGCATCGGCAGCGACGCTGACATCGGAGATTTCAACCAGGTCCTCGAAGGAAGGCCGGATGGCTTCGAGCGCATCGGATGGAGAACCAGCCTCGGCTGGCCTTGCTCCTCTGGTGATGGCCATCCACGAACGGGCAAGTCTGTTCCTTGTTCCGGCCCGCGCCGGGAGCGCCTGAGCATTTCTCCGCACTTCGATCCATACGGCGTCGCCGAAAAATCCGGATTTTGTCCAGTTTCGATCAGCACCGCGCAATTTTTGGTCAAAAACGCGTTCAGATTGGCAAGAAGTAGCAGCCAAACTTGATGTAGACTGCGTAATTCACATCAAAATCCCGGAGACTGTCATGACCGCTCCCCATCCCTCCAAGACCCATATCGGCAATCATAAACTGCATCCCGAAACGCAGATGCTGAACTATGGTTATGATCCGGAACTGTCCGAGGGCGCCGTCAAGCCGCCGGTCTTCCTGACATCCACTTTCGTCTTCAAATCGGCGGAAGAGGGGCGGGATTTCTTCGATTTCGTCTCCGGCCGCCGGGAGCCGCCGGCGGGCACCGGGGCAGGCCTGGTCTATTCCCGCTTCAACCATCCCAATAGCGAAATCGTCGAGGACCGCCTGGCGGTCTATGAGCGCACCGAGAGCTGCGCACTGTTTTCCTCCGGCATGTCGGCGATCGCCACGACGCTGCTTGCCTTCGTCAGGCCGGGTGACGCGATCCTGCATTCGCAGCCGCTCTACGGCGGCACCGAAACGCTCCTGGCGAAGACCTTCCTCAATATGGGCGTCACCGCCGTCGGGTTCGCCGATGGCGTCAGCGAGAAGTCTGTGCAGCAGGCGGCGGATGCGGCCATGGCCAAGGGCCGCATTTCGGTGATCCTGATCGAAACGCCGGCCAACCCGACCAACAGCCTCGTCGATGTCGCGATGATCCGCCGGATCGCCGACAGGATCGGCGAAACGCAGGGGCACACGCCGATTGTCGCCTGCGACAACACGCTGCTCGGACCCGTCTTCCAGCGGCCGATCGAGCACGGTGCTGACCTTTCGCTCTATTCGCTGACCAAATATGTCGGCGGCCACTCCGACCTGATCGCCGGCGCGGCGCTGGGCACCAAGGCGATCATGAAGCAGATCAAGGCCCTGCGCGGCGCCATCGGCACGCAGCTCGATCCGCATTCCTGCTGGATGCTGGGCCGCTCACTGGAAACGCTGTCGATCCGCATGGAAAAGGCGAACGGCAATGCCCTCCAGATTGCCGATTTCCTGCGCGACCACCCCAAGGTCGAGGGTATCCACTATCTGCCCTATCACGACGCCGAATCGCCGGTCGGCAGGACCTTTGCCGCGCAGTGCAGCGGCGCCGGCTCGACCTTCTCCTTCGATATCCGCGGCGGCCAGCCGGCCTCGTTCCGGTTTCTCAATGCGCTGCAGATCTTCAAGCTGGCCGTGAGCCTCGGCGGCACCGAATCGCTCGCCAGCCACCCCGCCACGATGACCCATTCCGGCGTGCCGGCTGACGTGCGCCAGCGGATCGGCGTCCTGGAATCGACCATCCGCCTGTCGATCGGCATCGAACACCCGGACGACCTGATCGCCGACCTGACGGTGGCGCTGGATGCGGCCTGAGGCGCGGTCCTGCTTGCGCTTATTTTTGGCAATGTCTTGAAACGGTTACATTCGTGCACCATATTGCGCTCATGGAATTCGTTTCCAGCGGCTGACCACGGATGTACTGGCAGTGCTGTCGAGGCGGGTCGGAGAGGTCGGGTTTTCACCCGGCCTTTTTCTTTGGGCAGTGCGTTTAGACTGGATGCCCTCGAGTTCCAAACCCCCGCCGAACGGAGTCGCGCGACGCACAGCCCATTGACACGGTCAGCCCTTGAAGTAGCGTGCCGGTCTCAATTTGAGAGGTGAATAATGGCATTCTACGCATACGAGCAAGACGGACGGCAACGCAAGACGTCGCAGAGCTTCTTTCGCGGGGAACACACCAACTTTCATCCGACGAACAACTCGTTTGCCGCACCAAATTTCCTGGCTGAATACCTGATGGAGGGGTGGGCCCCCGCTTCCAAATTCGTGACCAAGGAAACGCCTATTGTCGCCTTCGGGTCATGTTTCGCAGCGAACATCAGCGACTATCTCCATGGCCGCGACTATAATGTTTTGACCAAAAAGGAGAGCCGAGCTTACGTCACGCAAATGGGCGACGGGATTGTGAACACGTTCGCCATCCTTCAGCAATTCGAGTGGGCCTGGCTCAACAAGACCCCGAATGCCGACCTTTGGCACGGATATGCGGCCGAAGAATTCGGATACGATGAAGCGGTCAGGCTTGAAACCAAAGACTTATTTGACCAAGCGGATCTCTTCATCATCACGCTCGGTCTGTCGGAAGTTTGGTACGACGAGCCGACAGGAGAGGTGTTTTGGCGTGCCGTTCCGATGGACAAATATGACCCGGCCCGGCACAAATTCCGCGTTTCGAGCTTTGCCGAAAATGCTGCAAACCTCCAAGCCATACGGGCGTTGATCCGAAAGTTCCGGCCCGATGCACATATCCTGTTTTCGGTTTCCCCAATACCCCTGGCGGCAACTTTCAGGTCGGTTTCCTGCCTAAGCGCCGACGCGGTATCCAAGGCTATAATCCGGGCAGCCTTGGACGAGTTTATGAGGGCCAACGGAACCGATGAGCGTCTCCATTACATGCCGAGTTACGAAGCGGTGACCAGGCTGTTCAAGAACCAGTGGATGGCAGATCGCAGGCACATATACCCCCACGTCCTTGACTTCAACATGCAGGTGTTTGAAGCGTTTTACTGCAATCCGGGCCTGCCCGCAGAGGAATTGGCGGACGCTTTCAGGGTCGCGGTGGAGGAGGACGTCAAGATTGGCATTCATGGTCAGGAAGAGGCCGAGCGATCTTACTACGAGATGGTGCGCCTCAGGACCGAGCAGAGAAAGGAAGATCGCCGTCAGGCGCGAATACAGGCAAGGATAGACGCAAGGGTCGCGGAGCGTCGCCGCCTTCGGGAGTTGGAGATGTCCACGAGAAAGGCCTCGGCAAGGTCGGACACCTGAACCGTGCCCCGCTTGCCAGGCGCTCCGTCGCCTCACGCGTTTGAGCCTCAGGTAGACCTGGTTCGGCCTTGGGGGCATGGAACGCACCGCCAAGCCACCCGTTACAATATCGCGACGACGCGACTATACGACCGGATGGCGCCGAAAAAAGAAGACAGTTGCGCAACTGAGATCGCCCATTGCGACGCGAATATGGGGAACGGTGTCGGAGCTCGTTTGAGCGTCGGAAATAGCAGGATGTTGGTTTGCTGGTGATCCCAGATGGATTCGAACCATCGGCCTCAGGATTAGGAATCCTGCGCTCTATCCTGCTGAGCTATGGGACCAGCCGGAAAGAACCCTTACAAAAGCTCGGCCGCGAAGCCAAGTGTTTTTCCGATGCGGTTTTGCATCGGCCTTGTCGGAACTGGATTTTCTCGTGCGCTTCGCAGCCGGGCGGACTGGCGCGAAACGCTTTTCCGGTGTTAAGCAGGTGCGGCGGAACGGGAGAACACCCGGCCGATGAGGCGCCGCTCATTGCAACGAGATGCACAAGAGTTTGATCCGACATGTTCATTGGAATTGACTGGGGCGGCACGAAAATGGAAGTCATCGCGCTCGACCGCGATGGCACGACCAGGGCCCGGCACCGCATCGCGACGCCGACCAGCGGTTACGATGCCTGCATCCGCGCGGTGCAGGAGCTTGTCGCCACCGCCGAGCAGATGGCGGGCGAACAGGGGACGATCGGCATCGGTATTCCCGGCAGCCCCAATCCGCGCACCGGCATCGTGCGCAATTCCAATGCCGTGCTCTTGAACGGCCAGCCGCTCGGGCGCGATCTCCAGGCAGCGCTCGGCCGCGAAGTGCGGCTTGCCAATGATGCCAATTGCCTTGCTGTCTCGGAAGCCGTGGATGGCGCCGGCAAGGATGCGCATACGGTTTTCGGCGTCATCGTCGGCACCGGCCATGGCGGGGGGCTTGCGATCGGCAAACATGTGCATGCCGGCTATCAGGGCATCGCCGCCGAAATCGGCCACTATCCGCTGCCCTGGATGACGCCGGACGAGTATCCGGGCCACAAATGCTGGTGCGGTAAACATGGCTGCCTCGACATGTATGCCTGCGGCACCGGCGTCGAACTCGATTACCGGACCACGACGGGCATCGACCGGCGCGGCCGCGACATCATCGCCGACAAGCGCAGCGGCAATCCGGTCGCCACCGCCGTCTACGAGCGCTTCGTCGACCGGCTCGCCCGCAGCCTGGCGCTGCTCACCAACATCGTCGACCCCGATGTCTTCGTGCTTGGCGGCGGCATGTCGAATGTCGACGAGATCTACGACGAGCTGCCGGATTTGATTGTCAAATATATTTTCGGCGACAGTTTCGAAACGCCGATCCGCAAGGCGGTGCATGGCGACAGTTCCGGCGTGCGCGGCGCCGCCTGGCTCTGGAAAGACTGAAAGACAAGGGGAAACGGCGATATGAATTTCGACAAGGATCTCGAACGCATCGCGTTGCAGGAGAAGGAACTGCAGTTCGACAGTTTTAACCTGGAAACCGGCTGGAAACTCGGTGCGTTGCTACGCGACATGGCGGTGGAAGGAAAATTGGGCGTCGTGATCGACGTCACGCTGTTTTCCATGCCGGTCTTCTATGCGGCGCTGGAGGGATCGACGCCCGACAATCCGAACTGGGTGCGCCGCAAGCGCAACTGCGTTTTCCGCTTCCTGAAGAGCAGCTACGCGATCGGCCTGACACTCGCCAAGCAGGACAGCACGCTGCAGGCGAAGTTCGGCCTGCCCGATGCCGAGTTTGCGCCGCATGGCGGCAGCTTCCCGATCGTCGTCAAGGGCACCGGCTGCATCGGCGCGGTTACGGTTTCCGGCCTGCCGCAGCGCGAGGATCACAACATGGTCGTCGAAGCGCTCGCCAATGTGCTCGGCAAGGATCTCGGCGCGTTGAAACTTGGCGCATAAGAACGGACGGACAGTGATAATGGATATTGCCGGCTTTTCCGCGAAATTGAACGACTGGCTCGCCAGTGCGGCGCTGCCGATCTGGCGCGACAAGGGCTTTGACACGTCGAGCGGCGGCTTCGTCGAGACGATCGACATGACGGGCGAGCCGACGCGGGCGAACCGCCGGTCGCGCGTCCAGCCGCGCCAGGTCTATTGCTTTGCGGAAGCGGGCCGTCGCGGCTGGCCGGGAGACTGGCAGAGCGTCGCTCGGAGCGGGCTTGCCTATTTCGATCGCGTCTATCTGCAGCCGAACGGCTTTTACGGGGCGCTCGCGGATGCGGACGGACATCTGATCGACGCGTCGTTCGATCTCTACAACCAGGCTTTCGCGCTTTTGTCCTTTGCCTATGTGGCTCAGGTCTTTCCGGAGCGGAAGGCGGAGATGATCGAGCGCAGCAATATCTTGCTGCAAAAGCTCGAAGCCCATTGCAAGCACCCTTTGGCGGGCTTCGAGGAAGACAATCCACCGCGCCTGCCGCTCTGCTCCAACCCGCATATGCACCTGTTCGAGGCGTGCCTCGCGAGCGAAGAGGTGGATGGTTTCGACACGGTTGCCTGGACCAATCTCGCCGATGAGATCGCAGCGCTTTGCATGGATCATTTCATCGATACCGAAACCGGCGCGCTGCGCGAATTCTTCGATCACGACTGGTCGCCGATGCCGGGCGACAAGGGCCGCATCGTCGAGCCGGGCCACCAGTTCGAGTGGGCCTGGCTGCTCTTGCGCTGGGGTGAGCGGCGCGGCGATGCCGATGCGTTGGTGAAGGCGCGCCGCCTGTTCGAGATCGGAGAGCAATATGGCATTGCGCAGCCGCGCGACGTGGCTGTCATGACGCTTCTCGACGATTTCTCCGTCGCCGATCCGATCGCCCGGCTGTGGCCGCAGACGGAATGGCTGAAGGCGGCGATCCGCTTTGCGGCGCTCACACAAGGCGAGGAGCGCGAGCGTTATCTCCGCTCCTCCGTTCGCGCCGCAACGGCGCTGATGCGGTTTCTCGACACGCCGGTCAAGGGGCTGTGGCGCGACAAGCAGAAGGCCGATGGCAGCTTCGTCGAAGAACCGGCGCCCGCCAGCAGCTTCTATCACATCCTCTGCGCCATCTACGAAGTGGACGACTGCCTCAAACGGCTCTGACGCGGCATATCCGATCGATGTCCAACCGGCTCGTTTCCTCTGAAACGGGCCGGTTTCTTTTTGCCCGTTCGTTTGATTGCGGAGATGCATATATTGACATAAAGATATCTTTATGTGATGCCTGTATGCTACTGTATTGTCGTTTTCAGAACGGGAGATTTCCCATGTCCGCCATCGATGCCCTTTTCGGCGCCATTTCACCCCGTCCCGATGGGTCGGAAGTCATGGCCGCATTGAAAGCGGCGGCGCGTGAACGCATCCTGATCATGGACGGCGCGATGGGCACGGAAATCCAGCAGCTTGGCCTCGGCGAAGAGCATTTCCGTGGCGACCGCTTCGCCGGCTGCGACTGTCATCTGCAGGGCAATAACGACCTTTTGACCCTGACCCAGCCCGGCGCGATTGAGGAAATCCATTACAACTACGCCATCGCCGGCGCCGATATCCTCGAAACCAACACCTTCTCCTCAACCTCCATCGCCCAGGCCGACTACGGCATGGAGGCGATGGTCTATGAACTGAACCGTGACGGTGCCCGGCTTGCGCGGCGTGCGGGGCTCAGGGCGCAGCAGGTCGACGGCAAGCGCCGCTTCGTCGCCGGTGCGCTCGGGCCGACCAACCGCACCGCCTCGATCTCGCCCGACGTCAACAATCCCGGTTTTCGCGCCGTAACCTTCGATGACCTGCGCGTCGCCTATGGCTTGCAGCTGCGCGGCCTGATCGATGGCGGCGCCGATATCATCCTGATCGAAACGATCTTCGACACGCTGAACGCCAAGGCGGCGATCTTTGCGACCGAGGAAGTGTTCATCGAAAAGGGCGTTCGCCTGCCGGTGATGGTCTCCGGCACGATCACCGATCTTTCCGGCCGCACCCTGTCCGGCCAGACGCCGACGGCCTTCTGGCATTCGGTGCGCCATGCCGAGCCCTTCACCATCGGCCTCAATTGCGCGCTCGGCGCCAATGCCATGCGCGAGCACCTGACCGAGATTTCCGACGTCGCCGACACCTTCGTCTGCGCCTATCCGAATGCTGGCCTGCCGAACGAATTCGGCCGTTACGACGAAAGCCCCGAGGAGATGGCAGCCCAGATCGAGGGCTTTGCCCGCGAGGGCCTCGTCAACATCGTCGGCGGCTGCTGCGGCTCGACGCCGGCCCATATCCGGGCGATCGCAGAGGCTGTTTCGAAACACCCGCCGCGCGCCATTCCCGAGGTGCCGCGACTAATGAAGCTGTCCGGGCTAGAGCCGTTCACGCTGAGCAAGGACATTGCCTTCGTCAATGTCGGCGAGCGCACCAACGTCACCGGCTCGGCCAAGTTCCGCAAGCTGGTCACCGCCGGCGACTATGCCGCGGCGCTCGATGTCGCCCGTGACCAGGTGGCGAACGGCGCCCAGATCATCGACGTCAACATGGACGAGGGCCTGATCGATTCGAAGCAGGCGATGGTCGAGTTCTTGAACCTGATTGCCGCCGAGCCGGATATCGCCCGTGTGCCTGTGATGATCGACAGTTCGAAATGGGACATCATCGAGGCCGGGCTGAAATGCGTGCAGGGCAAGCCGCTGGTCAATTCGATCTCGATGAAGGAAGGCGAGGAAGCCTTTCTGCATCACGCAAAACTCTGCCGCGCCTATGGTGCCGCGGTCGTCGTCATGGCCTTCGACGAAAAGGGACAGGCCGATACGAAGGCCCGTAAGGTCGAGATCTGCACCCGCGCCTACAGGCTCTTGACGGAACAGGCCGGTTTTGCGCCGGAAGACATCATCTTCGATCCGAACATCTTTGCGGTGGCGACCGGTATCGAGGAACACAACAATTACGGCGTCGACTTCATCGAGGCGACGCGCGAGATCATCGAGACCTTGCCGCATGTCCATATTTCCGGCGGCGTCTCGAACCTCTCCTTCTCCTTCCGCGGCAACGAGCCGGTGCGCGAGGCGATGCATGCCGTGTTCCTCTATCATGCCATCCAGGCGGGCATGGACATGGGCATCGTCAATGCCGGCCAGCTTGCCGTCTACGACCAGATCGAGCCGGAGCTGAAGGAAGCCTGCGAGGATGTCGTCCTCAACCGCCGCGCCGATTCGACCGAGCGGCTCTTGGAACTGGCCGAACGCTTCAAGGGTGCCGCCGGCAGGGAGGCCAGGGAGCGGGACCTGAAATGGCGCGAATGGTCGGTTGAAAAGCGGCTGGAGCATGCGCTGGTCAACGGCATCACCGAGTTCATCGACGCCGATACGGAGGAAGCGCGGGAAAATGCCGCGCGGCCGCTGCATGTCATCGAAGGCCCGTTGATGGCCGGCATGAATGTCGTCGGCGACCTCTTCGGTTCCGGCAAGATGTTCCTGCCGCAAGTGGTGAAGTCGGCCCGTGTGATGAAGCAGGCGGTTGCGGTTCTCCTGCCCCATATGGAGGCCGAGCGGCTGGCGGGTGGCGGCGAGGGCGAGGGCGAGCGCCAGAGCGCCGGCAAGGTGCTGATGGCAACGGTGAAGGGCGATGTGCACGACATCGGCAAGAACATCGTCGGCGTCGTTCTCGCCTGCAACAATTACGAGATCATCGATCTCGGGGTGATGGTGCATGCGGCGAAAATCCTCGAAGTCGCCCGCGAGCGCAATGTCGACATCATCGGCCTTTCCGGCCTGATCACGCCGTCGCTCGACGAGATGGCGCATGTGGCGGCCGAAATGGAGCGCGAAGGCTTTGATATTCCGCTGCTGATTGGCGGCGCCACGACGAGCCGCGTGCACACGGCCGTCAAGATCCACCCGCGCTACCATCAGGGCCAGGCGATCTACGTCACCGACGCCAGCCGCGCCGTCGGCGTCGTTTCCAGTCTGCTGTCGCCGGAAGCGAAGGCCGGCTATGTCGAGACGGTCCGCGCCGAATACAGGAAGGTCGCCGACGCGCATGCCCGCAACGAGCTGGAAAAGCAGCGCCTGCCGCTGGCCAGGGCCCGCGCCAACGCGCAGACGGTCGATTGGGACGGCTATCAGCCGAAGACGCCCTCCTTTCTCGGCACCCGCGTCTTTCAGGGTTGGGACCTCGCCGAACTGGCGCGTTATATCGACTGGACGCCGTTCTTTCAGACCTGGGAGCTAAAGGGCGTCTACCCGAAGATTCTCCAAGACGAACGGCAAGGCGAAGCCGCCCGCCAGCTCTTTGCCGATGCTCAAGCCATGCTGGCAAAAGTCATCGCGGAAAAGTGGTTCGCGCCGAAGGCGGTCGTCGGCTTCTGGCCGGCCGGTGTGGTCGGGGACGATATCCACCTGTTCACGGATGAAACGCGAAGCGCCGATCTCGCCACCTTTTTCACGCTGCGCCAGCAGATGAGTAAGCGCGACGGCCGGCCGAATGTGGCCCTGTCGGATTTCGTCGCCCCGGTCAAAAGCGGCAGAGACGATTATATCGGCGGCTTCGTCGTCACCGCCGGCATCGAGGAAGTGGCGATTGCCGAACGCTTCGAGCGGGCCAATGACGATTACTCCTCGATCATGGTGAAAGCCTTGGCCGACCGTTTCGCCGAGGCCTTTGCCGAGCGTATGCACGAATATGTCCGCCAGGAGCTCTGGGGCTATGCACCGGACGAGACCTTCACGCCCGCCGAACTGATCGGCGAGCCCTATGCCGGCATCCGCCCGGCACCCGGCTATCCGGCGCAGCCCGATCACACCGAAAAGGCGACGCTGTTTCGTCTCCTGAAGGCCGAGCAGGAAATCGGCGTCACGCTGACGGAGAGTTTCGCCATGTGGCCGGGCTCCTCCGTCTCCGGCCTCTATATCGGCCACCCGGAAGCCTATTACTTCGGCGTCGCCAAGATCGAGCGCGACCAGGTCGAGGACTATGCCGGGCGCAAGGACATGCCGATCGGCGAGGTCGAACGCTGGCTCGGGCCGATCCTCAACTACGTCCCGGCGGCGAGGGCGGAAGCGGCGGAGTAGGGGCTTAGGGGAGTCGGTTGATGTGTGGGGGAGGCGACGACTGCGGGCCAGTACCGGTCATTGTCATGTTCGCAAACCGCCCTATTCTGCGGCGTTGAATTCGCGTTGTACGATCTTTACTTAACGCAGACGCTTGTTTGCGGCGCACACATCGGCGTCGGGGATTTCACCCAGGTCGTACAAGAAGGCCCATGGCCAGGGAGCGGAAGGCCTCGATAGCCTTCAGCAAAACACCCTTCGGATCGTCACTGGCAGCGATCCATAGGGCAGCATTGAGCGCGGCGCCATTGAGGAGCCGGGCAGCGGCTTCTGCGTCAACTGGTTTGAGAATTCCTTGTGTGATTAACCGCTCCACCGTCTGCTTTGTCGCCTGAAGGCAACTGTTCTGGCTGGGCCATTGTGACGGATCGCCGAGAACTGCAGGTCCGTCGAGCAGAACGATGCGCTGTACTTCGGGATCGAGCGCCATTTCGATATAGGCGATCCCTTCGGCCAACAACCCTTCCCAGTCGCGCTCCGATTGGGCGCCGATTTCCTTCGCGCGCGAAGCCATTTCAGCGTCGATCTGATTGACAACCGCCGCCAGCAGCCCACGCTTGTCTCCGAAATTGTGGTAAAGTGCGCCCCGTGTCAGACCGACCTCGGCCGTCAATTCGTCCATGGACGCTGCGGCGTATCCCTTATCGGCAAAAGCCTTTCGAGCTGCCGCGATCAGCTTGGCGCGGTTCTCCTCCATCATCTCGACGCGTCGCTTTGCCATAAATCCTCAAATTCGCATACGGTGCGTATATTAACTTGACATACGTGCCGTATGTCAGCCATTTTACATACGCATCGTATATCAGATGAAGCGATGGCTTGTGAAGCTTTTGAAGCATTGCGCTGCGCCCATCAGGTGCGAACAACAACAATGAAGAGAGATCAAAATGGCTAAGCGTAACGCAATCTTTCCTGCAAACAGGCACGCTCTTTATGAGGAACACGGCTATTCAGCCGCGATTCGCTCCGGCGACCTCCTCTTCGTATCCGGACAGGTCGGCAGCCGTCCCGACGGGACTTCTGAACCTGATTTCGGGCGCCAGGTCCAACTGGCCTTCGACAACCTTCAGGCAACGCTTAAAGCTGGAGGCTGCACCGTTGACGATATCATTGATGTCACTACGTTCCACACGGACCCCGAGAACCAGTTCGGGACCATTATGGCTGTCAAACAACAGATTTTCAGCGAGCCGCCTTATCCGAACTGGACCGCAATCGGTGTGAACTGGCTTGCTGGGTTCGATTTCGAGATCAAGGTCATCGCCCGCATTCCTTCGGATGCCTAGTGCTGTTGTCGCGAAATCCCTGCAGACTGTGTGAGAAGTCTTAGGCGGTTTTCCGGAAGGCTCGGCTTGAAACTGAGATTGAGTTTTTGCAAGGGTCCTTAGCATTGGCGAACATGTATCCATCTGCCTGATGGATGGTTCCGAATTCGAGTCCGTCTTTCGCGCGAAGAGCGCAAAAGGCTTCGAGGTCCTCTACGTCGAAGACCAATTTGACGGTTGATTGGCCGCTTCGTTGTCCCTTGGCAGCTTGGTGGATCATCAAATTTGCCCCATTGTCCTGGCTAACCAGTTCAATGATCCCGTCGCCGGCCTGTCTGGACGCTTCAAACCTAAAGTGTTTTTCGTAGAAACGAACGGTCTCCTCGACGTCCTGCGCGTAGAGCACTATTCTGTTTATTGGCAATGTCGCTTCTTTCTATGGAATGCATCCGGGATTCCTCAAGGTAGCGGGCCATGGTAGGTTTTGCTATGGCCCATTTATCAGGAACAGACCGCTCGCAGATGCTGCTTCTTCCGGAGGCGGTGGACACGAACCTTGTAAAGGTGGGGCTCTATGCTGCTTCGAAGTCAGCCCGTGCGTTCATGTAGGCTGACGGATTTGGCTCGCTTTTCATTATCGTCTTCCGCCACGTAGAGCTTCAAAAGGTCGGTCTGTTGCTGAAAGATGGGCCATGGCAGAAGTTACCACAGGACATTACACTTAGGAATCTCAGTCAACGGCCACAGAGGCAATCATTGGGTTGAAGATCGCTTGCCTAGGGTCGCCGTCGACCGGTTCAAATGCCCATTGTCAATGGCTTTCAGCTTTCCGAGGTAATCAAGGAGATGAGCACTGAATGTTGAATACTCCCGTTACCTGCGAAGTTCGCTACCGCGTTGATCAAGGCAGAATTGCGGAATTCCAAGCTTATGCCCGAACCTGGATCGGCCTCATCGAACGTCATGGCGGAACGCACCACGGCTATTTCATCCCTCGCGAAAAGCCGGCCGGTGTTGGCGTGAGCTTCCCGCGTGTGGGTGAGGAGGGAGCCAGCGATATTGCTGTCGCCCTCTTCACTTTTCCAGATGAGACGACCTACCTCCGCTATCGTAGTAAGGTCGCCGAAGATCCGCATGGCATTGCAGCAAACGCGCGTTTCGGCGAAAATCCACCGTTCGATAGCTATGAGCGCATCTTCCTACAGCCTCTTCCAGGAAGCAATTAACCGCTGTCCAAAGGGAAGGTTGCGTCCCGTCAATTCCGATCTTCGCCGATCGAGTTTTCAGAGGATCTGCCCAAATTCAACGACAAAATCCGTCCCTTGGAATTCCGGAGGAAATTTCTGTCGCAAAATCCCTCGTGAAAGTCAGTGTTTCGCGACAGACTTTTGCGACAGGCTGAAGGCAGCTGCGGACCAAAAGCTGATGTGATGACGCCGCAGATTTGAAGCCAGAGGTTTGGATTGAGTAGAGCACGTTGGTTCGTGTATTGCCCCAATGTGTTGGGCATAGCGACATAGGTTTGTGCGCGGCCGCGAAGGAGTGCGACCAATTCATGGCTGAAGACAAACTAGACACGGTCGCCCTTCTCAAGGCGATTGCTGAAAGCCCAAAACGTGACAACAGCGCCTATCATCAAGCCATCGCCGAGGCCCGCCAAGCCTTCGACGATGCGGAGATTTCGTTGGGTGGGCCGGTCCGGGTGCGGACCAAAACCAAAATCAAGCGCAACGGCGAATATGTCGTCAAATGGACGTTCAAACGTCTAACATGACAAGTCGTGTTTCCGATTGCGTCGCTATTTCAGATTTCGGCGGCTGCACATGGACCGGTGTCCGGGTTCAATCCATCGAAATAAATTTCATCGCCGTTTTCCCCGCCCGGAAACGCCGTCGTATACTGGTTCCCGTTTTCGCCGCCGGAGTGTTTCGCGAGACGGTCGCGGGCAGGTGGGAGCCGGCGCCCTGCGCCTTGCGCCGTAACGTGCGGCCAGGGTCAGGGTGATGCGTGTCGGGTGGTTCACCCACCTCAGATGTCTCCCCCGGGCTGCCAGGTCCGGTTTGGTTGAGCCATGCAAGCAGGAGAACGTTTCTCCTGCGCAGCGAGACAGTGCAAGCATTTGAAGGGGCCGGAAGCCCCGAAAAACGCCGAAGGCCACGCAAATGCGGAGCCATCTACTAAATCAAATCGAGGCCCCGCATTTGCGTGCGCCCTCCGACTGCGCGATTAAACCGTGCCGGCTTCACCGGTCCGGGCGCTTCAGCGTGTTTTTGAAAAAGCGGAAGGACAGACGAGCGGGGTTTGCGAGGGCTGATCTTTGCGGCAATGGGCATCAGGGGGGCATTGGTTGACGAGGAGCTTCCCCCACTCGCCGTCATCCTCGCCCTTGTGGTCCACAAGGGCGAGGATGACGGAGGAGAGTTGTGCTGCTGTCCAAAATGAGAAAGTCCGAGGCAAAGACCGCTTTAACCCGCGCAGGCACGGGCGCAAAATTCTCACCTTTTAATATACCACCCCCACGGCTCGTCGCTGTTGAACCGGGTGATCTGCTTCGTCTCCAGATAGTTCGACAGTCCCCAGCGGCCCAGTTCGCGGCCGATGCCGGATTGTTTGTAGCCGCCCCAGGGAGCCTCGGTGAAGGTCGGCTGCGAGCAGTTGACCCAGACGATGCCGGCGCGGAAAGCCTCGGCCACGCGTTCGGCGCGCATCACGTCCTTCGACATGACGGCAGCCGCAAGCCCGAAGCGGCTGTCATTGGCCACGCGGATGGCCTCGTCCTCGTCCTTGAACGGCTTGACGCAGACGACAGGCCCGAAGATCTCCTCCTTCCAGACGTAGCTGTCCTCGCTCATGTCGGTCAGGACCGTCGGCTCGATGAAATAGCCGCTGTTGAGGCCGGCCGGGCGGCTGCCGCCTGCTGCAACCGTCGCGCCGTCGATGCGGGCACGCTCGATCGCCGAAACGATCTTGTCGTATTGCCCCTTGGAAACGATCGGGCCAAGCAGCGTGCCCTCGGTCATGCCGCTGCCGATCTTGATCTTCGCCGCTTCCTCGCACAGCCGCGAAACGACGGCGTCGTAGATGCTCGCCTCGACCAGCACGCGCGAGGTGGCCGAACAGACCTGGCCCTGGTTCCAGAAGATGCCGAACATGATCCATTCGACGGCCTTGTCGATATCGCTGTCGGCGAAGATGACGAAGGGCGATTTGCCGCCAAGTTCGAGGCTGACATTCTTGATGTCCTGCGCGCCCGCCATCATCACCTTGCGGCCGGTGGAGACCGAGCCGGTGAAGGCGAGCTTGTCGACCAGCGGATGCTCGGTCAACGGCTCGCCGGCCTGCGGGCCGGTACCGGTGACGATGTTGAGCACGCCGGCCGGAAGGTCGACCTCCTCGGCAATGACGCCAAGTTCAAGCGCGGTGAGCGGCGTCAGTTCCGAGGGTTTCAGCACCATGGTGCAGCCGGCGGCAAGGGCAGGGGCCACCTTCCAGGCGACCATCAGCAGCGGATAGTTCCATGGTGTGATGGCGCCGACGACGCCGAGCGGTTCGCGCACCACGCGTGAGGAGAAACGCGGTTCGCTGAGCGGAATCGTTTCCTCCGGACTGTGATCGAGTTCCTCGGCAAGCCCGGCATAATAGTTGAAGCAGCCGGCGACATCGTCGATGTCCCACAGCGCTTCGGGCAGGGGCTTGCCGTTGTCGGCGACTTCGAGCTTGGCGAGAAACTCCCGCTTCTCGATAATCTTCGAGGCGATGGCGCGCAGATAAACGGCACGCTCGGTCCCCGTGAAACGCGGCCATGGGCCGGAATCGAAGGCGTAGCGCGCGGCTTTGACGGCCTTGTCGATATCGCCGCTGGTGCCGGCGGGGGCCTTGTGGATGATCTCTTCGGTGGCGGGATTGATGACATCCAGCGTCCCGCCCTTTTCCGGCCTTATCCATTCTCCGTCGATATAAAGCCTGTCCTGCATGTCGCCGTCCCTTTAGATCAGGTCGAGAATTGCCTTGGCTGCCACCGTGACGCCAGCGGCCTTCTTCATCGCGTCCGAATTGGCCGAGAGTTTATCGTTCAGAGCAGGATTGTCGAGCAGGCCGGTGATGGCGGAGGCGAGTTCCTCCTCGGTCCAGCGGTAGCGATCGATCCGGCGCCCCACGCCAACGTCGTCCGCACGACGCGCATTGTCGTGGCCATCCCAGCAGAACGGCATGATGAGCGACGGCACGCCGAAATAGAGCGCCTCGCAAAAGCTGTTGTTGCCGCCGTGATGGATGAACAGGCTCGACTGTTCGACGACGGAAGGCTGCGGAAACCAGCTTTCGAGGAAGACATTGTCGGGTATGCGGCTGTAGTCGTCGCGCCATGGCCCGACATTGACGATGAAGCGGTAGGGCAGTTCGGCAAAGCCGCCGATCATCCGCTTGATCATCGAGACGTCCATGGCGCCAAGGCTGCCGAAGCTCGTGAGCACCAGCGGCGCATCCTGATGCGAGGCAAAGTGCGGCAGCGTATAGGGCGCCTCCTGCCGGACGCAGCCGTCGAGACAGACGAATTTTTGCGCGTCGAGCGGTATTTCGCGTTCGAAACGGACAATGCGGGGCGACAAAAGCAGATTGAGAAAAGGCGAGTTTTCCAGGAACTCGCCCGGCGGCAAAGGGCTCAGGCCGCAGTCCGCGAGAAAGGCATTCATGCGTTTTTGTGCGGGAGCCACGGCCTTGGCGTAGCGCCCTGAAAACGTCGACCAGTCCGGACCGGGCTTGCCGCCGCAGCCGGAAAGATAGGGCGGCACGAGCGGATCGCGCAGCTCCGTCTCGGCGCAGGAGACGACCCTGACCCAAGGCACACCGGCATTGGCGATGGCCGGGAACATCACGACGTTGTCGAGCACGACGACCGACGGCCTCAACTGCGCCAGAAGCTGGCGAAGCGGCTCTTCGGCGGCAATTGCCGTGTCGACGATCGCCTCCCAGGTCGGAGCGACATAGCTCTTCACCTGCTCCAGCGGCGTTTGCCGGAACGCGTCCTGATGGCGGTTGATGAAATCGGTCCAGTCGGTCGGGGTTTCGCTGCCCGCCGATTGCAGCTGGTACTCTGGAAAACCGTATTCGCTGAAGACACCGCGAAAGCCGGGATGGCAGATGAAGACCGGCCGCGCGCCCATCCGGCGAAGCTCCTGGGCAATGCCAACGCAGTTCAGCGCGGCGCCGTAGCTGGCTTCCGGAAAAAAGGCGATTACCTTGGGCTGGCTCATTCACGCACCGAGTTTAGCCCACCACCTTGAAGACAGGCGGGACGCCGCGTCCGGCCAGCCGCGGCCGCTGGGAATGGGAAAGCTGGATATGCACGCGCATCAGGTCGGCCGCAAGCTCCATCTGGCCGCGCTCGATCTGCTCCAGCATCTGGATGTGCTCCATGTTGGACTGCATCAGCCGGAAGGCGTTGACATGCACGGGCGGTTGGCTCGATCGGCGGCGGCGGTGGTGACTCGACAGCGCCTCCGACATGAAGGGATTGCCGCAGCTTTTGGCGATCAGCATGTGGAAGTCGAAGTCGGTGCGCTCGAAGAGCTTCTGGTCAAAGCTGCTCTCCGTCATCGAGCGCAGGATTTCCATGGATTGCCTGAGCGAGGTGATCGCCGCGACGTCGCGGCGGAAGCCGGGCATGGTGAGTGCCAGAGGCTCACAGGAGAGGCGGTATTCGAAGCTCTTGGCGACTGCATCGCCGCTGATGGCGAACTGCTTGATCAGCCATTGCTGGCCGGCCGCGCGTTCGGCGAGGTTGTCCTCGGCAAGCCTCGTCAGCGCATTTTGTACCGCGTTGCGCGACGCCTCGTAGCGCCGCTGCAGGCTGGCGACCGTTTGCGCGTCGCTGATGCGGCCGGCCGAGACGTCGCGCAGGATGGCGTTGTAGAGCTCGGTTTCTTCAGCCGGCTGAGCCGCATCCTCCAGGCCTGGAAAGGAGGCCGGGTCGATGGCAAGCAGGTAGCCGCCCTCGGCCTCCGCTTCGACGATCGATTTCTCGGCAAGGAACTGCAAGGCCTTGCGGATCGGGGTGCGCGAGACGTTGCAGCGCGAGGCAAGTGCCTGTTCGGGAAGCCGTTCACCGCGGCTCATGCCCCGTTCTGTCGCGATATCAAGTATTTTTTGCGCCAGTTCGACATGGCGATATTTGACTTTCTTCGCCTCTGCTTCCATCGCCTTGTGCCCTGAACGTGCTGCCATAAAACGCATGCTGCATCTTCCAAGGGCCTTTCGCAAGGGCATCTGTTAAATTTCAGACGCCACACGAATTCGTATTGACGTATTTTTTTTATAAATAATACTGCCTGATGAAGCGACACATAGACCGGATAATCGGCGAGCCGCTTCGGGAACAGAGGTTGGACCCTCGGAGACGGCGACGCGCTGGACCGCGAAACCCTCCGGGATGATGGATTTGCGCAAGCGGCGAGCGTCCAGGGCGAACCTGGGCTCCGGATTGCGCCAGCAACGGGAGATGTCCTTGAAAACGTCAGTGAAACTGCGCCTGGCCGGTCTTGCGTCGACAGCCATGCTTCTGTCTGCCGGAACCGCGCTTTCGGCCGATCTGGTGATCTCCAACTGGGCCGGATACATGGCGCCGGATATCGCCGAGACCTTCAAGGCGGAAACCGGGCTCACCATCGAGGTGGTCAACCACGCCACCAACGAAGAAATCATGGGCAAGCTGATGGCGGGCCAGGGCAAGGGCTACGACGTCGTGTTCGTCTCTTCCCCCTTCGCGCATATCTTGAATGGGCAGGGGCTGCTCGAACCGCTTGGCGTCGAGAAGGTGCCGAACCTCAAGAACCTCTATCCGCAGGCAACCAAGCTCGCGTTCGATCCGGGCAATACCTATGCCGTTCCCTACGCCTGGGGAACGACGGGCCTTTGCTATCGTTCCGATCTCGTTGAAGGCACGCCGGACAGCTGGTCCTATCTGCTCGACCCGCCGGCGGCGCTGAAGGGCAAGATCACCATGCTCTCGACCGACCGCTGGCTGATGGCGGCGGGGTTGCTCTACAAGGGCTATTCCGTCAACGAAAAGGACCCGGCAAAGATCGAGGCGGCGAAAAACGCGCTGATCGAAGCCAAGAAGAACCTGCTCGCCTATGACGACACGACCTTCTATTCGAAGCTCGTTTCCGGCGAAGCCTCGCTGGTGCAGGCCTGGGACGGCTGGTGCAATTACGGCATCGCCGAAAACGACAAGATCAAGTTCGTCGTCCCGAAGGAAGGCTCCGACCTCTGGATCGACACCATGGTGGTGATGAAGAATTCCGAGCACAAGGACGCGGCGCTGAAGTTCGTGAACTACATTCTCGAGCCGAAGAACCATGCCTGGGCGGCGTCGAACATCTTCTACGAAGTGCCGAACAAGCCGGCCATGGAAAGCCTTGATCCGGAACTCGTCAAGAAATACCCAACCATGGGCGTCTCGCCTGAAACGCTCGTCAAATACGAGGAGCTTCAGGACCTCGGCGAGGCACAGCGCGACTATTCCCGTGCTGTGAGCGAGATCAAGGCGGCAAACTGAACCGTTTCCTCTTCTCCCCAGCGGGGAGAAGGTGGCCCGAAGGGTCGGATGAGGGGGGCGAAGCCACCTACTCCGAATCTGCCGCGCCACCCCTCATCGCCTCGCATGCGCCCGGCACTTCTCCCCGCTGGGGAGAAGTGCCGCAAGCCAAACGGTCCGAATTCAGGTGGGATTGCCTTGACGGACGCATCCAAAAACCCTCTCCCCGCCTGCGGGGAGAGGGGTAAATAAACCCCGGAGTTCTTTTCTTGTCCTCGCAGACGGTTCGTTCCAATCTCATGGCTCTGCCGGCCGTTGCGTGGCTCGGCCTGTTCATGGTCGTGCCGTGCCTGATCATCCTCGCCTATGGATTTCTGACGCGGGGGCTCTACGGCGGCATCGAATACACGTTCACGCTCGAGAATTTTCAGCGCGTCTTCGATCCGCTCTATGCGAAGATATTCCTCGCCTCCGTGCGTATTGCCGGGATTGCGACGCTGCTGGCGATCCTGATCGCCTATCCCGCGGCCTACGCCATCTGCCTGGCTCCGAAGCGCACGCAGCCGCTGTTGCTGTTTTTTGCCGTCCTGCCTTTCTGGAGCAATTATCTGATCCGCACCTATGCCTGGATCGTGTTGCTCAACCGCGAGGGGCTGATCAACAATCTGCTGCGCTGGCTCGGCTATGAGGGCGAACCGCTGGCTTTGCTCTACAGCGAAGGTGCTGTGATTACCGGCCTCGTTTACAACTATCTGCCTTTCGTGATCCTGGCGATCTATTCCAGCCTGTCGCGGCTGAACAGCGAATTGATCGAAGCCTCGCGTGATCTTGGGGCAGGGCGGGTACGGACCTTCCTGCGGGTGACTTTGCCGCTCACGATGCCCGGCATTGCTGCCGGCGGCGTCTTCGTCTTCGTGTTGTCGATCGGCAATTTCGTCACCCCGGCGCTGCTCGGCGGCGGCCGGTTCCAGATGATTGGCAATCTCGTCTACGACCAGTTCCTGACCGCCAATGACTGGCCGTTCGGCGCCGCCCTCGGCATGGTGCTGATCGCCATCATGATCGCGCTGCTGCTCTTGCAGGCGCGCGCCTCATCCCGCTTCAGCGGCGAAACGCTGGGGGCTGCCAATGGCTGACTCGCTGCGCATCAAGCTGACGGGGAGAGCGATCCTCGTTCTTGTCTTCGGTTTTCTCTACCTGCCGATTGCGGTGCTGGTTCTCCTGTCGTTCAATGCAAGCGGCCTGCCGACGACCTGGTCGGGCTTTTCGTTGCGCTGGTACGCTTCGCTGGCGGGCAACAGCGATATTCTCCATGCCGCGTGGAACACGCTGGTTGTTGCCATCTTCTCCACCCTTATTGCCACCGTGCTCGGCACGATGCTGGCGCTCGGCATGGAGACACGGAAGCGCAGGAGCACGCCGCTGGAGGCGCTTGCCTTCGCGCCGATGGTTATTCCCGACATCGTGCTGGCGGTGGCGCTGCTCACCCTGTTTTCGCGGTTGAATGTGACCATGGGTCTGCACACGATCGTCATCAGCCATGTGATTTTCGACCTTGCCTTCGTTTGCTCCGTCGTGCGGGCGCGGTTGAAGAATTTCGATTTCTCGATCGTCGAGGCCTCGCGCGACCTCGGCGCCTCGGCCTTCACCACCTTCTGGCGCGTGACCTTCCCGGTGCTGCTGCCGGCCATCGTCGCCGGCGCGCTGCTCGCCTTCACCCTGTCGGTCGATGAATTCATCATCGCCTTCTTCACCTCCGGCGCCGGACGTTCCTCGATCACGCTGCCGATGCAGATCTATTCGATGATCCGTTTCGGCGTAACGCCGGAAATCAATGCGCTTGCCACCATCGTCATGGGCGTCAGCGCGACTGCGCTGCTGCTTTCGCAATGGCTAAACAAAGAACAGATGACCCGATGAACATTGACTTCAAAGCCCCGGTTCTGGCGGTCGATACGGTGGTGAAGCGTTTCGGCAAGACGGTTGCCGTCGACGGGCTGTCGCTCGATATCCGCGAAAACGAGTTCTTCGCGCTGCTTGGGCCATCGGGCTGCGGCAAGACCACGCTGCTCAGGATGATCGCCGGGTTCGAGCAGCCGGACGAGGGGCGGATCAGGCTTTCCGGCAGCGATATCACCGATCAGGCGCCGGAAAAGCGACCGCTCAACCTGATGTTCCAGTCCTATGCCCTGTTTCCGCATATGACGGTCCGGCAGAATCTCGCCTATGGCCTCGAAATGGAACACCTCGCCAAGGGTGAGATTTCCGCCCGCGTCGAGGAGATGCTGAAGACGACGGATCTCCAGGCACTGGCCGAACGCAAACCGGCCGAGCTTTCCGGCGGTCAGAAACAGCGGGTGGCTTTGGCCCGCGCGCTGATCAAGCGGCCGAGGGTGCTTTTGCTCGACGAACCGCTCGGCGCGCTTGACAAGAAACTGCGCGAAAAAATGCAGCTGGAACTGAAACGGCTGCAGAACGAGGTCGGCATCACCTTCATCATCGTCACCCACGATCAGGAAGAGGCGCTGGTCATGGCCGACCGGGTCGCGGTGCTGAAGGATGGCCGTATCCTGCAATGCGGCACGCCGCAAGAAGTCTACGAGCGGCCCGCCAACCGTTTCGTCGCGGGCTTCATCGGCGTGATGAATTTCATTGAGGGCGAGATCGGCGCCGATGCCCTGTTTCGGGCCGCTGGCGAAACGCTTGCGTGCGATCTTGGTGGGCTGAAGCGAAATGAGAAGGCGGTGCTTGCAATCAGGCCGGAAAATATCGCCCTGAGGCCCGCGGGCATCGGTATCGCCGGCACGGTCGTCGATGTCGCCTATCACGGTCTCGACCGGCAGCTCTACGTCAAAACGGCGCTGCAATCGGCGCCCCTTCAGGTCCGCGTGGCGGCGGCTGGACCTGAAGTGGCCGCTGCGCAAACCGGGGCGACGGTGTCACTCGGCTTTGATGCAGCGGCCTGCCGGATTTTCCAGGACTAGAAAAACAAAGAGGGAACTCATGTCCAAGACGATAGCATTCTTCCCCGAGGCGGCTTTCGGCCCGGCGCTGAACTCCGTCGGCATCGCCCAGGCTGTCGAAGCGCTCGGCCACAAGGCGGTCTTCCTGTCCGACCCCGGCTTCGTCGATGTTTACAAGGGGTATGGTTTCGAGGCGTATCCGGTGAACCTCTCGGCGCCGATGCCGCCGGAACAGATGGCAAAATTCTGGGAAGACTTCATCAACGGTCACATTTCGAACTTCCGCAAATCGCCTTACGACCAGATCGACAACTACGTGAAGGATTGCTGGGAGGCGATTGTCGACAGCGCCAAGTGGGCTGAAAAAGATCTTCCGGGCGTACTGGCGAAGATCAAACCGGACCTGATCTGCGTCGACAACGTCATCCTGTTCCCGGCGATCAAGCAGTTCGGCAAGCCCTGGGTGCGCATCATCTCCTGCTCGGAAAACGAGATCGAGGACCCGAAGATCCCGCCGCATCTGTCCGGCTGCCGCCAGGATGATCTGGAAGGCCACGCCGCGTATCGCGAAAAATTCAACGCGGTGATCAAGCCGATCCACGATGATTTCAACGCTTTCCTCGACTCGACCGGCGAGGACGCCTATCCGATTGGCCAGTTCTTCGAGGCATCGCCCGTCATGAACCTGCTGCTTTACCCGGAATCGGTAAAGTTCGATCGCGCTCATCCGCTCGATCCGAAACGGTTCCAGTATCTGGAAGGGTGCGTGCGCAAGGAAAAGCCCTATGAGGTGCCGACCTTTGCCGAAAACAACGACAAGCCGCTGCTGTATATCTCTTTCGGCAGCCTCGGGGCCGGCGACACGGGTCTTCTGAAACGCCTGATCACCACCCTCGGCAAGCTGCCCTATCGGGCGCTCGTCAATGTCGGCGACTACAAGGAACAGTACGACAACCTGCCTAGCAACGTCATCGTCGAAAGCTGGTTTCCGCAGCCTTCGGTCATCCCGCAGATCGACGCTGCGATCCATCACGGCGGCAACAACTCCTTCACCGAGTGCCTCTATTTCGGCAAACCGGCGATCATCATGCCCTATGTCTGGGATGGTCATGACAATGCAACCCGCGTTGACGAGACCGGCCATGGCTTCAAGATGCCGCGTTACGACTGGACCGACGAGGAGCTTGCGGCCAAGCTCGACGCCTGCATCAACGATCCGAAGATGAAGGCGAAGCTGGCGGCGACCAGCGCCCATATGCAGGCGCAGAACGGGCCGAAGAAGGCGGCGGACATCCTCGATCAGCTGGCCGGGACGGGCAAGTTCGATGGCTGAGATTTTTTCGGATGCGGTCGGGTACTCGATCGCCGCTCGCTCTGTCGTTGCCGCTTACCCCCCTTTGTCCCTTCGGGACATCTCCCCCTCAAGGGGGGAGATCGGGGGCATGCCGAACCCTCGTGCAAAAGCATCGTTTTTCGCTGAAGGTGCGGCGTTAGTCGGAAAGATGTGGCAATCGCCAATCTCCCCCCTCGGTGGGGAGATGTCCCGAGGGAACAGAGGGGGGTGTCATGGTTGAACTCAAAACATCGTCCGCGCCGCACATCTACAACGCCACAATCTATGATGATCTTGTCGACTGGGGCACACAGCCAGACAGTGTCGAGGGTCAGTCGAAATCGACCGGTCGGCTCGTCCACAAGGGGCCGAACAACCAGCCCGAATCCGGTATCTGGGTCTGCACGCCGGGCCGCTGGCGGCTATCGATCCCGCGCGACGAATTCTGCCATTTCGTTGCCGGCCGGGCGGTCTATCGCTCGGACGAGGGCGAGGTGATCGAAGTCGAGGCGGGCACCGTCGTCATGTTCCCCGGCGGCTGGACCGGCGAGTGCCACGTGATCGAGACCATGCGCAACATCTACATGCTGGTCTGACAACAACAAAATCGGAAAGGAAACATGCCATGACCGCCACACCGCTGATGCGCAAGCCGCTCGAGGAAACCGATCTCAAGGACTGGGGCATCATCCCGACCATGATCGCGGGCGAAAGCCGTACGACCGGCAAGCTGATCCACAAGGGTCCGGACGGCCAGTCCGAATGCGGGCTGTGGATCTGCACGCCGGGCACATGGAACTGCCATGTGACCCGCGACGAGTTCTGCCACTTCCTCGAAGGCCGTTGTACCTATGTGCACGAAAGCGGGGAGGTGATCGAGATCGTGCCGGACACGGCAGCCTTCTTCCCGCAGGACTGGAAGGGTGTCTGCACCGTGCATGAGACGATCAAGAAGGTCTACATGATCCGCTGAGTGGCTACGGTCTTTGTACCTCCTCTCCCCAGCGGGGAGAGGGCAGGATGAGGGGGCCTTCACCAAGGCAAATGCGTTTAACAGGAAAACACCATGTTCACTCCAGCCGAACCCGTTTTCTACCGGCATCCAGACTATGTGCGCGCCAAGGGAGCGCGCCACACGGTGATCAATCCGGCGACACTCGGTGAGGAAGGCGTGTTTGCAGCAGCGACCGTCGCCGAGTTGGATTCAGTGCTTCTTGCCGCCAAGACAGCGCAATCCGAATGGAAACGCCTTGACGCCAAGAGCCGTGCCACGATTCTGCACCGCATCGCCAACCGCATCGAGGCGACCGACATGCGGGTCTGCGCCGAGCTCATGTCGCGCGAGATGGGCAAGCCCTATCCCGAAGCAATCGGCGAGGTTGCCAACTGCGCCGGCGCCTTCCGCTACTTCGCCGAAATGGCCCGCGACGAGGCGGGCAAGGTGGCCGGCACGACGCAGGCCGGTTCGTTCCAGTATGCGCGCTACGAGGCGCTCGGCACTAGCGTCCACATCATGCCGTTCAACTTCCCGATCCTCCTGATGTGCTGGACGGTCGCGGCATCGCTTGCCGCGGGCAATGCCTGCATCATCAAGCCCGCCTTGGCGACGACGTTGTCGACGCTCGAGTTCATGCAGGTCTTTGAAGCGTTACCCGAAGGCTTGATCGCCTGCATGCCCGGTGGTGCCGATGTCGCGCAGCACCTGATCGCCTCGCCGCTGACCCACGCGGTTGCCTTCACCGGTTCGGTCACCGCCGGCAAGGCGGTTGCCGCTGCCGCCGCCAGCCGGATGAAACCGGCCGTGATCGAGGCCGGCGGCAGCGATCCGATGATCATCACCGCCCATGCG